>NZ_JAFCSZ010000009.1:0-151333 GCF_049895765.1 Caulobacter sp. DWR1-3-2b1
CACGATCATCTCCGCCGCCACCTCGGCGACTTCATCGACGCCTACAATTTCGCGCGCCGTCTGAAGACCCTCAACGGCCTGACCCCATACGAATACATCTGCAAAATCTGGACAAAAGAACCTGAGAGATTCAACGTCGATCCAACCCATCAAAGTCCGGGACCAAACATTTAGCCGGCGAAGAGCCAATCGGTAGTGAGTTGGGACATCTGAACGCCGGCGAGCACGATCTGATCTCCGCCGCCCAGGTCTACGACGGTGTCGGCGCCGACTTGGCTGACTGTGTAGGTCGCCCCGCTGTCCAGTCGGACGCGGTCGCCTTCGGCAAGCGAGAAGTCCGTGACTAGGTCAATTCCCGCTCCGGCGCTTAGGTGGAATACGTCGCCGCCCGCACCGCCGGTAAGGGTGTCGGAGCCACGATCGCCAAAGAGCAAGTCGTCGCCGGCCCCGCCGGCGAGGGTGTCATTACCCTGGCCACCTCGGACGATGTCGTCGTCGTCGCCCCCGTCAAGATCATCGTCGCCAAGATTGCCGTAGACGATGTCCTGGCCGGAATCTCCGCTTAGCTTGTCATTGTCCCTGCCGCCGACAACCCAGTCGTCCCCAAGTCCGCCAGAGAGGGTGTCGTCGCCGGCATTGCCATTGATGTCGTCACCGTCGTCGCCCCCGTTCACCTGATCCTTGCCGTCGCCCCCGCGAAGCGTATTGGACCCGTTCCCTCCGGAAATCGTGTCGTTACTGGCCCCGCCCAGGATGCTGTCATCGCCGTTGCCACCATCAATGTCGTCAGCGCCCTCGCCACCATCGATTTCGTCATCGCCGTCGCCACCATCAATGTCATCAGCGCCGTCGCCACCATCGATATCGTCATCGTCATCGCCACCGTCGATGTGGTCATCGTCGCCGCCGCCGGTGATCTGGTCGTCACCTTCGCCGCCGTGCAGCGAATTGGAGCCGTTCCCGCCCGAGATCGTATCGCTACCTGCGCCGCCTGCGATGGTGTCGTCGCCAGGGCCGCCGTCCAACGTGTCTTCTCCCGCGTCTCCGTGCGGCGTTCCGTCCGTTGGTCCACCGCTCGTCGCCGCAGCGCCGTTATGGTCGTCGAGTTCCGAATGGGCCATGAGATCCTCAGGACTGGATATGAATGCGCCGGAGAGAGATTGTACAGGAATAATAATAAGTGCCGCAGATGTTAGATGATTATTGTACTGCATTTAACGTCAAGTTGAAAAAATGAGTTAACGAGTTTGCGTATAGAACTCATCATTAATACGCCTTAATTATAGATACAAATCACGGATATTAACCAAAATGACTTCAGTACTTTCAACGGCGAGCGTTACGTTAGCTGGGGTCACCGGCAAGCGCATTCCGGGCCTCGCCGCCAATAGCTGACGTCCGACAACCACCCTGAACCGACGATCAGCATCTCCGCTTCCGGCGCCAGCGGGCGACCTTTTCCGGTGTCGGTGTATCGCTTCATTTCAGGGCGGGAATTACGGCGGAGAACGGGGATTGGCTGCCCTCCATCCCCGCATTTTTCGAAACAAACTCCAGCTAGATCAGTGGCTTGTAAAATTCTTGATCGCGCCAATCCTCGGCGCTGAAACCGCCCGCATACTGATCTCACCCCAAGGCAAGGGAAGGGACGTCGGCCGGCGACCTGATGGGCCTTGGGGTGTGATCGAGCGGGGTTTGCCAGAGTCGCGAGAGCGGGACCGGCGGACTTAATCAGAGGACAGGGGACGTAAACCTGTTCATCGGGGAACCGCCAGGGTCCCCGCCCGTCCGAAGGTTCGTTCCGGGTCCCCGGGAAGGCCGTGGCTGCAGCTCAAGGGCTGGGTCCGGTTTCGAAGGGGGCAAGCCCGGATGGGGGCAAAAGGTTGAATGAGACCTGCGCGCCCCGGCCAGAGGGATAACGATCACGCGGAGCGTCTGTCTTCGTCGAAACGGTACTCAACTAAACACTCATCCGGGCGAGGCCCGGGCGCTCCGCGACCCTTCCCAACCTTCAGTGGCTGACGCCGCGTGAAGCCGATGAGGCGCGTTCTCAGCCGAGGAAGACGTTCCACATCAGGCGGCCGGGGATGAACGCGAAAGCGCCCGCGATCAGCAGCCCGCCAACAAACATGCCGGTCATCATCTTGCGATGCAGGCGGACGTTGCGACGCCTTATGGCGAAGATCGCCATGGGCAAGGCGATCAGGGTCCAGCCGCTGAGCAGGTGGATAAAGCTGAAATCGCCGTGATTGATATGGCGGATGAACAGCGAACTGACCGCCGTCAGGGTCATGGCGACCACCCAGGTCCAGCCCAGGACCTTGTGAACCCCATTGCCTTTCACCCCGATCAGAAGAGCCGTGCCGATGGCCAGGGCGACGAGGGCGCCGGCGATGTGCAGCTGGATGACCAGCGGCGCGGCGGCGATCAGAGACAGATCCGGGGCATGCGGCGCAAAGCCGAAGCGCTCAAGGAAACGGGCGGGCGCGGCGCGGACGCCGGGGTTTGCGGCGACGATGGCCACCGTAACCGCCGCCAGGGACGGAACGAGGAAACGCCGGCTCGACACCCCGCGCCGCATTGACATGTTTTGGTCGCCCATCTTCATCTCCATCCGCGACGTCGCTGCGTCGACGCCTCACCCCTGGAGCGGCCCTTCTCGTGTCTCAATCGCCGTTGCGTCAGTCACCGCCCCGCTTTCGTGAATGGCTGGCTGACGCCGCTCACGCTTCGCGAACGGCGTTGACCAGCAAGGAGGCGATGCGGGGTTTGCTGGTCTCCGGCGTGGCCGGCGTGTTCCTGGCGCTCACGGGAGCCTTCGGCACCCATCAGGCGACGCTCCTCGTCCGCCTCGCCTATTGGGTGGGTCTATGCGTGGCCGGGGCCGTGGTCGGCGCCGGGGTCAGCCAGGTCGTCGGTCGCGACGGCCGCGCCGACGAGCGGCCCTGGCTCTATGGAACACTGGTCGCGATCGGCATCACCCTGCCCCTCACCATGGTGGTCTGGGCGGTCAGCGAACTGGCCTTCCATGGAGCGCCGCGTCCGGCGGCGCTGCCGGGCTATCTGCTGCCCGTTCTCGTGGTCACCAGCGCCATGACGGCCCTAAACTTCCTGGTTCGGCGCAGACCGCCCCAGACCCACGCCGCATTGGTCGGCGCGCCGGCCCCGCGCTTCCTCGATCGTCTGCCGCCCCGCCTGCGCGGCGCCGAGATCCGCGCCGTCGAGGCGCAGGACCACTATCTGCGCCTGCACACCTCAAAGGGCGAGGACCTGATCCTGATGCGCCTGTCGGACGCGGTCGCAGAACTTGAAGGCATAGACGGCGCCCAGACCCACCGCTCCTGGTGGGTGGCCAAGGACGCGGTCGAGGACGCCAGACGCGGTGACGGCCGAGCGACCCTGTCCCTGCGCGGCGGCGTCGAGGCCCCGGTCAGCCGCGCCTACGCCAAGGCCTTGCGGGAAGCGGGCTGGTTCTAAAGTTCAGGGCTTCCGCCGCGCCCGCCACTCGTCCCGGGTCTGGCCCCAGAGATCGACGACATGGTCGGCGAACGGCGGCGGCAGCTGGCCCCGGCCCTTGTTGTAGGAACCCAATCGTTCGGCGACCTTCTGGGACGGCGTGTTCTCCGGGTCGATACAGTGGATGACCTCGTCCCAGCCCAGTTCGTCGAACGCCCAGCCGATGGTCGCCGTTGCGGCCTCGACGGCGTAGCCCTTGCCCCAGGCGGCGCGGGTCAAGCCCCAGCCGACCTCGGTTCCAGGCCAGCCTTCCGGCTGCCAGGGGCCGATCCGGCCCAGCCACTGGCCGCTGGACTTCTCGATCACCGAGAACATGCCAAAGCCCATCAGGGTCCAGGACCCCGCCATGGAAGCCATGCCGCGCCAGGCGGACGAACGGGGCTGCAGGCCGCCGATGAAGCGAGCGACCTCTTCGTCGGCCATCATGCTCGCCCACCCATCCAGGTCTTCCGTCGCGGTCGGGCGCAGAGTCAGGCGTTCGGTCTCGAGCACGGGGCCAGGTGCTACGGGCATTAGAGAAAGCTCCTTGCTAGACGACGCAGGCCGCGAGGCCCTCGCGTCGCACGGTGCCGGACGCCGCGCCGATCCTGCGCGAGCGCTTGGCGACGTACTTGCCTGGCTTGACCACCTTCCACTTCAACGGGCTGGGCAGGATGGCGGCCAGGCGCGCGGCCTGCACGGTCGTCAGCTTGTCGGCGCCGACCCCGAAATAGCGCCGCGCGGCGGCCTCGGCGCCATAGATGCCAGGGCCGTACTCGATGGAGTTCAGATAGACCTCCATGATCCGTTTCTTGCCCCAAAAGGTCTCGATCAGCACCGTGAACCAGGCCTCCAGTCCCTTGCGCACATAGGAGCGCCCCGGCCACAGGAAGATGTTCTTGGCGGTCTGCTGGCTGATGGTCGAGCCGCCCTTGATCCTGCCGCCCTTCTCGTTGTTGGCATAGGCCTTCTGCAGGGCCTCGATGTCGAAGCCGCGATGGTCGCAGAACTTGGAGTCCTCGGCGGCGATCAGGGCGCGCGGCAGGGCCGGCGAGACCTTTCCGATCGACTTCCAGCGGTGGTCCAGACCCTTGCCCTCGACCGCGCGAATGACCATCAGCGGCGTCACCAGCGGCGGCACGAAGCGGAACACGATCACCGCCAGCACCGGTCCGGCGACCAGCACGATGAACAGAGCCAGAAAGATATTACGCAACAGCTTCACGGATCGCCTCTTGTCTTGACGCTGCGGCGGGATGCTAACGATCGGAGCGTCCCCTGTCGCGGGGGCTAATCAGGGAGTTCGGCATGGATGTCCTCGACGCCGTGAACCGCCGCATGTCGGTGCGCGCCTTCAAGACCGATCCGGTGGACGGCTCCCTGCTGCGCGAGCTTCTGGAAGCCGCCGCCCGCGCTCCTTCCGGCGGCAATCTCCAGCCTTGGCGGGTGCAGGCCATCACTGGCGGGCCGCTGGCGGCGCTGCGCGCGACAATGTTGCAGCGGGTCGCCTCGCCCGACACCCCGCAATATGACGTCTACCCCGCCAATCTCTGGGAACCCCTGCGCAGCCGCCGCTTCCAGGTGGGCGAGGACATGTACGGCGCGCTTGGAATCCCACGCGAGGACAAGCTTGCTCGTCTCCAATGGTTCGCCAGCAACGGCCAGAGCTTCGGGGCGCCGGTGGTGCTGTTCTTCTCGGTCGATCGCCGCTGCGGACCGCCGCAGTGGAGCGACCTGGGCATGTATATGCAGACCCTGATGCTGCTGGCCGTCGAGCGCGGCCTGGACACCTGCGCCCAGGAGTTCTGGTCTCATTACCATCAGGTGGTCCACGACCATGTCGGCCTGCCCGACAGCCACATGCTGTTTTCCGGCATGGCCCTGGGTTACCGCGACGAGGGCGCCGCCGTGAACAGCTGGCGCTCGCGGCGGGATTCGTTCGAGGCCTGGGGGGAGATGCGAGGCTTTGAATAGCTGCGGACCGGTTTGTCGACATGCGGCGCCGCTTGATTGAACAAACCTCCAGCATGAGCGTTTCCGAAGCCTCACTATTGGATAGAACGCGACGCTTGAGTCCCTCTGGAAATCGCTCGATCCCTTTCCCGAGGAGGATTTGGGCGGGTTCCAAGCGACTGGATCTCACCACTAGAGAGGAAACTGCCATGAAGAAAATCGCGCTCGCTGCCATCGCCCTGTTCGCCGTGTCCGGTGTCGCCGCCTGTGAAAGCAAGCAGGACAAGGCCGCCGAAGTGCAGGCCGACTCGCTGGAAGCCAAGGCGGCGGCTACGCCGAACGAAGCCAAGGAAACCGAGTTGAACAAGCAGGCAGACAAGATCGAGCAAAAGGCCGGCAACGCCGACGGCGGCGCGACCACCGCCAACACGCCTAGCGCCCAATAGCCTGACGACTGGAGCTGCGACTCGCCGCTCTCTGAACGAGGCCTCGCCGCTCGAGCGGCGGGGCCTTTGCTCTTTCTAGATCGTCCGGGGTCCGCTGAGGTCCGGAATATCCAGCACCCCCGCCTCGCCATCCTCGTCGCCCCAGGCCAGGCGCTTGCCGTCGGCCGAGACCGAGAGCGCGCTGATCGGCGAGCCCTTCTCGGCCTTCAGGGTCTCGATGCGGCCAGTGCGCATGTGCGCCGCCCAGATCTTGCCGTTGTCCTGACCGGCCAAGGCGACCGGCAGGTTTTCGACCCCCGCCACCCGCACAACCATGGAGTCTCGTGAGAAACCGATCTCGGCGGCTTCCTTGCCCATCGGGCCGCTGGCCCCGGCGAACGGCCAGACCACCGCGCCATTGGCGCCGGCGGTGACCATGAGGTTTCCCTTGTCGAAGAAAGACATGCTCTTGATCTTGGCCGGGTAGCCGCCCATCCGCATGTCCTTGCCGTCCGACAGCCGCCAGCCATGCAGCTGGTTTTCCTGCATCGACGAGACCAGGAACTTGCCGTCGGGACTGAAGCTCACCGCGATGTGGCTGCCGGCCCATTTCAGGACCTGCGGCTTCTGTTCGGCGATCTTGGCCCACCACAGCTGCGCGCCGCCATAGGCCGCCGTGGCCAAGCGACGGCCCTTGGAATCGAAAGCCAGGCCCGACACGGTCTTCTCATGAGCGAAAACGCGGGAGAAAGCCGCATCAGCGACGTCGCGGACATGCGCCTCCTTGCCGGCCGTGAAGGCGATCAGGCCCGAGGCTGGGCTGGCCGCCAGGTGCTCGATCCACTTGCCCTTCACCTCGGCCAAGACGGTGGCGACCACCTCGCCGTTCTCGATTCGGCTCCAGACCACGCGGCCGTCATCGCCGCCGGTGATCAGGCCGTGACCAGAAGGATGCACCACCGCACTCAGGACCGCGCCGCCGATTGGACCGCCATGGGCCTCGACCGTGACATAGCCGCCGTCGGCTTCGAGTCGGACCGTGCCGTCGCCCAGGGCGAAGGCGGCGCGACCGGCGCGGTCGAAAAGGGCTGCGGTGACAAAGGCGTCGAACGAGAAAATCATGCCCGCGCCATACCCCGACAGGGCTCCGGCGCCTAGCCGGATGGCGCCCGAAGGCCCGTGGCGCCCTGTCGGATGCGAACGCCGTTACGTCACACAGAGTCAAAAAGGGGGTTGCCATCGAGCCGCCACGTCGGGCTTTACTTCCTCGTCCGTCTGAGCCAGACGTGGCGACCTAACAATTGCGGGACCGCGAGTGACGCGGCCCTTGGGAGACAGTCAGGCTATGGCGGCTAAACTCTCTGGTGGTGGCGGTGGTCGCTACTCCTTGAATCAGAACTCCGATATCAACGTCACGCCTTTCGTGGACATCCTCCTCGTTCTGCTGATCATCTTCATGGTCGCGGTGCCAATGGCCACCGTCGCGATCAAGGTCGACCTGCCCCCGGCGACGATCCCGCCGCCCAACGCGCCGAAGCCGAAAGAGCCGGTGTTCATCTCGATCCAGGAGTCGGGCGCGCTGTTCATCGCTGAAAAGCAGACCAGCCTCGACAACCTCGAGATCGATCTGGACGCGAAGTTCACGGCGACCGGCCAAGCCGGCGCGAAGGACGATCAGCGCGTCATGATCCGCGCCGACGCCGACGTGCTGTACGCCGACTTCATGGGCGTGCTGAACCAGCTGCAGACCGCTGGCTGGTACAAGGTCGGCCTGATCAACGAAGACATCCACTAGGGATCTTCGGCGCCAGATCTCTGGCGAGCCAAAGTTTGAAAAGCCCCGGAAGCCTCGCTTCCGGGGCTCTTTCTTTGTCCTTTTCCCTCGAAGAAAAATCGCGCGGTGTTGCAGGCAGCCAGCGCCGAAGCCCTACAATTGCCTTCGGGCGCCGGCCCCGCCATGCTGACCACCATGAAACTCGACGCCACGGCCCCGCGCATCGACGCTTCCGACGCCCGCACCACGCGGCGCCCCGCAATGACGCCCGGGACGGGAGATCTGTCGCGACGGGCGCTTCTGGCTTCGACCTTGGCTCTCGCCGCCTGTGGCAAGGGCGCTTCGGCCGATCCAGCCTCCTCTGCCCGCAACGGACCTGTCCCGCTCTTGCGCGACCTGGCGCCGTTCCCGATCGGGACGGAGATCATCACCGACGAATTTGGCCGGCCCGGTTTCGACGCCGCGGCCAGCAGCCAGTTCTCGCAGATCACCGCCGGCTTCGAGATGAAGATGGAGTATATCCTGCAACAGGATGGCTCCCTGCGCTTCGAGGGCGGAGACCGCGTGGCCGCCTTCTGCAAGGCCAATGACCAGGCTCTGCATGGCCACACCCTGATCTGGTACATCGACAAGCCGGCAGCCTTCCAGAAGCTGGTCGGCGACAAGCGAGCCTTCGACCGGGCCTATGCCAACTACATCCAGGCTGTCGCGGGGCGCTACAAGGGCCTGGCGCGCAGTTGGGACGTGGTCAACGAGCCCGTCGCCGACGACGGCGTGTCTCTGCGCGAATCGCTCTGGACCGAGAATCTGGGCCAGGAGGGCCACTTCATCCGGGCCCACGAAGAGGCCCACGCCGCCGACCCAAACGCCCTGCTGTTCGTCAACGACTACCATCTGGAGAGCAAGCCGCATAAGCGACGGACTTTCCTGAAGTTGATCGAGGACATGCTGAAACGCGGCGTGAAGATCGACGGGATAGGCACCCAGACCCACATCGACATCGATCTGCCCCCAGGCAAGATCGCCGAGGCCCTGCGCGACTTGGCCAGCCTTGGCCTGCCCATCCACCTGTCGGAACTGGATGTGTCGTTCCAGACCGACGGCGTCAGCCTGAAATCCCGCGCTGACAGGCAGGCCAACCAACTGCGCCTCTACCGCGAAGCCCTGGAATCCTTCGTCGCCCTGCCCGACAAGCAGCAGTTCGCTTTCACCGTCTGGGGCGTCCGCGACGCCGACTCGTGGCTGCGCAATTCCAGTTGGGGCAAGGACAAGACCGACGCGCCGCTGCTATTCGACGATATGGGCCAGCCCAAGGAAACCTTCTGGACCTTGGTCGACGTCCTTCAAGGCCGCTGATCCCGCCTTTTTGAGCTGGGGCTTCGGCGCCCGATCGAGGATCGCAAGGCTCCGGCCGGTCAGGCCGCAGTCGCCTCGAAGCCGGCCTTCAGTTCGGCCTCGTCCAGATCGCGGCCGATGAAGACCATGCGGCTGTAGCGCTTGTCCTTGTCGGTCCAGGGGCGCTGGAAGTCGCCTTCCAGGATCATGTGCACGGCCTGGAACACCAGACGGCGCTCCTCGCCCTGCACGTCGATGATGCCCTTGGCGCGCAGGATGTCGGGGCCGCGACGGGCCAGCAGGTCGTTGAGCCAGGCGGTGATCTTCTGGCCATCCACGGGCTTGTCCAGGGTCAGGGAGATCCCCTTCACGCCGTCGTCGTGGATGGCGCTGGCGTGGCCGTGATCATGATGGTGGTCGTGGCCGTGATGGTCATGTCCGCAATGCTCGTCATGCACGTGGCCGTGGTCGTGACCGCAGTGCTCGTCATGGACGTGACCCGCCTCGCCATGCGAAGGATTGAGAAAGTGCGGCTCAAGCTCGGTGATCCGCTCCAGGTCGAAACTGTGCTTGCCCAGGATGGCGTCCAGGGGAACGTTCGAGCGCTGGGCGCGATGGATCGGAGCCAGCGGGTTGATGCGGCGGATGCGCGCCTCGACGTGGCGCAGGTCGTCTTCTGAAACGAGATCGGTCTTGTTCAGCACGATCTGGTCGGCGAAGGCGATCTGCTCGACGGCCTCGCGGCTGTCGCCCAGCCGCAGCATGATGTGCTTGGCGTCGACCACGGCGGTCACCGAATCCAGTTGGGTGCGGGCCTTGACGTCCTCGTCGACGAAGAAGGTCTGGGCCACCGGACCGGGATCGGCCAGGCCCGTGGTCTCGACGATGATGGCGTCGAAGCCGCCCTTCCTCTTCATCAGGCCCGACAGCACCCGGATCAGGTCGCCGCGCACCGTGCAGCAGACGCAGCCATTGTTCATCTCGAAGATCTCTTCATCGGCCCCGACTACCAGGTCGTTGTCGATGCCGACTTCGCCGAACTCGTTGACGATCACGGCGTAGCGCTTGCCGTGCTCCTCGGTGAGGATGCGGTTGAGCAGGGTGGTCTTGCCGGCGCCGAGATAGCCGGTCAGCACGGTGACGGGGATCTTGCCGGTCGAAGCGGGAGTCTGGGTCATGGCCGCTATTTAGGGGGTCCAGCGCCCTGGCGAAAGCCACCCCGGGAGTATCGGCGTCAGGTCTTGAAGAAGGCCACGGCCACGCCGACCAGAATCAGGGCCGCGCCGAGGATGGTTTCCTCATAGCGCTCAACCCATTGCAGCCCCAGGCGCTTGAAGCCGGCCAGGCTCAGGGCGGTGAAGATCAGCATGCCCGCCGAGGTCGCCGCCAGCAGCACCAGACTCAGTAGCAGGAAGGCCTGCCAACCATGCTCCATACCGGCCAGGTAATAGGGCAGGAAGGCCTCGCAGGGCGAAAGGGTCAGCAGGGTCACCAGGGCGGCGATGGCGGCCTTGTCCGAGCCGTAGGTCCGGCTGGCTTCCGGCATGGCGTGGCTGTGACGCCCGCGCAGCACATAGAAGACGCCAACCGCGACCATCAGTCCGCCAACGACCCAGTGAAAGACGCCGCCCAGGCTGGGTTGCAGGGCCAGGCCCGCGACCACCAGAGCCAGGCCCAGCACCATAGTGAGGCCCACATGGCCCAGCCCCGCGAGGAGGGTCACGCCCAGCGTACGGCTGGTCGACCACTTCTGAGCACGACCGACCAGCACGAACGGCAGCCAATGGGTTGGCAGGGCCGCGTGCAGAAAAGCCACGGCAAAACCGGTGGCGGCGATCGAGGCGAAGAAGGTCGAATTCACGCCAAAGGCTATATACTGTTACATTGTAACGTTCCAGTCCGAATCCGTCCTGTGGAGCGTCAGCGTTTCATGGTCAGGAATCTGTCGCAGACCGTTGACTCAAGGTCGGTCGGCTGTATAAGTCCGCCCCCTCGCCCGCCGGGTTTCCTTGCGGGCGTTCCCTATTTTGCGAACGCACGTTTCTTAAGGCGCTAACCTATGTACGCGGTGATCAAAACCGGCGGCAAGCAGTACCGGGTCCAAGCCGGCGATCTGCTGGTTGTCGAAAAGCTCGACGGTGAACCGGGCTCGGAAGTCGCTTTCGGCGAAGTCCTGATGCTTGGCGAAGGCGAGGCCGTGACGGTCGGCGCCCCCACGGTAGACGGCGCTGTCGTCTCCGGAACCCTGCTCGAAACCCGCAAGGGTGAGAAGGTGAAGATCTTCAAGAAGATCCGCCGTCAGGGCTATCGCCGCACCCGCGGTCACCGCCAGACCGAGTCGGTCGTGCGCGTGACCTCGGTTTCGGGCGCTGGTTCGGAAACCAAGTGGGACGGCGTCATCGACCTGACCCCAAAGGTCATCCTGAACGCCCGCGCTCGCGGCCTCGGCGACGCCGCCGTGCCCTTCACGATCCCGGTCGCCAAGACGGCCGCTCCGGTCGCTGAAGCCGCCCCGAAAAAGAAGGCCGCGCCGAAGAAGGCTGCAGCTGCCCCGGAAGACGGCGAAGCCTAAGCGGCTGCGCCTCTAGAGATTAGGAGAGCAAGATGGCTCACAAGAAATCAGGCGGCTCGTCCAGCAACGGTCGCGACTCCGACGGCCGCCGCCTTGGCGTGAAGAAGTTCGGCGGCGAGAAGGTTCTCGCTGGCAACATCATCATCCGTCAACGCGGTACGAAGTTCTGGCCTGGCGCCGGCGTCGGCATCGGCAAGGATCACACTCTTTTTGCGCTTATCGAAGGCGCGGTGAAGTTCGTGACCAAGAAGCATAATCGCACCTACGTGACGGTAGCGCCCAAGGCGCAGCCCGCCGAGTAGTACGCACTCGACTTTTTCGGGTCGTGCTTCTCTCGCGAGAAGACGATCCGGACAGACGAACCTAAGCGGGGAGTCCGGAACGCCGGGCTCCCCGCTTTTGTTTTGCCTGCGACGCCATGAAACACCGAATCGCCATGGCGGCGTCACGGTCCCCGAGCAAAGAGGGATCGAGAAACCGGGAGGCGTACTATGTGCGTCATCGACAGCAGTCCCATCATCGAGACGCGGCGCATCGTGCTGCGCGCTCCGGCCATGGACGACGTTCAGAGCCTCGTGGCCCTGGGCGGCGACAGCGACATCGCGCGCATGACCACGCGCATGCCCTGGCCCTATGGCCGGACGGACGCGGAAGACTTCGTCGGCCGCTGCCAGGCGCAGGATCGCAGGCGTGACAACACCTTCGCCATCGAGCTGGAAGACGAGGGCGTGATCGGCGTGCTGGGCCTGTTCACGCCGCCGAGCGGTCATCTTGAGATCGGCTACTGGGTCGGCAAACCGTTCTGGGGCCGGGGCCTCGCCACCGAGGCCTGCCAGGGCGCGCTGGACTGGGCCAAACGCGAATGGCGCAAGAAGCTGGTGGTCGCCGGGCACTTCGCCGACAACCCCGCCTCTGGCCAGGTGCTGATCAAGGCCGGCTTTCTCTATACCGGCGTCGTCGAAATGAAGCCGTCCGTCGCGCGTGGCGAGCCGGCGGCGACGCGGATGATGGTGTGGCTGGCCTAGAGAGTTAAGCCGCGCGGTGGGTCGCGATGACCTTCTGCGCGCCTTCGCGGAAGCGCTTCTCGGCGGTCAGTATGCGGTCGCACAGCGCGTCCAGATCCGACAGCAGCGAATAGGTGGCGTAGATGGGGATCTCCATCAGGGCCACCTGGGCGCGCGGCATGAACTCGCAGTACTTCTTCCAGGAAGGGTGGGCGTCGCGCGCGCTCATGGCCCTCTGGCCCAGCGGGTTCCAGAGATCCAGGTCCATCAGCTCGTCCCGGCACTGCTTCATCACCGGCAGGGCGATGTAGAGGAACAGGAAGGTCGGTGTCGCGGCGCGGCTGAACTGAGGCTGCACCTGCATGTGCCAGATGCGGAAGGCCTCGAAGAAGCCGGCCTTGCGCTTGGGATCCGGCGGCAGCCAGGTGGCGTCCTGATTGATCAGTTCGCCCGCGGAAGAGGCGCGCTTGAGCAGTTCGTCGGCCGACCGACCATCGGCCATGGTCTTGGACAGCGCGGCGATCGGGATGTTCAGCTTTCTGGCGACGTCGCTATAGGCCACCTGCTGGCCCTGCATCGGCGTCCACTGGCCAAACGACGCGGCCTTGGGGTCCTTGGCGCGCTTCATCGCGGCGGCCTGGTGCATCAGCAGCTGTTCTTCGCGCTGCTTGTGAGCTCTGTAGCGGTCGAAATCGGATTCGTGGGAGGCTTGCTCCTCGGCCGTCATCCAGCGGGCCCGGCCGGGACCGTAGGTGCGCTCATGCCGGTTGAGTAGAACCAGAAGGTGTTCGGCGCTGGGACGCTCGCCGATGTCGGCGAGGAAGGCGCGGAAATCTCGCCAGGTGCCGGTCACGCCGGTGCCGCGGCTCATCAGGATATTGCGGTGGATCGAGGCTTCGCCGGCGTACTTCTTACACAGCGTCTGGAGCGTCAGGTCCCGCAGGTCCTCCGCTAGTTCCCCTCCGACGTCCTGTGCCGTTGTCAACGCCAGCCTCCCATTCCATCGTAAGAACGACGGTTTCGCTGCAGGCCCCGTTGTCGCACAACGTGTTTTAATATTTCGTCACAGAAGCGAACAGTGTTCTGATAAGGACCCAGTAGGCGTTGCGACGCCATTTCGGCTCGACGCGGCAAGCGCCTTGCGACAAAAGACGCAGATGAAATTTCTGGACCAGTGCAAGATCTTTATCCGCTCCGGCAACGGCGGCGGCGGCGCGGTCTCGTTCCGACGCGAGAAGTACATCGAATACGGCGGCCCCGACGGTGGCGACGGCGGCCGTGGCGGCGACATCTGGATCGAGGCCGTGGACGGCCTCAACACCCTGATCGACTACCGCTACCAGCAGCACTTCAAGGCCGAGACCGGGATCCACGGCATGGGCCGCGGGCGCCATGGCGCTGCCGGCGGCGACATCACCCTGAAGGTTCCGGTCGGCACCCAGGTGCTGGAAGAAGACAAGGAAACCCTGATCGCCGACCTCGACACGGCCGGCATGACCGTGCGCCTGTGCAAGGGCGGTAATGGCGGATGGGGCAATCTGCACTTTAAGGGACCGATCAATCAGGCCCCAAAATACGCCAACCCCGGCCAGGAAGGCGAAGAACGCTGGGTCTGGATGCGCCTTAAGCTGATTGCCGACGTCGGCTTGGTGGGCTTGCCCAACGCCGGCAAATCGACCTTCCTGGCCGCCGCCACCGCCGCCAAGCCGAAGATCGCCGACTATCCCTTCACCACCCTGACGCCGAACCTGGGCGTGGTCGATCTGTCGACCAGCGAACGGTTCGTGCTGGCCGACATTCCCGGCCTGATCGAAGGCGCGTCGGAAGGCGCCGGCCTCGGCACCCGCTTCCTTGGCCATGTCGAACGTTCGGCGGTCCTGATCCATCTGATCGACGCCACCCAGGAAGACATAGCGGGGGCCTGGACCACGATCCGGGGCGAGCTTGAAGCCTATGGCGACGAGCTGGGCGACAAGTCCGAGATCCTGGCCCTGAACAAGATCGACGCCCTCGACGAGGAGACCATCGCCGAGAAGGCCGCCGAGCTGGAGGCCGTCGCTGGCGTCAAGCCGCGTCTGGTCTCGGGCGTCTCGGGCAAGGGCGTCAAGGAGTTGCTGCGCGCCGCCTATCGCGAGGTCCGCATCCGTCGTGGCGACGAGATCGAGGAAATCGACGAAGAAGAGGACCACGTCCCGGAGACCCCCGGGGGCTGGACTCCGTGAGCCAGACTCCCGTTGCGGCGGGCGGTGGGCCGCTGGCCTCCGCCAGGCGGATCGTCTTCAAGGTTGGCTCGGCCTTGCTGATCGACGCCGACACCGGCGCGGCCAACCATACCTGGTTGAAGGCCTTCTGCGACGACGCCGCGCTCTTGCGAGCCCGGGGCCAGCAGGTGGTGGTGGTCTCGTCGGGCGCAGTAGCCCTGGGCCGTCGCCGTCTTGGTCTGACCGGCCGCAAGTCGCTGACCCTGCCTGAAAAGCAGGCCGCCGCCGCCGCCGGCCAATCCCTGTTGATGCGCGCCTGGGAAGAGGCTTTCGAGCCCCATGACGTCGGGGTCGCCCAGATCCTGATGACGCGCGACGACACCGAGACCCGCCGCCGCTGGCTGAACGCCCGCGCCACGGTCGAGACCCTGCTGGGCCTCGGTGTCGTGCCGGTGGTCAACGAAAACGACACGGTCGTCACCGAGGAAATTCGCTACGGCGACAATGACCGCCTGGCCGCCCGCGTCGCCCAGCTGGCCGGCGCCGACCTGCTGGTGCTGCTGTCGGACATCGACGGCCTCTACACCGCCGACCCGCGCCGCGACCCAAACGCCAGCCACCTGGCGACGATCTCCGAGATCACGCCGCAGATCGAGGCCATGGCTGGAGGCGCCAACGCCGCCGCCGGCGTCGGCACCGGCGGCATGGCCACCAAGATCGCCGCCGCGCGCATCGCTCGCGCCGCTGGCTGCGCCACACTGATCACCTTGGGCTCGCGCGCCCGTCCGCTGAAGGCCATTGAGGAGGGCGCCAAGGCCACGCTGATCGAGGCCGGGGCCAGCCCCGCCGCCGCCTACAAGGCCTGGATCGCCGGCTCGCTGGCGCCGCAGGGCTGGCTCTCGATCGACGCCGGAGCGGCTGCGGCCTTGGCCAGGGGCAAGAGCCTGCTGGCGGCCGGAGTTCGCGCGGTCGAGGGTCCGTTCGACAAGGGCGACGCCGTGCGGGTGCGCGACGAGACCGGCCGCGAGGTGGCTCGGGGCCTGACCCGCTACGACAGCGCCGACGCGCACCGCATCGCCGGCCTGCGCTCCGACGCCATCGAGGCCGAGCTTGGCTTCACCGAAGGCCCGATGATCCACGCCGACGACCTGGCGGTCGCGGACTAGGCCATGACCCTCCCGCCCCCTGCGCCGAAGACGCGCGAGTGGCGCGACGTGACCCCGGAGATCTTTCGCGCGGAGATCATGCCGGGCAATGCTCCGGCCATCCTCAAGGGTCTGATCGCCGACTGGCCGGCTGTAGCGGCGGCGCGCGCTTCCGACGAGGCCATGGCCGACTATCTGCGCGGCTTCGACGCCGGCAAGCCGGTGGCTGTCCTGCGCGGCGAGCCCCGGATCGGCGGACGGTTCTTCTACACCAACGACATGAGCGCGCTGAACTTCCAGCGTCACAACGTCCCGCTGGGCGAGGCTCTCGACCAGTTGCTCGCCCTGAGGAACGACGCCGCGCCGCCAGCGCTCGCTGTGCAATCGACGCCGACGGCGGCCGCGCTGCCCGGCTTTGCTCAGGCCAATCGGCAGCCGCTGCTGGAAGCCTCGGTGGGACCGCGTATCTGGATCGGCAACGCCATCACGACGGCGACCCATTTCGACATGAACTACAACATCGCTTGCGCGGTGGCTGGCCGGCGGCGTTTCACCCTGTTTCCGCCAGATCAACTGAAGAACCTCTATCTCGGCCCGCTGGAATTCACGCCGGCCGGCCCGCCGGTCAGCATGGTCGATATCGCCGCGCCCGATCTGGAACGCTATCCACGCTTCGAGGAGGCTTGGGCGACCGCCCAGATCGCCGAGTTGGAGCCCGGGGACGCGATCTACATCCCCTATTTCTGGTTCCACAATGTGGAATCGCTCGATCCCTTCACCGTGCTGGTGAACTACTGGTGGAACGAGACGCAAGCCGTGCTGAGCCGGCCGCTGGAGGTCTTGCTGCACGCGTTGGCGAGCCTTCGCGACCTGCCGTCCAGCGAGCGGGAGATCTGGCGCGGCATGTTCGAGCACTTTGTCTTTCAGGCCCATGGCGACCCGGTGGCTCACATTCCGCACGAGCGACGCGGCGCCCTGGGCAAGATGACGCCCGAGCATCTGGCGCGCATCCGGGCGATCCTGCTGCGCACCCTCAGCCAGCCATAGCCAGACGCGCAAAATCCGCTAGGTTCCGCGCGTTCCAGGAGTCCCCATGGCCTACCGTTCCTTGCGCGAATTCATCGACGTCCTCGAGGCGCAGGGCGAGCTGGTCCGAGTGGCCGAACCCGTCTCCACCGTGCTGGAGATGACCGAGATCCAGACCCGCCTGCTGGCGACCGGCGGCCCCGCGGTGCTGTTCGAGAACGTCATCCTGCCGGACGGCACGCGTTCCCCGATGCCGGCGCTCGCCAACCTGTTCGGCACCGTCAAGCGCGTGGCCATGGGCGTCACCCTGGGCGGCGAGCCACGCACCACCGCCGGCGAACTGCGCGAAGTGGGCGAGCTTCTGGCCTTCCTGCGCCAGCCCCAGCCGCCCAAGGGCCTGAAAGACGCTCTCGACATGCTGCCCCTGGCCAGGACCGTCATGGCCATGCGGCCGGGCACGGTGAAGAAGGCGCCGGTGCAGGAGATCGTCCTGACTGGCGACGACATCGACCTGTCCAAGCTGCCCGTCCAGACCTGCTGGCCCGGCGAGCCCGCGCCGCTGATCACTTGGCCGCTGGTCGTCACCAAGGGTCCCGGCAAGGACCGCGAGGACGACTTCAATCTCGGCATCTACCGCATGCAGGTGCTGGGCAAGGACCGCTGCATCATGCGCTGGCTGGCTCATCGCGGCGGGGCCCAGCACTATGCCCGTCATAAGAAGGCGGGGAAGCGTGAGCCCCTGCCCGCCTGCGCCGTGCTCGGCGCCGATCCCGGCACCATCCTGGCCGCCGTGACGCCCGTGCCCGACACCTTGTCGGAGTATCAGTTCGCTGGCCTGCTGCGCGGGGCCAAGGTTGATTTGGTGGCCGCCAAGACTGTACCGCTGATGGTGCCGGCCCACGCCGAGATCGTGCTGGAGGGCCACGTCCTGCTCGACGAGTATGAGGATGAAGGTCCCTACGGGGACCACACCGGCTATTACAACAGCGTCGAGAAGTTCCCGGTCTTCCAGGTGACGGCGATCACCATGCGCAGGAACCCGATCTACCTGACCACCTTCACCGGCCGGCCGCCGGACGAACCCTCGGTGCTGGGCGAGGCGCTGAACGAGGTCTTCATCCCGCTGCTGCGCCAGCAGTTCCCCGAGATCGTCGACTTCTGGCTGCCGCCCGAGGGCTGCAGCTATCGCATCGCCGTGGTCTCGATGAAGAAGGCCTATCCCGGCCACGCCAAGCGCGTGATGCTGGGCGTGTGGAGCTATCTGCGCCAGTTCATGTACACTAAATGGGTGATCGTCGTGGACCACGACATCAACGCCCGCGACTGGAAAGACGTGATGTGGGCGATCTCGACCAAGATGGACCCGGCGCGGGACATCACGGTGATCGAGAACACCCCGATCGACTATCTCGACTTCGCCAGCCCCGAGAGCGGCCTGGGCTCCAAGATCGGCCTGGACGCCACAGACAAGCTGCCACCCGAAACCCATCGCGAGTGGGGCGAGGAGATCCGCATGGACCAGTCGGTGATCGATGCGGTCAGCGAGAAGTGGACGCGGCTGGGCTTGCCGGGTGATGGCAAGCCGATCTGGAAGTAGCCGACCGAGCATGTTATTACTTCGTTGCAACGGAGCAGGTCATGTCCTCGGCTATCCGCAAGATCGGCAATTCGGCGGGCGTTATTTTGCCCAAGCCTGTGCTTGAAACGCTCGGCGCCAAGCTCGGTGATCGCATCGACTTCGTGGCCGAAAACGGTCGGGTCTTCCTGTCACCCGTCGCGGCCGACCCGCGCGAGGGCTGGGAGGAGGACTCCAAGCGGCTCGGGGTCCAAGGCCTGACAGAAGAAGGTCGCGAATGGCTCGAAGCGCCGCTTAACACCGAGGCGGAAAAGGACTGGGAGTGGTGAAACGCGGCGAGGTCTGGCTGACCCGTCTGGATCCCACCGAGGGCAGCGAGATCCGCGAAACGCGTCCTTGCTTGATCGTCTCGCCGGACCGCTTGAGCCATCACGACATCTTCATCATCGCGCCGATGAGTTCCGGAGATCCGACCGCGCGCTTTCGGATCGAAATCGAGTTTCAGGGGCGGGCCGGGCGGGTGTTGCCAGATCAAGTGCGTGCCGTAGCGCGGGGCCGCTTGATCAGACGACTGGGGCGATTGGACGACGACGCCCTAGATCAGGTCCTCAGTGTGCTGCGTCTGATGTTCGAGCCGGACTGACACCGGACGCTTGCAGGGTCGCGATATTCGCGCGAGGACATGTTCATGCGGAACCTCCTGTTTCTCGCGGCTTTGGCCGTTTTGTCTCCGAGTCTCGCCATGTCCCAGAGTTCGCCACCCTCCCTCTCCCAAGCCCCTTGGGACGAAGCCTTCTTGCCGCCCGCGCCGCAGTGGAAGGGCGCGAGCCAGGCGCTGCTGCGCGACAAGTCCGATCCGTGGGTCACCGCGTTCGAGGCCGATCCTGAGCACGACTTCAGCCCTGACTATGTCGACACCCGCAAATGGTTCGAGCGGCTGGACGCAGCGTCCAACCTGATCCGCATCGAAGAGTTCGGCGTCTCGCCTGAAGGCCGGCCGATCTATGCCGTGATCGCGTCGAAGGACGGAGCCAAGCTCGATCCCAGGAAGCCTGTACTGCTGGCCCAGGCCGGCATCCATCCGGGCGAGATCGACGGCAAGGACGCGGGCATGATGCTGCTGCGCGACATGGCCTTCAACGGCAAGGCGGGCCTGCTCGACAAGGTTAATCTGGTCCTGATCCCGATCCTCAGTGTCGATGGTCACGAGCGCGCTTCGGCCTATAGCCGCCCCAACCAGCGCGGGCCGCGCATCCAGGGCTGGCGCAATACGGCGACCAACCAGAATCTCAATCGCGACTTCATGAAGCTGGACCAGCCGGAGATGCAGGCGCTCAAGGCCCTGCAGGCCAGGTACCGGGCCGACCTCTATGTCGATATCCATGTCACTGACGGCATGGATTACCAGTACGACGTCACCTACGGCTATAACGGCGAGAACGGCGTCTGGTCGCGATCACCGGCCATTGCGAAGTGGCTGGACGCGACCTTCAAGCCCGCCATGAACAAGGGCCTGGAAGCCCGCGGCCACATTCCCGGCGGACTGGTGTTCGGGATCGACGAGCACGGCCCCAAGGCGGGCCTGTCGGATGGCGGCCTGGGCGAGCGGTTCTCGAACGGCTGGGGCTCGGCGGCCCACATCCCGACCATTCTGATCGAGAACCACAGCCTCAAGCCCTATGCCCAACGCGTGCTGGGGACCTATGTTTTCCTGGAGACGGCGCTGAAGCTGCTGGCCGAGAAAGGCCCCTCGCTGCGCGCCGCAATCGGCGAGGACAGCGCTCTGCGTCCGGCGGAGATCCCCGCCAACTTCGTCGCAGAGGACAAGCCCAGCGCCACCCGCGCCTTCAAGGGCATCCTCTATGAGACCTATGAGAGCCCCGCTTCCGGCCGCGGCGAAATCCGCTGGCTGGGCAAAGCCGATCCTGAAATCTGGTCCATGCCCTTCTACGGCTCGCGCCCGACCCTGACCCTGAAGCGTCCTGCGGCCTATTGGGTCCCCAGCTATCGCAAGGATCTGATCGAGCGGCTGAAGTTGCATGGCCTGACGGTCGAACCGCTGGCGGCCGCCAAGACTGTACAGGTCGAGATGCTGCGCCTGACCGACCCCAAGGTCGCCACCCGCGCCAACGAGGGCCATGTCCAGATCGGCGTCACTCAGGTCGCATCAGAAGCCCGCGACTGGTCCTTTCCCGCCGGCTCGGCGCGGGTGCCGACCGATCAGCCCCTGGGGGACCTTGCCGTGCTCCTGCTCGAGCCCCAATCGAGCGAGAGCTTCTTCGCCTGGGGCATGATCCCGGAGGTGCTCAGCCGCGTCGAATATATCGAGGGCTACGCCATCGCGCCTTTGGCCGAAAAGATGATGGCGGCGGACCCGGCGCTGAAGGCCGAGTTCGAAGCCAGGCTGGCCGCCGACCCCAAGTTCGCCTCCGATCCGGAAGCTCGCCTTGGCTGGTTCTACCGTCGCACGCCCTTCTATGACGACCGCCACCTGCTCTATCCGATAGCGCGCGAACCCGCCCGTTAGGGCAGGTCGCTTGCATGCAGGCGCGGGAGAGGGCTTCTATGCCCCCTCCCGCGCGTTGCGGGCCAATATTGTAAGGTTCTCCGATGGATACGATTACTTCGGGTCACGCCGCGGCCCTCTGGGCGGGGCTGCATGTGTTCCTGATGCTGACCCTGTCGCTGCTGGTCGTGCGGCTGCGCCAGAAGCACAAGGTGGCCATGGGCGACGAGGGCATTCCCGAGCTGGCCCGCGCCATCCGCGCCTTCGGCAACGCCAGCGAATATGTCCCTACCGCCCTGATCGCCATCGCCGTTCTGGCCGTGGTCGGGGCCCCACCCCTGGCGATCCACGTGGCCGGCTTCGTGCTGTTTTCCGGGCGCCTGATCCACGCCGTGGGCCTGTCCAACAGCGGCGGCGCCTCGATCCCCCGCGCGATAGGCATGGTGGCCACCTGGCTGGCCTATGTCTTCATTGGCGTGGCATTGCTGTTCTACGCTATCGCCTGATGCGGCGAGCGCGCCGCGCTTGCCCGGGACCGTCGCCCTCGTCCATAAGACCCCATGGACGATAATCTGCTTAGCGACGTGGTTTCGGCCGCACTCAAGGCCGGAGCCGACACGGCCGAGGCCGTCTTTGCCGAACGGCAATCCCTCTCCGTCAGCGTGCGCCTGGGCGAACTGGAAGAGGTCGAGCGCGAGGAGGCCCGCGATCTGGGCCTGCGCGTCTTTGTCGGCAATCGCAGCGCCACGGTTTCCGGTTCCGACATCTCCAGCGAGGCCCGCGCCAAGCTGATCGAGCGCGCCGTGGCCATGGCTCGCCTGGCGCCCGAGGATCCCTATGCCAGCCTCGCCCCGCGCGACCGCCTGGCCAGGGGGCCGTTCCCCGACCTGGACCTGATCGACGTCTATGAGCCCGCCGCCGAGGCGCTGGAGGCCCAGGCCCGCATGGCCGAGGACGCCGCTCGCTCGGTCGAGGGCGTGACCAATTCCGACGGCGGCTCGGCCAGCTGGAGCTCGGCCTCCTGGCGCTTGTTCACCAGCGACGGCTTTTCCGGCATGCACGCGGCCACCGGCCACTCGCTGTCATGCTCGGCCATCGCCGGCGAGGGCGCGGGCATGGAGCGGGGCGGCGAAGGCCGCTCGGCCCGTCACTTCGCCGACTTGCCGGGCGCAGGCGATATCGGCCACGAGGCCGGCCGCTCGGCGGTCGTGCGCCTCAACGCCCGCAAGATCGCCTCGACCACCGCCCCAGTGATCTTCGAGAACCGCCTCGCCATGTCGCTGATCGGCCCGCTGCTGGGCGCGATCTCGGGCCCTTCAATCGCCCGGGGCAGCTCGTTCCTGAAGGACAGGCTGAACCAGCAGGTCTTCGCCAAGGGCGTCAGCCTGATCGAGGACCCGCACCGCGCGCGCGGCCTGGGCTCGGCTCCGTTCGATGACGAGGGTGTCGACACCGTCCGCCGCGCCCTGATTGACGATGGCGTCCTGACCACCTGGCTGCTCAACACCAGCAGCGCCAGGCAGCTGGGTCTCGAAACGACCGGACACGCCTCGCGCGGCCTCGCCGGCCCCTCGGGCGTCTCGACGAGCAACCTGACCCTCTCGACCGGCACGCGCGACCAGGCCGGCCTGATGGCCGACGCCGGGACGGGCCTGCTGGTCACCTCGATGTTTGGCCCTTCGCTGAACGGCAATACCGGCGACTGGTCGGTGGGATGCTCAGGCCTGTGGTTCGAGAACGGCGAGATCACCGGCCCCGTCACCGAGATCACCGTGGCCGGCAACCTGATCGACATCTATGCCCGGCTGATCCCTGGCTCGGACCTGGAGTTCCGGGGCTCCAACAACGCGCCGTCCATCCTGGTCGATGGCCTGGCCATCGCCGGCAAATGACCGAACTGGACCTGATCCTCGACGCAGCGCGGGAGGCTGGGGAACTGGCCCTCAAGGCGCGCGCCGGGGGTCTGAAGGTCTGGTCCAAGGACGGCGGCTCGCCGGTCACCGACGCCGACCTGGCCGTCGATGCGCTGTTGAAGGACCGCCTGCGCGCGGCGCGGCCCGACTATGGCTGGTTGTCGGAAGAGACGGTCGACGATCCAGCCCGCCTGACCACGACGCGGCAGTTCGTGGTCGATCCCATCGATGGCACCGTCGCCTTCATGAAGAACAAGCCGTGGTTCGCCGTCTCGGTGGCCGTGGTCGAGAACGGCAAGCCCATCGCTGGCGTGGTCCATGCCCCCGCACTCAACGAGACCTATGCAGCCGTCCTCGGTGGCGGCGCGACCCTGAACGGCATGACGATCTCGCCCAGCGACACCGACGATCTCGAAGACGCCGCCATGCTGGGCGACGCCAAGATGTTCGTGCATTCGGCCTGGACCAATCCCTGGCCGGCCATGCGGGTGGAGAGTCGCAACTCCATCGCCTACCGCATCTGCCTTGTGGCCGCCGGGGCATTTGACGCCGCCGTCGCCCTCTCGCCCAAAAGCGAGTGGGACGTGGCCGCGGCCGACCTGATCCGTTCGGAGGCCGGCGCCTGCCTGACGGATCACAAGGGCCGCAGTTTCAGCTATAACAGCCCAATTCCGCTGGTTCCGAGCCTGGTTTGCGCCAATGCGACGCTTCAGCCGTTGATCCTGTCGCGTGTCGGGCATATCGACCTGCCATAATCATAATTCCTCGCAGGAACATGCTCCATCATGACCGATAAGCAGCTTCTCCATCTCGTGGTCGGCGGCGAACTGAAGGATGTCTCCGACATCGAGTTCCGCGACCTGTCCAAGGTCGAGTTCGTCGGCGCGTTCGCCAGCTATGCCGACGCCCACAAGGCCTGGAAGGCCAAGGCCCAGGCCACGGTCGACAACGCCCATGCGCGCTACTTCATCATCCACGCGCACAAGCTGATGGATCCGAGCCTGGGTTGATCGGCTGAGCAAGTCCTCCCCCTAGAGCATTTTCCGATAAGTGTGAAACGGTTATTGGATCGAAAAATGCTCTAAACTTTTGATTTAGAGCCCTTTTTGCCCGACCCTGATGAAGCCATCAGGTCGGAAAGCGCTCTAGCGGGGGAGGTGTCGGCGAAGCCGACGGAGGGGGAAATGCTGCTGAGTCTATGCGGCCTTCCCCCACCGCCCTGACGGCCGCCTCCCCCTTCAGGGGGAGGACCTGGTCCCTACTCCCGCCGAAGTATTCTGTCCGTCAGCAGCTTACCGAGCATCCCGGCCCGGAAAGTCGCCTTCATCGCCACGGGATCGTAGTCGTCGCTTTCGACCCAGTCGGTGAAGCTCAGCCCCTTGGGCTCGCCGCGCTCGAGATATTGCTCGAACACATAGTCCAGCACGCCGGTATTGCCGGCCTTGATGTGCAGATAGCGTGGCGACAGCTCCTTCATCGCTTCGCGGATCGGCAGGCCCAGGCGGTAATGGGCGTAGAGCACGCTCATGATCCCCACCCGATCCGCGCCCGACTTGCAATGGATCAGGGCCGGATATTCCAGGGTCTCGAACAGCTCCTTGGCCCCGCGCACCCGCTCGCGGATCGGCACTTCGCGGGAGGTGATGGTGAAGTCCACCAGGTTCAGGCCCAGCCGCTCGCAGGCGTCTTTCTCGAGGGCGTAGAAGCTGCCGTCGAACCCGCCGCGCAGATTGACGATGGTCCTGATCCCCCGCTTCTTCCACCATGCCAACTGAAACGGCCACGGCTGGTTGGCGCGCACCAGTTCCGGGCTGACCCAATGAGCGTTGGAGAAGCCGACCCTCAGATAAGCATGGTCGTTCCACAGGTAGTGGAGGTAGGTCTTCAGGCGCCCCCAAGGCGTGGTCAGGTCGAACTGGGCCAAACAGGCGATCCTCTGGACTTGCCGCGCCTAAGTAGGATGGACCGCCGCCTAATGCAAAACGCACGATCATTTCCGCGCGCGGTGATGCGCCCGTGTCCTTGACAGCTTGGCCTCGACGTCCGACCCCTCGCGCATGACCGATCCCGCCGCGCCGCAAGCCACCAACCGCGCCCTCGCCGCGCGGGTCTGGCGCGACTATCTCAAACCCCGCTGGAAGGGGCTGACGGTCTCGTTGATCAGCGCCGCCATCGTGGCCGGGCTCAGCGCCCAGCTGGCCCGGATGATCCAGCCCGCCGTCGACCAGTTGATCACCAATCCGCGCCCCGGGGCGATCCTGGCCATTCCCGCCGCCATCGCCGTGATCGCCATACTGCGCGGCCTGTTCCAAGTGCTGCAGGCGACCTTCATCAACCGCATCGGCAATGGTGTGGTCGGCGACGTGCAGGTGCAGTTGTTCGGCAAGCTGGTGCGCTCCGACCTCGCCCGGCTGCGCGGCGCCCATTCGGGCTCCTATGTCTCGGCGGTGCTGTATGACGCAAGCCTGATCCGCGAGGCGGCGACCAGCGGCGTCGTCAACTACACCCGCGAGTTCCTGACCGTGATCGGCGCCCTGGCGGTGATGTTCAGCCTCGACCCGATCCTGGCCGCCGGCGTGCTGGTGATCGCCCCGGTCGCCAGCCTGATCATGCGACGCTTCTCGAGGAAGACGATCAAGGCCGCCAAGGGCGCCATGGGCGAGACCTCCAACCTGTCGACCGCGATCATGGAAAGCCTGGACGGGGTCAAGATCGTCAAAATGGAGAACCGCGAGGCCTATGAAGAGGCCCGGGTCGCTGCCGTGGTCGACCGCCGCCAGCATCACCTGATCAAGGGCTCGAACGCCCGGGCCATGGCCGCCCCGGCCACCGAGACCTTCACCACCCTGATCACCGCCGGCGTCTTCGTCTATGCCGGCTGGCGCGCCACAACAGGCGACATCACCGCCGGCGCCTTCTTCGCCTTCCTGAGCGCCCTGCTGATGGCAGCCCAGTCCCTGCGCCAGGTCGCCAACCTGCAGACCGTGTTCAGTGAAGGCCTGACCGCCGCCCGCCGCCTGTTCGAGACCCTGGACGTCGCCCCGACTATCATCGATCCCGCCGACGCCCGGACACTGCCGGCTGGCGACGGCGCCATTGCGCTGGAGAAGGTCAGCTTTTCCTACGCCGATGAGATCCCGACCCTTGAGCAAGTCTCGCTTGAGGTTCGGCGCGGTGAGACCGTGGCGCTGGTCGGCCCGTCCGGCGGCGGCAAGAGCTCGATCCTCAACCTCATTCCGCGCTTCTACGACGTGACCGCCGGCGCGGTGACTATCGACGGCCACGACGTGCGCTCGGTGACCCTGGCCAGCCTGCGCGACCGCATAGCCTTGGTCACCCAGGAGCCCTTCCTGTTCGACGACACCATCCGCGCCAACATCGCCTATGCCCGGCCTGATGCGACTGAGGCTCAGATCATCACCGCCGCCGAGCAGGCCGCCGCCCATGGGTTCATCACCGCCCTGCCGGACGGCTACGACACCGGCGTCGGCGAAGCCGGAACGCGGCTGTCCGGCGGCCAACGCCAGCGCATCGCCATCGCCCGAGCCTTCCTGAAGGACGCTCCGATCCTGCTGCTTGACGAGGCCACCAGCGCGCTCGACACCGAGAGCGAGGCCCAGGTCCAGGCGGCGCTGGAGCGGCTTATGGCCGGCCGCGCCACCATCCTGATCGCCCACCGCCTGTCGACCGTGAAGGGCGCCGACCGCATCTACGTCATCGACGGGGGCCAGGTCGTCGAGACCGGAACCCACGTCGAACTGGTCCGCGCCAGGGGCCTCTATGCTCGTCTCGCCAAGGCCCAGGATCTGGACCACCTGCCGGACGACGCCGCATGAAGCCGCTGCGCTCGCCCTTGGTCATGGGCCTGCTGGTCGATCTGATGTCGGGCTATCTGGCCCTGACCTTTCGCACCCTGCGCTGGACTCGCGAGGGCGAGGAGATCGCCGACCAGGTTCAGACTCAAGCGTTGGCGCAGCGCTCAGGCGTGATCTTAGCCCTCTGGCATTCCCGCGTGCCGGTCGGCCCGGCGACCTGGCCGCAAGGCGCCGACAGACCCGAGATCCGGGTGCTGGTCAGTCAGTCGCGCGACGGCGAGTTCATCGCCCGGGTCATCGCCAGGCTGGGCCTCCCCGCCATTCGCGGCTCTTCGCTGAAGAAGACCGACACCGCCAAGAACAAGGGCGGCGAGCAAGCCTTTCGCGACATGGTCAAATGGGTGAGGGACGGCGGGGCCATGGCCATCACGCCAGACGGCCCGCGAGGGCCAGTCGAGGTTTTGCAGAAGGGCGCTGTGGCCCTGGCCCGGGTCAGCGGCGCGCCGGTGCTGTTCGTCGGCGTGGCCATGAAGCCCTGCATCCGCCTGGGCACCTGGGACCGCACCATCATTCCCCTGCCCTTCGCAAAGGCGGCCATGGTCTGGGACGGCGCGGCCACCGCCGGCCGCGGCGACGATCCCGACACGCTGGCCGAGGCCTGGGGCGCCCGGCTGTCGGTCGTGTCCCGTCGGGCCGAGCAACTGGTGGGTGAGACCGATGGGGCTCCCTCCGGTGTCCCGCCAAGTCCGCTCTCCCCGGCGAAGGCCGGGGTCCAGATCGAACCCTGAGCGCCAGCCGTTCCGGCTCGAGCCCAAGGCGCATCAGCCCAAACGCTCTGGATGAGTCTGAGTCCCGGCCTTCGCCGGGAAGATCGGATGATGGGAAACATTGATCCGACCCGCCCATGGTGGGATGTAGGGCCATGCCGCACGACCATTCGGGCCACACTCACGATCACCATGGACATGACCACGCTCAGGATCACGGGCATGGCCATTCGCACGGCCATGGCCACGGCCACCACCATCACGTTCCCAAGGACTTCGGCCGCGCCTTCGCGATCGGCATCGCGCTGAACCTGGGCTTCGTGCTGGTCGAGTTCGGGGCGGGCCTGCTGACCCAATCCCTGGCGCTGCTGGCCGACGCCGGGCACAATCTTTCGGACGTTCTGGGCCTGGTTCTGGCCTGGGGCGCAGCCACCCTGGCCAAGCGAGCGCCCAGCGGCCGTCACACCTACGGCCTGCGCAAGGGCACGGTGCTGGCCTCGCTGGCCAACGCCGCGCTGCTGCTGGCCGCCACCGGCGCCATCGCTTGGGAGGCTGTCCGCCGCTTCGCCGCCCCCACGCCGGTGGAAAGCGGCCCGGTAATGATCGTCGCGGCCATCGGCATCGTCATCAACACCGCCACGGCGCTGATGTTCATGCGCGGCTCCAAGGACGACCTGAACGCCCGGGGGGCCTTCCTGCACATGGCCGCCGACGCTGCGGTCTCGGCCGGGGTGGTGGTCGCCGCCCTCTGCATGATGCTCACCGGCTGGCTGTGGATCGACTCGGTGACCAGCCTGCTGATCGTGGCCGTGATCGTGCTGGGCACCTGGGGCCTGCTGCGCGACTCGTTGGACATGGCCCTGGACGCCGCGCCGCGCGGCATCGACCCGGACACTGTGCGCAACTGGCTGGCCGCCCGGCCCGGCGTCGTCGAAGTTCACGACCTGCACATCTGGGCCATGAGCACGACGGAGACGGCGATGACCGCCCACGTGGTTCGGCCCGCCGCCGACGATCACGACGAGTTCCTGCACGACGTCTGCTCTGAGCTGGCCAGCAGGTTCAAGATCGGCCACGCCACCGTGCAGATCGAGCACAGCGTCAGCGCCCATGCCTGCCGTCTGGCGCCAGCGGACGTGGTGTGAGCCTGCCGCTGTCGCTTGCGCTCTACCGCGTCGCCACGACGGCGCTGGAGCCCTTCGCACCCCTGCTGCTGAAACATCGCGCGGCCAGGGGCAAGGAGGATTTCGACCGCCTGAACGAGCGTCTGGCGCGCCCTGCGACCCCGCGCCCCGAGGGCCCGCTGGTCTGGCTGCATGGGGCGAGCGTCGGCGAGAGTCTGTCGATCCTGCCCTTGGTCGAACGCCTGCTGGCCGAGCGGCCCGACGTCGCCCTGCTGATCACTTCGGGCACCGTCACCTCGGCGGCGCTGTTGGCGAGGCGCCTGCCCGAGGGCGTGATCCACCAGTTCGTACCGATCGACACGCCCGGCGGCGCCAAACGCTTCCTCGGCCACTGGCGACCGAGCCTGGCGGTCTTCGTCGAGAGCGAGCTATGGCCCAACCTGCTGCTACAGGCCAAGGCCGCCGGGACGCGGCTGGCCCTGGTCTCGGCCAAGCTGTCGGACAAGAGCTTCGACGGCTGGCGGGCGCGGCCCTTCGCAGCCCACCTGCTGTTCTCCGGCTTCGACCTGATCCTGGTGCAGGACGCCCGCGCCGCCGAGCGCTTCACAAGCCTGGGCGGAACCGTCTCCGGCGAGGCCGACCTGAAGTTCGGCGCCGCGCCCCTGCCGGCCGACGACGCCGAGTTGACTCGCCTGAAAACCCAGCTCGGAGGCCGGCTTCTGTTGCTGGCCGCCAGCACCCATCCGGGCGAGGACGAGATCGTACTCGACGCTTTCGCCGCCCTGCCGGATCGTCCGCGTCTGGTCATTGTTCCCCGCCACGTCGAGCGCGGCCCCGCCATCGCCGAGATGGCCCGTGCTCGCGGTCTGGCCGCCGGCCTGCGTAGCGCCGACCCTTCGGCCACGCCGGCGGTGCTGGTGGCCGATACGCTGGGCGAGCTGGGCCTGTGGTTCCGTTTGGCCGACATCGCCCTGGTGGGCGGCAGTCTGGTCCCCGGGATCGGCGGCCACAATCCGCTGGAGCCGGTGCGGCTGGGTTGTCCCGTAGTCTCCGGTCCGCATGTCGAGAACTGGCTGACGGCCTATGCCGAACTTTCGGCGGTCGAGGGCGTGGCCCTGGCCGACGCCAGCGTGCTGGCCGACCGTCTCGCCGCCGCCCTGGCTGACCCCGCCGCCGGCAAGGCGCGAGCCGAGCGAGCCGCCGCCTTCGTCGAGGCCCGCGACGCCGAAGCTCGCGCCGGCCTGACCCGCATCATCGAGCTGGTTCCATGAAGCTGTCGACGCCCCGCTGGTGGTACGTGAAGTCCGGCGCGCCGTCGCCGGTGACCCGCGCCCTGCTGACCCCGCTGTCGTGGATCTGGGCGGCGTCTACCGCGCGGCGGATCGCCAAGGGTCCGGGCAGCGAAATCGGCGCGGCGGTAATCTGCGTCGGCAATGTCACGGTCGGCGGAACCGGCAAGACGCCGGTCGTCCGTGAGCTGCTGCTGACCTTGAACCAGCGCGGGATCGAGGCCCACGGTCTGGCGCGGGGTCATGGCGGCAAGGACAAGGGCCCGACCCGGGTCGACAGCGCCCGCCACACCGCCCTGGATGTCGGCGACGAGCCGCTGATGCTGGCCCAAGACTTTCCGATGTGGATCGCCCGCGACCGGGTCGCCGGAGCTCGCGCCGCTTCGGCCGCTGGAGCTCAGGCCATCGTCATGGACGACGGCCATCAGAATCCGGACGTCCGCAAGGCCCTGTCGCTGGTGGTCGTCGACGGCGAGACCCGCAATGACGAGTGGCCGTTCGGCGATGGCAAGGTCTTTCCCGCCGGGCCGATGCGCGAGCCGCTGAAGGTAGGCCTGGCCCGGGCCGACGCGGTGGTCCTGCTGCTGCCCGCCGACCTGCCGGCCGCCGATCCGGCCCTGCTGGCCCTGTTCGGCGACAAGCCGGTGCTGGTCGCTCGTCTGGAGCCGGTCGGGCGTCCGCCTTCCGGCCCGCAGCTTGGTTTCGCCGGGGTGGGCAAGCCGTGGAAGGTCGAGCGCGCCCTGCTGGCCGCCGGCTGCCAGCTGGTCGATTTCGCGCCCTTCCCCGATCACGGCGTCTATGACGAGGGCACGCTGAAGATGCTGGCCGACCGCGCGGCGTTGTTCGACGCCGGGCTGGTCACCACCGAGAAGGACTGGGTGCGACTGTCGCCGGCCTGGCGGGCCAGGGTCGCGCCGTGGCCGGTGCGGGCCCGGTTCGAGGACGAGGCGGCGCTGGGCGCCGTCCTCGCCAAGGCGGGCCTCTAGGCTACTTCACCACCACGCCGCCCTTGATCACCGACGTCACCGACTGAAGCACCGTGACATCGGCCAGCGGGTCGCCCTTCACGGCGATCAGGTCGGCCGCCTTGCCGGGGGCCAGCGAGCCGATCTCGGCCGAGAGGTCGAAATGGGCGGCGGCGTTGATGGTGGCGGTCTGGATGGCTTGCAGCGGGGTCAGGCCGGCCTTGACCAGGAGGCCGAACTCGCCGGCGTTGTCGCCGTGGGCCGAGACGCCGCTGTCGGTGCCAAAGGCGATCTTCACGCCGCCTTCGTGAGCGCGGCGAGCCATGGCCAGCATCTTGGGACCGGCGTCCAGCGCCTTGGCGGACTGGGCGGGGGTCAGGAAATTGTTGGGTCCCGAGGCCACGCGATAGACGAAGTCGCCGGCCATCAGGGTCGGCACCAGATAGCCGCCGTTCTTCTTGAACAGGGCGATGCTCTCATTGTCGAGATAGGTGCCGTGCTCAATGCTGTCGCCGCCGGCCTTCAGGAAGGCGTTGATGCCATCGACGCCGTGGGCGTGGGCGGTGACCTTGCGGCCCATGCGGTGGGCGCTGTCGACGATGGCCTCAAGCTCGGCCGCCGAGAATTGCTGGGCCAGGCCGGCAGCAGTGTTGGATAGCACCCCGCCGGTGGCGGTGATCTTGATGATGTCGGCGCCGCGCCACACCTGCTCGCGCACGGCGCGGCGGCAGTCGTCGGCGCCCGAGCACACCGAGGTCGGCCGCAGGGCGTGCATGACCTCTTCGCTGAAGCCGTTGACGTCACCATGGCCGCCGTGAATCGAAACGGCGCCGCCCGAGGCGAGGATGCGCGGCCCCGCCACGTCGCCGCGTTTGACCGCCGCCCGCAAGGCGAAAATCGCCGCATTGTCGGCCCCCAGATCGGCCACGGTAGTGAAGCCGGCCATCAGGGTCTTGCGCGCATAGCCAGCCCCGACCATCGCCTGGTCGGCCGAAGATTGGGTCACCTCGTCAAGCCGCGAACTGGCGCCCTGCTGGCCGGTCAGGTGGACGTGGCTGTCGATCAGGCCCGGCAGGACGAAGCTGTCCTTCAGATCCACCACCCGGCCGCCAGGCTCGGAGACATAGCCGTCGACGATGCGGGCGACCTTGCCGTTTTCCAGCACCAGGGTCTTGGCGGTTTCAACCTTACCGGTGGCGGGATCGGCCAGCAGCCTGCCGGCCTGCACGAACAAGGTTTCAGCGGAGGCGGCGCTGGAGAGCAGGCCGGTCAGGGCCAGGGCGCAGACGCCCATCATCGGCTTACGCATTAACGTCTCAGGCCCCCGCCTTTTGCGCGAAGGTCCAGGCCCCTTTGGCCAGCACCGGCACGCGCGCTCCCATCAGCTGCGCATGGGCGCTGGCGGCCGTGCCGTCACGGACGCGGCCGACAATGCCTTGGCAGATGCCGGCCAGTCTGAAGAGGTTATAGCTGAAGTACCAGTCCAGATTGGGCAGGCCTTCGCGGCCGGTGGCCTTGCAATAGCGGGCCACAGCCTGGTCGATGGTCGGCACGCCATAGGCTTCCAGGTCGGTGATTTCGGCCAGGCCCCCGCGCTGGTCGGACGGCATCACCCAGCTCATCAGGAAATAGCTGAAATCGGCCAGGGGGTTGCCCAGCGTCGACAGCTCCCAGTCCAGCACCGCCACGACCTTCGGCTCGGTCGCATGCAGGATCATGTTGTCGAGGCGATAGTCGCCATGAACGATGGAGGTGCGGTCATCCTCCGGCGCCGAGCCTGGCAGCCAGGCCATCAGGCGGTTCATGTCCTCCAGATCGGAGGTCTCTGAGGCCTTGTACTGCTTGGTCCAGCGGTCGATCTGGCGCGAGAAATAGTTGCCCGGCTTGCCGTAGTCGGCCAGGCCCACGGCGGCGTAGTCCACATTGTGCAGGGCCGCCAGAGTGTCGATCTGGGCCTCATAGATCGCCCGGCGCTCGGCCGGCTGATAGTCCGGCAGGGTGCCGTCCCACAGGATGCGGCCTTCCACATTGTCCATCACGTAGAAGATCGTGCCCAGCACGTCCTCGTCCATGCACAGCGCATAGGCCTTGGCGACGGGAAAGGCGGCCTTGTTCAGGCCCGAGATCACCTTGAACTCGCGGTCGACGGCGTGGGCCGAAGGCAGCAGCTTGCCCGGCGGCTTGCGGCGCAGGACGTATTTCTGGGTGGGCGTGACCAACTGATAGGTCGGGTTGGACTGGCCGCCCTTGAACTGGCGCACCTCCAGCGGGCCGGCATAGCCCTCGACATTGGCTTCCAGCCACGCCGTCAGCTTGGCCTCATCGATGGCGTGGCGCGGATCAACCGGCTTGGTGCCCGAGTTCAGGTCCTGGGCGGACTCGGCTTCAGCCATGCGATTTCTCCCCAACGCTTGTTTGAACGAGAGTTTAGAGGGTGGGGCGTGGCGTGCAAGCCGCTCTGTCGTCAGGGGTGCGGTTTAGCGGACGCGAAGAGCTCGGGCCGCGCTCGCTTCAGTCTGGCCCCGAACCGTCGGGAGCCCTCTAGGGTGAAGTGGCTGTCGTCGAAGAACAGGTACCTGCCGTCGCTGGAGATGATCTGGCACACCGCCCCGCCACCGCATTGGGCGTCCAGGATGCTCACGTAGTTGACCCCCTGCATCGGCTTGTTGGCGAAGTGCGCCTTCAGGGCGGTATCCTGGGTGACCTTGTCCTCGACGCGATAGGCCGCCGCGAATTGGTTGATCGAAGCGATCGTCGCATGGAGCTGGGCCTGGGCCGCCCTGGCGATGTCGAGGGCGTCGTCGGAGAACGACATCTTGGGCCCAAACACATAGATCGGCGTCGGCGTCAGGGCTCGAAGGCGAGCGATCATGTCGTCGAGGGCCTCCAGGTCCAGCCGTCCCCAGTTGTCGTGCAGATAGATGGCGCTGGCGACCTTGAGGTCGTTGCTGGTCAGGACCGCCCGCAAACGCTCGGCGCATAGGGCGGCGTCGTCCGGCGCGACCGCGTCATGGCCGAAGTTGAAGCACTCGTGGCTGGTCTCGATCAGCTTAATCTTGCCGGGGGCGCCGTTCTCGCTGAGCGCATAGGCTAGGTCGTAGGCGTGAGAATTGCCGATGATCAGCAGCTTGGCGCCCGCGCTGGCGTCGAAGACCGCGTCCTTGGCCGGCAGTTCGCGCCAGTAGCGCCCCCGCTCGGCCATCAACTCGTCCTGGGTCAGCATGGCGTGGGGGAAGCGCTCGGGCAGGCCCTTCCTGGTCCAGACATAACCGGCGCCGCCGACCAGGGCGAGCGTCACGGCCAGCATGACGCCCCAAGCGACCTTTTCACCGCGTTCCAGCCGGGCCCGAAAGAGCCGCTCGATCAATTGCCAGCTGACGAAGCCGGCGACGACCGCTGCGACCACGAGACCGACCTTGATCGAGGGCGTCACGGCCACGCCCGATAGCTTCAGATAACTGACCATCGGCCAATGCCAGAGATAGATCGAGTACGACGCCAGGCCGACCGCCACCATCGGACCGATACCCAGCAGCCGCGAACCCAGGCTGGGGCCAAACTGCGGGGCGGCGATGATCAGGGCCGCCGCGACGCAGGGCAGCAGGGCGTTGAGGCCTGGGAAGCCCGAGCGCTCGCTGAGCAGCAACACCGAGGCCAGCACCCCAAGCAGGCCCAGGCCCGAGCACAGGTTGGCGAGTAGTGGGCTTGGCGCGGTCCGCTCGCGCCACAGCAGATGGACCAGGGCCCCGAGCAGGAATTCGACGGCCCGGGCGGGAGCCAGGAAATAGGGGGCCGCCCAGGTCTTCGAGACGCCGTACTGGGCATAGGCCAGCGAGGCCAGGGCAAGCAGGCCGACCAAACCCAGGAGAACGGCCGGTGACTTGAGGCGCAGGATCAACAGGAACGCCACTGGCCAGACCAGGTAGAACTGCTCCTCAACCGACAGCGACCAGACGTGCATCAACGGAAAGGCAGACGCGTCCGAGGAGAAGTAGCCGCCAGTATTCTGCCAGAAGAAATGGTTCGAGAAGAGACCGACTGCCGCCAAGGCGCTCTGGCCCAAGAGGCTGTAGTCGCTCGGCGTCAAGATCCAGTAGCCGCCCACAAGGGTCGCCAACATCATTACGCAGAGCGCTGGCAGCAACCGTTTGGCGCGCCGAAAATAGAAGTGGCCAAACGCGAAGCTGGAGGTGTCTGCGCTGGCCTGGATGATCCGGGTGATCAGGAAGCCCGAGATGACGAAGAAGACATCGACGCCCACAAAGCCGCCCGAGGCCATGCGGAAGCCGGCGTGATTGAGCACGACGATCATCACCGCGATGGCGCGCAGACCATCGATGTCACGGCGATAATCTAGACCGCTGGTTCTCAGAGCCTGCCGATGCACGGACGGCGCCCAGGAGTCGTTGAATATCCTCACCGGCCCGGCCCCGAACACGCCACTCATCCGTAGCGGGTGGTATCCGAGTTTTGCCCTCGCCTGCAACCGGCAATATAAACGGCCGCCGTCAGTGCTGGCTCAGCGCTCGCCAGCCGATGTCGTTGCGGTAGAAGCCGCCTTTCAGGCTGATGGTCCCCAGGGCCGCGTAGGCCACATCCCGCGCCTCGTGCAGCGTCGCGCCCAGGGCGCAGACGTTCAGAACCCGGCCGCCGGCGGCGACCAGCTGACCCTGATCGTCCAGGGCCGTGCCGGCATGGAAGACCACGGCCTCGTCGCCATAGTCAGCGTCGGCGCCGCGAATGACGCCGCCGGTCCTGGGCGCGTCGGGATAGCCCTCGGCGGCCAGCACCACGCAGATCGCCGCCTCCTCGCGCCAGACCGGCGGAGCGGCCGAGGCCAGCTCACCCTTGGCGGCGGCCAGCAGGATCGGCACCAGATCGCTTTCCAGGCGCAGCATCAGGGTCTGGCATTCGGGATCGCCGAAGCGGGCGTTGTATTCCACCAGCTTGGGCCCCGTCGGCGTCAGCATCAGGCCGGCGAACAAGACACCGACATAGGGATTGCCTTCCGCCGCCATGCCCTTGACCGTTGGCTCGATCAATTCGCGCCAGGCCTGGTCGATCAGGGCGGCGGTCAGGACGGGCGGCGGCGAATAGGCGCCCATGCCGCCGGTGTTGGGACCCTCGTCGCCGTCATAGGCGCGCTTGTGGTCCTGGGCCGCGCCGAACAGCATGGCGCTCGCCCCGTCGCAGATCGCGAACAGCGAGGCTTCCTCGCCGTGCATGAACTCCTCGATCACCACCCGCGCCCCGGCGGTGCCGAACCGGCCGCCCAGCATGTCGAGCACGGCGGCGTCGGCCTCGGCCCGGGTGGCGGCGATCACCACGCCCTTGCCGGCCGCCAGGCCGTCGGCCTTGATCACGAAGGGGGCTTGCAGGGTGTCGAAGAAGGCGCTGGCCGAGGGTGCGTCGGTGAACACGCCATAGGCCGCCGTCGGCAGGCCGTGACGCTGGCAGAAGTCCTTGGTGAAGGCCTTGGAGGTCTCCAGCCGCGCGGCGCGCTGGCTGCCGCCGAAACAGGGGATGTTCAGCGCGGCGAGGCGGTCGGCGAGGCCCACCTCCAGCGCCGATTCCGGTCCCACCACCACGAGGTCGGCGGCGATCTCCTTAGCCAGGGCGACCAGCCCCTCGACGTCGAGCACCTTGACCGCGCGCAGCTCGGCGAGCGCCGCGATCCCCGGATTGCCCGGCGCGGCCACGAGGCGCCCGCACAGCGGCGACTGGGCGATTTTCCAGGCCAGGGCGTGCTCGCGCCCGCCGGACCCGACGAGGAGGATGTTCAGCTTTTCCATGAGGCCGGGGTGTGTCGCGTGCGGGCAGCGGGGTCAAGGCGCCAAGACACAAGGCGGCGCCCTCGCCGGTTTTCACCGGCGAGATTGGCCCCGAAAAACTTGGGGAGGCGGCGGAGCGTCCGGGCCAGGCCCGGATGGGTTGTAGAGGAGTACCGTTTCGGCCGTGGCCGGAGCGCTCCGCGCGGTCGTTATCCCTCTGGCCGGGGTGCGCAGGCCTGTTCAGCCTTTTGCCCCACCCGGGCTTGTCCCCTTCGAGACCGGACCCAGCCCTGAAGCTGCAAGCCACGGTCCTCCCGGGAGCCCGGAGCGAACCTTCGGACGGGCGGGGGCTTTGGCTTTCCCCCGATGGACAGGTTTACGTCCCCTGTCCTCACTTTAAGCCGGCCGGTACGGACATTCGTCCGACCGGTGGCCCCGCACAACCGCCTCCACCGCCCGTCAGGTCGCCAGCTGGACGCCCTCCCCTTGCGATGGAGCGAGGAGAAGTATGCGGGCGTTTTTGGGGGTGATGCGTCGATTTTGGATCGTGACGGTGGATCGGGGCGTAGGGCGTTGAATTTGTTGGGGGCGTGGGGCGGTTATGCTCGTGGGAGTACGGGGATGGAGGCCGGACGCCTCCTCCGAAACCCTCTCTCTTTGAGAGAGGGAGGGGCCTGCCGCGAAGCGGTGGGAGGGTGAGAGGTTACACCCTCGCCGAATCGAGCACCGCCAGGATGTCGTCCGATACGCCGCCCGGATCGGCGAGGACCCGTTCATTAGGAAACCGCAGCACGACATAGCCAAACAGTTCCAGCGTTTGGGTGCGACCCTCGTCATAGTCCTCGCGCCCCTCGTGGGCCGCGCCGTCCAGCTCCACGATCACCTTGGCCGCCTCGCAGACGAAGTCCGCGAAGTAGCGATCGATCGCGACCTGCCGCAGAAACCTGAGCCCGCGCAGGCGGCGATTGCGGACGAGGTTCCAGAGAGTCTTCTCAGCCAGGGTCTGGCTCTGGCGAAGGCGGCGGGCATTGGCGGTCTTGTCCATGACCAGAGCATGGTCTGAGGCGCTCGGGACGCTCAACGACAGGAATCGAGATTTTTCCGGTTGGCGGTGAAACCTCTCACCCTCCCGCCGCCGCAGGCGGCGGGCCCCTCCCTCTCTCTATGAGAGAGGGGTTGCGTGCGCGCCTGATTGATCGGCGATGGCGCTTGAACGCCCCTCGGGCAGAGCCATCCTTACATCTCACGGCGAGACGATCGCCGGTCTGTCCAGGTCAGTCCGCCGACACGGCCCTGCGGGCCGCCGCGCCGCGGCGACGCGAGAGCGTCGTCCTTGACTGACCTGGACAGACCGGCACGCTACAGCCTCCAAGAGATGTAAGGCTTGGCGCGACGCGGGGGCGTCGGGTTCGATCAAAGCGACGCTCAGGGGATTTTTTGAGCGGTAGCGAGATTGTCGATTATACTCTGGATTGCGCGCAGAGGGTTTTAACCTTCACCGACTTGCTGCTTCGATATCTGTGGGGTTCGAATGATCAAAGCACTGTGCATCGGCGTAACTGCGGCGATGGCCACAACAATGTGTGCGGCCGAGCCTTTCCGATTCCAGGCCGTGAAGGGCCTCACTGACATGACCACGCTGGTTCGCGGACAATTTTCTGGCGCTTCCACACGTGATGAGGTTCGGAAGGTGTTCGTGGAGGAAGGCGGTGCGACACTGATCGCCCATCCGCGCAAAGCCTATGTCGAGAAGTACCTCTACGACATCAATCTCTGCAGCTATTACGTTTGGCGCTGGAACATCTCGGCAGACTACGCACGCCACGGAAGGTTGAAGCAGATTTACGTGAACGGGGCGCCGGCTCTGCACGGGGCTCCGCTCGCGGAGCTGCCAAAGAAGGGACCATTCTATCAACTCACGCGACCGAGGCCGGAAGCGTTCAAGGGGGAAAGCAGCCTCGCAGCAATAGTCGCTGACCGAGACGGTAATCCGCAGACGACCGACGACATGGACATCCTGACCGGCGTGGGGCCGATGCGTGCCGATCCGTTGGACATGGGAAGCGCGGTCAACAACCCTGGCGATGTCTGGCGATCAATCTTTGACTCTGACGATGCGAAAGCCATTTTCGCTTACTCAGGAGATTGCTCGGCGGTAGACGCTGCGTTCGAGAAGATGCGCGGCCCCGATGGGCGGTAACGAAATGCTGGCTGAGTAACCTCAGCCAGCCAAGCCGCGCTTAACCCCTAAGCCGCCTCAACATCCAGCGAATACCCCGCCGACCGCACGGTCCGGATGGGATCCCCATCCGCCGAGCCGTTCAGCGCCTTGCGCAGGCGGCCGATGTGGACGTCCACCGTCCGCGCCTCGACATAGACGTCCGAGCCCCAGACCGCGTCCAGCAGCTGTTCGCGGCTGAACACCCGGCCGGGGTGCTGCATCAGATAGTCGAGCAGGCGGAATTCGGTGGGACCGAGGTGGACTTCCTTGCCCTGGCGCTTCACGCGGTGGGCGACGCGGTCGATGATGATGTCGCCGACCGTGATGCGGTCATCGGCCAGGCCCGGGCGGATGCGGCGCAGCACGGCGCGGACGCGGGCGGTCAGTTCGACCATCGAGAACGGCTTGACCACATAGTCGTCGGCGCCGGTGTCGAGGCCCCGGATGCGGTCGCTCTCCTCGCCGCGGGCGGTGAGCATGATGATCGGCACGTTGCGGGTCTCGGCCCGGCCGCGCAGGCGGCGGCAGACCTCGATGCCCGAGACCTTGGGCAGCATCCAGTCGAGGATGACGAGGTCCGGCGCGCGCTCGCTGGCCATGGTCAGGGCTTCCTCGCCGTCGCCGGCGAGGCCTACCTGATAGCCTTCCTTGTCGAGATTGTAGTGCAACAAGGTGGCCAGGGCGTCCTCGTCCTCGACCACAAGAACATACGGCGTCATGACAAGGTCTCTCAGCGCGGCGTATCGAGCTTCGGACGCTTGGAGATGATCTCCTCGCCCGTGATCTCGAAATGGATGATCTCGGCGATGTTGGTGGCGTGGTCGCCGATGCGCTCGAGGTTCTTGGCCACGAACAGCAGATGGGCGCAGGCGTTGATCGTGCGCGGGTCGCCCATCATGTAGGTCAGCAGTTCGCGGAAGATGGCGTTGTAGTGCTCATCGACCTCTTCGTCTCGGCTCCAGACGCCGGTGGCGCGTTCCAGATCCGAGGCGCTGTAGGCGTCCAGCACGTCCTTCAGACGGCCTTGCACCAGCTTGCCCATGCGCTCAATCGAGCGGGTCAGGGCGGTCATGGGCTCGGCGTCGGTCAGGATCAGGGCGCGCTTGCCGATGTTCTTGGCCATGTCGCCGCAGCGTTCCAGGCTCATCGAGATCTTCAGGGCGGCGACGGCGTGGCGCAAATCGACCGCCATCGGCTGGCGCAGGGCGATCAGCTTGAAGGCCTTGCGCTCGATCTCGCCCTGCAGGGCGTCGAGGCGATCGTCGCGGGCCACGACCTGCTGGGCCAGGGGCGCGTCGCGGCGGGCGATGCACTCGACGGAGTCGGCGACCTGCGCCTCGGCCAGGCCGCCCATGCGGGTGACTTCGGCCGTGAGGTGGTTCAGCTCTTCGCCGTAGGACTTGACGGTATGTTCGGTCATTGCGTGATCCTGCTAGAGCGCCGCTCTAGTCCACTTCTTGTTTGGCGCATTTTCTTCACGCGAACCGGTGTCCACTTCGCTCGAAAATGCTTGGGCTCAGCCGAAGCGGCCGGTGATGTAGTCTTGCGTGCGGGTGTCGCGAGGATTGGTGAACATGTCCTCGGTGGCGCCGCTCTCGACCAGCTTGCCCAGGTGGAAGAAAGCGGTCTTCTGCGACACGCGGGCGGCCTGGGCCATCGAGTGGGTGACGATGACGATGCAGAACTGGCTGCGCAGCTCGTCGATCAGCTCTTCGATGCGGGCGGTCGCGATGGGGTCCAGGGCCGAGCAGGGCTCGTCCATCAGGATCACTTCGGGGCCGACGGCGATGGCGCGGGCGATGACCAGGCGCTGCTGCTGACCGCCGGACAGGCCGGTGCCGGGCTGGTGCAGGCGGTCGGCGACCTCGTTCCACAGACCGGCCTTCTTGAGGCTGCTCTCGACGATGGCTTCCAGCTCGGCCTTGCCGGTGGCCAGGCCGTGGATGCGCGGGCCGTAGGCGACGTTCTCGAAGATCGTCTTGGGGAACGGATTGGGCTTCTGGAACACCATGCCGACCCGCGAACGCAGAACCACCGGGTCGACGCTCTTGAGATTGACGTCATTGCCGTCGATGGCGATCACGCCCGAGACCTTGGCGGTCGGGATGGTGTCGTTCATCCGGTTGATGCAGCGCAGGAAGGTCGACTTGCCGCAGCCCGACGGGCCGATGAAAGCGGTTACCGACTTGGCCGGGATGTCGATGTTGACGTCGAACAAGGCCTGCTTGTCGCCGTAGAACACGTTGACGTCCTTGGCCCGGATCTTGATCTCGTTGGTCGAGGCCGGGGGATAGACCTGCGGCGCGGCCGTGCGGATCACGGGAGCGGAGACAGAGTCGTCGGGGCTGGCGGGGGGCATGGCGTGTCCCTGGACGAGGGGATGGGCGGAGGGGTTCAGGATCATGATGTTCTACCAGCGGCGCTCGAAGCGGCGGCGCAGGATGACGGCCGCGGCGTTCATGACGATCATGAAGACCAGGAGGACGATGATGGCGCCGGCGGTGCGCTCGTGGAACGCGCGCTCAGAGGCGTTCTCCCAGATGAACACCTGCACGGGCAGAACTGTGGCGGCGCCGGTAAAGCCTTCCGGCACGCCGGGCACGAACGAGACCATGCCGATCATCAGCAGCGGCGCGGTCTCGCCAAGCGCGTGGGCCAGCGACAGGATGGCGCCGGTCATCACGCCGGGCATGGCCAGCGGCAGCACGTGGTGGAAGACGGTCTGGGTCTTGGACGCGCCGACGCCCAGGGCGGCTTCGCGGATCGAGGGGGGCACGGCCTTCAGGGCCGAGCGGGTGGCGATGATCACGGTCGGCAAAGCCATCAGGGCCAGCACCAGACCACCGACCAGCGGCGAGCTTCGCGGCACGTGCAGCCAGTTGATGAACAGGGCCAGACCCAGCAGGCCGTAGACGATCGACGGCACGGCGGCGAGGTTGTTGATGTTGACCTCGATGATGTCCGTCCAGCGGTTCTTCGGGGCGAACTCTTCCAGATAGACGGCGGCCATCACACCCACCGGCACGGCGATCAGGGCGGTGATCAGCAGCATCATGGCCGAGCCGACCACGGCGCCCAGCACACCGGCCTGTTCGGGCTCGGTCGAATCCGAATTGGTGAAGAAGGCGAAGTTGAAGCCGGACTTGACCGACCCGTCCTTGCGCAGCTGCTCCAGCCAGTCGAGCTGCTGGTTGTCGAGCTTGCGGTCTTCCTCAACGGTCGAGCGCTTGATCTCCCCCTTGAAATAGAGGTCGGCGTCGGCCTTGAACGGGCCGGTGACGGTGACGGTCTTGCCGATCAGCGACTTGTCGGCCTTCAGCTGATTGAGCAGCTGGAAGCCGAAATCGCGCGAGATCAGGTCCATGACCTTGCCGGAGGTCAGGCCAAGATCGTCGTCCTGAACGCCCAGCTTCTTCATGGTCGCCTCGGCGACGATGTAGTCGTAGTTGACGCCTTCCAGATCGGCGACGTCGATGCGCTCGGGGTTCAGATAGACCGGGATGCTCAGCGTATGGGTCTGGAAGGTGGTGTAGCCCTGGCCGACGATACGGCCAACCAGCACCACCAGGAAGATCATGGCCACGGTGATGGCCAGCAGACCCTGGGCCTTGAACCAAACCTCGGCGCGGTGACGCTTCTTGAGGCGGGCTTCCATGGCGGTCAGCGGCGCGCGAGCGGAGCCGACATCGGGCGCGGCGGGGGGCGCGACGGCGTCAGTCATACTGTTCCCGATACTTCTGGACGATGCGCAGGGCGATGATGTTCAGACCCAGGGTCACGACGAACAGGGTCAGGCCCAGACCGAAGGCCGCGAGGGTCTTGGGGCTGTCGAACTCCTGGTCGCCGGTCAGCAGGGTAACGATCTGGACGGTGACGGTGGTGACCGTGTCGAGTGGATTGACGGTCATCTTGGCCTGCAGGCCGGCGGCCATGGTGACGATCATGGTCTCGCCCACGGCGCGGGACACGGCCAGCAGCATGGCGGCCATGATCCCCGGCAGGGCGGCGGGCAGAATCACCTTCTTGACGGTCTCGGACTTGGTGGCGCCCATCGCGTAGCTGCCGTCGCGGAGCGCTTGGGGCACGGCGTTGATGATGTCGTCCGACAGCGAGGAGACGAACGGGATCAGCATGATCCCCATCACCACCCCGGCCACCAAGGCCATCTGGTTCTGGACTTCCATCAGATACTGACCGACGCCGTCCAGCGGGCCGCCGACCATCGTCGCGCCCAAGGCGTTGAAGCCGGCGCGGAACAGGGGGCCAACGGTCAGGGCGGCGAAGAAGCCGTAAACCACGGTCGGCACGCCGGCCAGGATCTCCAGCAGCGGCTTGATGGTCGAGCGCACCGGGCGGCTGGCGTATTCGGACAGGTAGATCGCCGAGTAGAGGCCAACAGGCGCGGCCACGGCCATGGCGATCATCATGATCAAGAAGGTGCCGGCAAACAGCGGCACCGCGCCGAACGCGCCTTCCGCGGCCACCTGGTCGGCGCGCATGGCGATCTGCGGGCTCCACTCGGTGCCCAGCAGGAACGCGATCGGCGAGACGCTCTGGAAGAAGCGCCAGCTTTCCCAGATCAGTGACAGGACGATGCCCAGGGTGGTCAGGACGGCGGCGATCGAGCAGGCCAGCAGCAGACCGCCGACCCAACCCTCGACCCGGTTGCGGGCCCGGAAGTCGGCAGACAGACGCGGGAAGGCCAGCAGGAACCCGGCCAGGGCCACCACGGCCGCCAGACCCAGAACGCTGAAACGGATCAGGGCGTCGATCCGGCGGGCCTCGGCGACCTTGACGTCAAGGGCGGCCTTCAGTTCGCCTTCATAGGCGATCTCACTGGGCGCGATACCCGACGCGATAGCCTGGGCGTCGCTGAAGAACACGGCCTGGCGGTCGACATCCTGGGCTTGAACGATGGCCGGCCGCTGGGCCTGCAACATCGCGTCCTCGACGCGGTCGCCGAACATGGCGCCCAGCAGCAGGAGCAGGGCGGCCGGTGCTCCAGCCCAGAGAGCCGCGTAGCCGCCGTAATAGCCCGGGAGCGAGTGCAGCACGCGCTTGGCGCCGCCGGCATTGGCCACGGCGCGGCGCTTGCCGAGCATGAAGGCGATGCTGGAAAACAGCGCCAGGAACAGGAGCGAGAGCCAGGTCAGCATGCGTGCGGCGGGGTCTTGCGCGAGGGGTTGCGGAGACGTCGCACAGCGCGTCGTCCCGCCCCGGTAGAGCTATGCCCGCCCGGCACTGTGCTTATGCGACGTTTAGATGACAGTTTAAAGACAGCGCCCGGCAGCCCATTTGCGCCTTGAACGCGGGGCAACGTCGCCGAGCTGAAACACTTCCCTGCCTTCCTGACATCGCAACGCAACGAAGCCTCGCCATGACCGTTCCGGCGCTGGTCCTGGCAGCACCCTTGTGCGCGCCCTGATCGTCTGGAGACTCGACTTGAACACCTTCGTGACCAACCGGCCCGATGATATGGCGACCCGCCGCCTGCGCGCCACCCTGATGCTGAGCGCATGCGCCGCCCTGCTGGCCGCCCCGGCCCTGGCCCGCCAGACCACAGCGACGCAGCAGCCAGCCGCCGCCCAGCCGGGTGGGATGCCGGGTGCGATGGACGACGAAGCCTACGAAGTCGACGCCTTGACGGTCACCGCCTCGCGCCAGCTGCCCGGCTCGGTGATCGGCGACATTCCGCCCGAACTGCAGCTGTCGCCGCGCGATATCCGCGCCTATGGCGTCTCGACGGTCTCCGAACTGATCACCGCCCTGGAGCCCCAGACCTCCTCGGCGCAGGGCGGCGCGGCCGGCGGCCGGCCGGTGATCCTGGTCAATGGCGGACGCATCTCCAACTTCAGCGAGGTTCGCGACATCCCCACCGAGGCTATCGCCCGGGTCGATATCCTGCCCGAGGAGGTCGCGCTGAAATACGGCTATCGCGCCGACCAGAAGGTGATCAACCTGGTCCTGCGCCGCCGCTTCCGCGCCACCACAGTCGAGGCCGGCGCCAGATTGCCTACCCAATCGGGCGGCGGCGACACAGTCGATGCGCGTCTCAACCAGTTTCGCATCCAGCGCGACACCCGCGTCCTGATCGACGCCAAGGTCAGCGACCAGAGCGCGCTGTACGAGGTCGAGCGCGACATCGCCCAGCCGCGTTCAGACGCGGTCTTCCGCACCCTGATCCCCAAGCAAACCACCTGGGCGCTCAACAGCGTGTTCTCGCGTCCGATCAGGGACGGGGTTTCGGGAACGATCAACGCCAGCATCGAGGGCAGCGACAGCACCAGCTGGCTGGGCCTCAACACCCTGGCTACCGGTCCGCTGCGCCGCCAGTCGGAAAGCCTGACCGGCCATATCGGCGGCGGCATGATCGGCGCGGTCAAGGGGTGGCGCTGGTCGGTCACCGGCAACGCTGAGGGCGGCAAGAACGACAGCACCACCGAGCGGGTGATCGGCGGCGTCGCCTATCGGGATGTCTCCAATTCGATCTCGACCTCGGCTGACGTCCAGGGCGATTTCAGCGGCACGCTGTTTCGCATCCCCGCCGGCGCGGCAACCTCGACGGTCACGGGCGGGTTTGCGACCGTGCATCTCGAGAGCGACTCGGTGCGGGCCGGAGCGGCCCGGTCGGGCGACCTGTCGCGCGACACCGGCAGCGCCAAGCTGAACTTCGACCTGCCCCTGACCAGCGTGCGCAACGACGTGCTGCCGGGGCTGGGCAATCTGTCGCTGAACCTGAATCTGGCCGCCGACAGGCTCTCCGACTTCGGGACCCTGACCACCATCGGCTATGGCGCCAACTGGTCGCCCATCGAGAAGCTGCGGGTCATCGCCTCGGTCACCCGCGACCAGGGCGCGCCCAGCCTCCAGCAGATCGGCGATCCCGAGCAGCTGACCCCGGGCGTGCAGGTCTATGACTTCCGGCGCGGCGAAACCGCCGTGATCTCGCGCCTGACCGGCGGCAATCGCGCTCTTCGCGAAGAAGACGGGCGGGTCGTCAAGCTGGGCCTCAGCCTCAAGCCGTTCGACAAGACCAACCTGACCCTGACGACCAACTATACCAATTCACGGACCAACGACCCGATCTCCAGCTTCCCGACCGCCTCCAGTCAGATCGAGGGCGCCTTCCCCGAGCGCTTCGTGCGCGACGCCACCGGGCGGCTGGTGCAGATCGATGCGCGGCCGATCAATTTCGACCGCCGCCAGACCGACGAACTGCGCACTGGCTTCACCTTCCGAAAATCGTTCGGCCCCCAGCCGCAGCCCGGTCAGTTCCGGCAGAGACAGGGTCAGGGCCAGGGTCAGGCTCAGACTCCGGGTCAGGCTCAGGGCGGCGCCCAGCGCGGGACGCCCGCCACCGGTCAGGTCGCCCAGATTCCCGGCCAGCCCGGCGCCGCGACCGAGCAGGGCGCTCCGCCTTCCGGCCAGGACGGCGCGTCTCAGGTTTCGGCTACCCAGGCCCGACGTGAAGGCGGCGAACGCGGCTTTGGCGGTCCTGCCGGCGGCTCTGGCGGTTTTGGCGGCGGCGGGCGCGGCCCCGGTTTCGGCGGCGGCGGACCGCCCGGCGCGGGCACGTTCCAGATCGGGCTCTATCACACGGTCAAGTTCACCGACGAGATCGTTATCCGGCCCGGCCTGCCGACTCTCGACCTGCTGGACGGCGCCTCGCTGGGCTCCGGGGGCGGAACGCCGAAGAACCAGATCGATCTGCAGGGCAACCTGTCCCGCAACGGCCTGGGCGCCAGCTTCAACGCCCGCTGGCAGGAAGGCACCGTGGTTCGAGGTTCCGGCGCTGTCGGCGCCCAGGACCTGTCGTTCTCGGCGCTGACCACGGTCAGCCTGCGTGTTTTCGCCGATCTGGGCGCCCAGCCGGCCTTGCGCGGCAAGCCGTTCTTCAGGGGCGCGCGGATCAGCGCCTCGGTCGACAACCTGTTCGACGCCCGCCAATCGGTCCGGGCGCCGGACGGGACGACGCCGATCACCTATCAGGAGGACTATCTGGATCCTCGCGGACGCGTGATGCGGGTCTCGTTCCGGAAACTGTTCTGACGACGGCGCCCGCTTCCTGGCTTCGGTCAGGAGGCGCACCTCACGCCTGGGCTTCGGCCACCATGCCTACCTTGGCCCCGGCCTTGGCCATGGGCAGGTAGAAGCCGAAGATCGCGCCTTCGCCCTGGACGCTCTCGACGGTGAGCCCGCCCCGGTGGCGGTTCATGATGTGCTTGACGATGGCCAGGCCCAGACCCGTACCCGAGCGGTCGCCGCTCTTCTGGCCCTCGACGCGATAGAAGCGCTCGGTCAGGCGGGGCAGGTGTTCGCGCGCCAGCCCGGGGCCCCTGTCGGTGACCCGAAAGGTCGCATAGCGCTCGCCGGCCGCATGGTCGGGGGTCAGCAGCGACATCCGCGCCGCCGCCGGATCGCGCGGGGCCGCCGCCGCGTCGGCCGACAGACCGGGATAGATCTCGACCCGCACCACCCCGTCGCGGGGCGTATATTTGATGGCGTTGTCGATCAGGTTCTGGATCACCTGGATGATCTGGTCACGGTCGCCCTCGACCACGGCCGCGCCACGCGGCGGCAAGACCGGATCAAAGCTCACCGCCTTTTCCCTGGCCTGCGGCGCCAGGGCGTCGATGACGTCGATGACGGCCATGGCCAGGTCCACCCGGCCCAGCGGCGCGATGTGCTCGTTCAGCTCGATGCGCGACAGGCTCATCAGGTCGTCAATCAGCCGCGCCATCCGCTCGGCCTGGGCCAGCATGATGCCCAGGAACTTGTCGCGCGCGCCGGGATCGTCCTTGGCGTGGCCACGCAAGGTCTCGATGAAACCGGACAGCGAGGCGAGCGGCGTGCGCAGCTCGTGGCTGGCATTGGCCAGAAAGTCGGCGCGGGTGCGCTCGCTGCGGCGAGCGTCGGTCTCGTCTCGAAGCACCAGCATCGCCAGGCGTGAACCTTCAGCGCCTTCGCTCAGCGGCCGGGCATAGGCGATCCACGAGCGGCCCTGGGTTCCGCCGGTCTCATACTCAACCGCCCGCTCGATCCCGCCGAACAGGGCCTCGTCCACCGCCTCCAGCACCTGGGGGTTGCGCACTGCGGTAACCAGCAGGGTCGCGTCGCGCTGAATCCGGAAAAGCTCGCGCGCGGCGGCGTTGGCGAACACGAAGCGGCGGCCGGTCAGGTCGTCGGCCTCTTCGGCGGCGATCACCATCAGCGGATCGGGCAGGCGCTCCAGAATGGTGGCGAACGGCGGCAGGTCACGCGCCGCCGAGGGCGCCAGGGCCGCGGCGGGCTGATTCTCGGCCTGGATCCGACGATGGCGCGCGCTGAGATAAAGACCGCCGAGGCCGCTGGCGATGGCCGCCAGCCAGGCGGGCACGGGCTGGGCCGCCCCTGTCGCGGCCAGGACGAGAATCGCGGCCGGTCCCACCAGGACGGGCAGGGTCACCCCACCGACCGATCGGGCCAGACTCCGAATAGGTTGTTGCTCCGGAGACATGGATCCGCGCCTTGAGATTCTCGCCTGTGGGGATTCGACGAAGCAGATATGGCGCCACGCCATGCCATGCGATAGACGGTTGGCCGCTCTAATGCGTGCCGTTGGCGTTGCTCACCGCAATTTCGCCGCAACGTGACGCAAGTTAGGGTCTGGGTTCTTATCCGAGGTGGTTGTTCGTAATGCAGCGCAAGGTCCTGGTCGCGACAGTCGCAGCCGCTCCTATCCTGGCTTTGGCGTTTGGCGCTTACGCTGAAACCTCGGTCACAACGGCCCGCACCACGCCGATCGCGACGTCGACCGCCAATAATGGCGCGGCCGACGACGTGCGGGTGACGGCGGACGGTTCGATCAAGCCGACCACGTCGGGAGCGCTGATCACGCTCGACAGCAACAACAAGGTCGTCAGCCTCGGGACCCTGGCCACGGTCGGCGTCAACGATTCGACCGGCATCCTGATCCTGGGCGGCCGGACCGGCTCGGTCAGCAATGGCGCCGCCATTACAATCAACGAAGACTACACGCCCACCGACACCGATTCCGACGGCGACCTGGACGGCGCCTTCGCCACGGGCCCGAACCGCTTCGGCGTGCGCCTGACGGGTCCCGGCGCCTTCACCGGCGCCATCGTCAATGAGACGGCCGGCACGATCGCCATCGAGGGCAATAATTCCGCCGGTATTTCGCTGGAAAGCGCCTTGATCGGCAACTTCACCAATAACGGCTCGGTCACCCTGCTGGGCGACAACGGCGCCGGCATTCGCGTCGCCGCGCCCGTGACCGGCAAGGTCACCGTCAATGGCGGCGTCTCGGTGGTGGGCAAGAACACGGTCGGCGTCGCTATCGACGGCGACGTCAGCGGCGCTTTCGTGGTGCAGGGCGGCGTCAGCGCCACCGGCTATCGCTACACCACCCGCCCCACGCTGCTGACCGACCGCGCCAAGCTGGACGCCGACGACCTGCTGCAGGGCGGCTCGGCCGTGCGCGTCACCGCCAATGTGGCCGGCGGCGTGCTGCTGGACATCCCGCCCACAGACACCGACACCACCAAGGCCGATGAAGACGGCGACGGCGTCGCCGACGCCAGCGAGGGCGCCGCCGCCCTGACCACCTTCGGCGCGGCCCCTGCCCTGGCCATCGGCTCGGACACCCGGACCGTGACCCTCGGCGCGGTCGGAACCGGCGAGAACGCCTATGGCCTGGTCGTGCGCGGCGCGATCGCCGCCAGCGGCGTCTATGACGGCGTAAGCGGCACGGGCATCCAGATCGGCGGCAACGCCGGCCAGGCCACCACCCTGGTGGGCGGCGCCAAGCTGTCCTCGACCATCGCCGCCAGCGCCTACGAGGCCAACGCCACCGGCGTGCACCTCAAGGCCGGCGCTACGGTCCCGACCCTGTGGAACAAGGGCTCGATGTCGGTCTTCACCGTGTCGGAAGGGACCTTCGACGCGCGGGCCGTCGCCATCGACGCCGGCGCTTCGATGACCACCTTCAGGAACGACGGCGCGATCACCGCGACAGTCGGCGGCGAAAAGGGCAGCGCCTATGGCGTCATCGACTATTCGGGCCTGCTGACTAACATTCAGAACAACGGCAAGATCTCGACCTCGGTGGTCGCGACCGACGACGACAAGGACCTCGACGACACCGACCTGCTGCCCGGCAACGAGACGGTCACCGGCAAGTCCGTGGCCATCGATGTCAGCCGCAACACCACCGGCGTGACCCTGGTCCAGGCCGGCCTGAGCGACGGTGACGACGGCGCCGACGGCGTGGCCGACGCCGACGCGGACGGCGACGGCGTGGACGACGGCGACGAGCCGTCCATGATCGGCGCGGTGCGGTTCGGCTCCGGCGCGGACACCTTCAACGTGCTCAACGGCTCGGTGATCGGCGACATTTCGTTCGGCGCGGGCGCCGATACGTTCCGGATCGACAACGGCTCGCTGGTTCTGGGCGCCCTGACCGACACGGACGGCCAGCTGTCGATCACGGTCGGCAAGGGCAGCCTCGGCATCGCCAACGCCGCGACGATCAACGCCACCAGCCTGAATGTCGGCTCGACCGGCAAGATCCTGTTCACCGCCGATCCGAAGGCAGGCGCCAACACCAAGCTCCAGGTCTCCGGCGCGGCAAACATCGCCTCCGGCGCCGAGCTCGGCATTCGCCTGACGGGGCTAGTCAAGCAACCGACCTCCTACACGGTGATCTCGGCCGGGAGCCTGACGGTCGGCTCCATCGGCCAGGGCCTGCTGGCCGAGTCGCCCTACCTCTACGTCGCCTCCAGCCGCGCCGACACCAACAACGTCTATATCGACGTGCGCCGCCGCACGGCCGCCGAGATCGGCATGAGCCGCTCGCAGGCCGGCGGCTATGACGCGGTGTTCGCCGCCCTGGGAGACAATACCGACCTGTCGACGGCCTTCCTGGCCCAGAACGGCAAGGACGGCTTCCTGGGCCTTTACGACCAGATGCTGCCCGACCAGGGCGAGGGCCTGTTCTCGTCGCTGCAGACGGCCAACCAGATGATCTCGGCGGCCACCGCCGTGCGGCCCGATCCGGGCGAGCGCTATGGCCCCGACAGCCTGTGGATCCAGGAAATCAACTCGCTGGTCCGCCGCGACGCCGGGGACACGCCGGGTTCCGACAACCAGGCGTTCGGCTTCGTGGCCGGCTATGAGGCCATGGGCGACGCGGGCGGCGCCTTGGGCGTGACGTTGGCCTATATCAATGTCGAGGAACACGACATTGTCGCCAAGGTCGGCGAACAGACCACCGCGTCCTTCGTGCAGGGCGGCGCCTATTGGCGTCGGTCGATCGGCGGCTGGCGCCTGAACGCCGGCGGCGGCGGCGGCTTCGGCTGGTTCGACGGCGATCGCCGATTCATCGCCCCGGACGCCAACGCCGACGGCGTGGCCGACCTGATCCTGGCCAACACCGCCGACTGGGCGGGCGCGACGCTCAACGCCTTCGCAGGCGGCGCCTATGAGCACAAGATCGGCCGCTACTTCGTCCGTCCCGAAGGCCGCGTCGACTATGTCTGGCTGCGCGAAGGCGAGCGCAAGGAAACCGGCGGCGGCGCGGGCTTCGACCTGACCGTCGAGGAACGCACCTCCAGCAACCTTTCGGGCGAGTTCGGCATCGCCTTCGGCGCCGACTTCGGCAAGGACGTCTGGTGGCGGCCCGAAGTGCGGGTCGGCTATCGCCAGACCCTGGCCGGCGAAACGGGCGACACCATCGCCCAGTTCAAGAACGGCAGCCCCTTCACCCTGGCCGCCTTTGACGACAAGCAGGGCGCGCTCACTCTGGGCTTCGCGATCAAGGCCGGCACGCCGATGTCCTATCTCGCTCTCGAAGGCGGAGCCGAAGCGACCAAGCGGCAGAAGCGCTACAATCTGCGCCTCACCGGCCGCGCGATGTTCTAATCACCCCGGGTCGGCGCCGCGAGGGTCCGGCCTCGTCGATTTTCAAACCTCTCGTCGCGGTCTCGCGGCGGGAGGTTTTTCGTTTTAGCCCCGCCATGAGCCGCGCTGTGACGATTTGTCCGTGCACGGCTAACAGCCCATTAAACTTATATCTCCTTGTGTCAGCTGGAGTTTCTTGGCTTCAGCCGGGAGGCCAAACCGCGCCCGCAGTTTTTCTTACGGCCGGTTTTCCTAATCTCTATTCACGAGCTAGGAATAATAGTTTTCCCTAGCTCCAGCAGGACGGGCCGCCAAGGCGGACCGAGAGGGGACCATAATGACGACCAACAAGACGACCTTGCGGACCGCGCTGATCGCAGGCGTTTCATTCCTGACCATGGCCGGAGCCGCCAACGCCCAGACCAGCCAGGACGCCGAAGCCCGCATCGCAGCGCTCGAAGCCCAGCTCCAGGCCCTGTCCGGCCAGATCGCCGACCTCAAGGCCGCCACCGCCGCGAACGTCAAGGACGTCCGCGCCGCCCAGAGCGCCACCACGGTAAGCCTGGCCAATGGCCGCCCGACCTTCGCCACCGGCGACGGGGCCTTCACGGCCTCGTTCCGCGGAATCCTGCAAGCTGACGCGGCGATCTACGATCAACGCGACGCCGGCCCGCTGGCCAGCGACTTCCGCCGCGGCTCGTTTAATGACGCCGCCGAAAACGACCGCGCCCGCGACCTGGGCGACGGCGCCAATATTCGCCGCGCCCGCCTGGGCATCGAAGGCAAGGTGTTCGGCGCCTTCGACTACAACATGATCTACGACTTCGGCGGTTCGGGCACCGAAGAGGCCGGCAAGATCTCGTCGGCCTGGGTGCAGTACAGCGGCTATCCCGTGAAGGTCCGCGCCGGCATCTATGCCCCGGTCACCGGTCTGGAAGATGCCGCCAACAACACCGGCTCGCTGTTTGTCGAGCGCGCCTCGGTCGCCGAGACCGTGCGTGGCCTGGCTGGCGGCGACGGCCGCGCCGCCTTCGGCGTGCTGGCCAATGGCGAGCGCTGGAACTTCTCCGCCGCCGTCACCGGCAACACCGTCACCACCCAGACCTATGACGAGCAACTCGGCTTCATCGGGCGCGTGGCCTATGTGCCGCTGAAGGGCGAGAACTGGCTGATCCATGTCGGCGCCAACGCCAACCTGGTCATCGATCCCGCCGCTGGTGGTCCCGACATCGCCTCGGCCGGCGGCGCTGTGACCAATATCCGCCTGCGCGACCGGCCGGAACTGCGGGTCGACGGCACGCGCCTGATCGACACCGGCAATATCGACGCCGACGGCGTGACAGCCCTGGGCCTGGAACTGGGCGCCCAGTTCAAGAACCTCTACGCCCAGGCCGAGTACTTCAATATCGATGTCGAGCGCCGCAACAGCACGCTGAGCGATCCGAAGTTCGACGGCTGGTACGTCCAGGCCGGCTGGACCCTGACGGGCGAACCACGCCGCTACAACGCCGCCACCGCCGGCTTCGACAATCCGCGCCCGGCCAAGCCGTTCAACCCCAAGAAGGCCCAGTGGGGCGCGGTCGAACTGGCCGCCCGCTACTCGAACCTGGACCTCAACCACCTGTCCAGCGGCCCGGGCAATCCGACCCTGCCCGGCGCCATCCGTGGCGGCGAGCAGAACATCCTGTCGTTGGGCCTGAACTGGTACCTCAACAACGTCGTTACGGTGTCGGGCGCCTATCGCAATGTCGAGGTCCGTCGCCTGTCGCAGGGCGGCACGTCCTTCGTGGCCGGCTCGACCCCGCCTGCCGGCGCCCAGGTCGGCCAGGACCTCGATATCTGGTCGCTGCGCACGCAGTACGCGTTCTAACCCAAACCCACCCAAGCCAAGGATGCCTTCATGACCCGTAGTTTCGACAAACCGACGCGCCGGGGCGTCCTTGGCGCTGCTTCAGCTGGCGCGGCTGCCTTCGCCGCGCCGACCCTGATGGCCGGTCAGGCCCAGGCGCGAGCCGTCAAGGGCCTGACCCTGCTGAACGTCAGCTACGATCCCACGCGCGAGCTCTACAAGGACATCAACGCCGCCTACGCCAAGTACTGGAAGGAAAAGGTCGGCCAGACCCTGACCATCAACCAGAGCCACGGCGGATCGGGCAAACAGGCCCGCTCGGTGATCGACGGCCTGCAGGCTGATGTCGTCACCCTGGCGCTCGCCTATGACATCGACGAGATCGCCGCCCGCGCCAAGCTGCTCCCGGTCAACTGGCAGTCGCGCCTGCCCGAGAACTCCACGCCCTACACCTCGACCATCGTTTTCCTGGTCCGCAAGGGCAACCCGTGGAAGATCAAGGACTGGGGCGACCTGATCAAGCCAGGCATCGACGTCATCACGCCCAATCCCAAGACCTCGGGCGGCGCGCGCTGGAACTATCTGGCCGCCTGGGCCTGGGCTCTGAAGCAGCCCGGCGGCAATCCGGCCAAGGCCCAGGCCTTTGTCGGCTCGCTGTTCAGGAACGTGCCCATCCTCGACACCGGGGCGCGCGGCGCGACCACCACCTTCACCCAGCGCGGCATCGGCGATGTGCTGCTGTCGTGGGAGAACGAGGCCTACCTTGCGCAGGAAGAGCTGCCGGGCAAGTTCGACATCGTCTACCCGTCGTTGTCGATCCTGGCCGAGCCTCCGGTGGCCATCGTCGACAAGAACGTTGACCGCCACAAGACGCGTCTGGCCGCCGAGGGCTATCTGAACTTCCTATACAGCCCCCTGGCCCAGGACCTGATCGGCAAGAACCACTACCGTCCGCGCAGCCCGGCGGCGGCGGCCAAATATGCCGGCAAGTTCAAGAAGATTCCGCTGGTGACCATCGACGACACCTTCGGTGGCTGGAAAAAGGCCCAGACCACGCACTTCGCCGACGGCGGCGTCTTCGACAAGATCTACCAGCCGAAATAGGCCGGGCTCCGGATCGCGGGACGCTCATCCTCCCCTTTGTCGTCTCGCGCGCAGGGCGTGAATCCAGACAGGATTCACGCCCTGCCTCTTTTGGGGCATGCTCCGGGTGTTTGTTGGGTAGCAGACACAGGCGGAACCTGGCGGACGCACCACGCGTTAGGCGCGGACGGGAGATGGCATGTCGGATCTGGCGACCTGATGACGGACCTATCGCAATCTGGACGGGGCGTTGGCGCCCCCTCCGCAGACGGCGCCGGGGATTCGTTCGTCGCCGCCATCCGAGCAACGCGAATGGCGATGATCGTCACCGACGCGGCTCAGGCCGACCAGCCCATCATCTTCGCCAATGGCGCTTTCCTGAAGCTGACCGGCTACAGCCGTGACGAGATCATCGGCCGCAATTGCCGCTTTCTCCAGGGTCCCGACACCGATCCCGCTGACGTCGAACGACTCCGCACAGCCATCGCCGCAGGGGAGGACGCCGCATGCGAGATCCTGAACTACCGCAAGGACGGGTCGTCGTTCTGGAACGCCGTCAATCTGAGCCCTGTCCGCGACGAGACCGGCGTGATCACCCATTTCTTCGCGTCCCAGCTGGACGTCAGCACCAAGAAGCGCGCGGACCTGGCCTTGAGCGAGACGCGGAACGACCTGGAACGACTGGTCGCCGACCGCACGCGGGAGCTGACCCAGGCGCTGGAGCAGAAGACCGCCCTGCTCCATGAGGTCGATCACCGGGTCAAGAACAACCTCCAGCTGATCTCTTCCCTGCTGCTGCTGCAGAACCGGCGGGTTTCCGATCCGGCCGTGAAGGCCGCTCTGCGCGGTATGCTGGACCGGGTCAGCGCCATCGCCACCGTGCATCGCCGCCTGTTCCAATGCGACGATGTCGAACGTTTCGACGTTTCGGCTTTCGTGCGCGATCTGGTGGCCGACATCATGGGCTCCTCGGGTCGTGACGACATCCAGTTCAACCTCGATCTGGAACGGGTGGATGTGGCCGCCTCCAAGGCCGCGCCCTTGGCCTTGGTGATCAGCGACCTGCTGTCCAACACGATGCGCCATGCCTTCCCGGATGGGCGTCCCGGACGGGTCTTCGTCGGAATTAGTCGAAACGACCGAGAGTTTCGGATCGAAATCGCGGATGACGGCGTTGGTATAATCACTTCGACGGGATCGACAGGCTTCGGGCTCACCATCATCCAGCTGCTCTGCCAGCAATTGAAGGCCAAGTTCGAAAGCTCAAACGCCTCACCAGGCACGCGCGTTGTGATCAACTTGCCCGTTAACGGCGCGCCATAGTAAAAACGGGCGAGGGTGCGTGATGAATGAGCGACCGCTCGGCGTTTTGATCGTGGAAGACGAGGTTCTGCTCGCCACTGAACTTGAGTTCCTGCTGGTGGAAGCAGGATGCTGCTCGGTCGGGCACGCCATGAGTTCCGACGAGGCGATGGTTCTCGCTCACGATCTGCAGCCTGACCTTGCCCTGGTTGACGTCCATCTCTGTGACGGACCAACCGGCGTCAATGCGGCGCGTCGCATCCACGAGGATTGCGGGGCCGTAGCTCTGTTCATGACCGCCAATGTCAAACGCCTGCCCGAGGACTTCGCCGGGGCCTGCGGCGTGATCGGCAAACCCTATTCGAGCTTTGTCGTGACGACCGGTCTGGAATATCTGCGGATCTGCATGCGCGAAGGCCGCGCGCCGGGCCCACCGCCCATTGGCCTCACCCTGTCGCCGCAATATCTGGCGCTGTGGGGCCTCCAAGACCAGCAGATGGCTGGCTGACCGTGGCCGCTTCGCCCGCGGCCGTAGCGGTCGGGGTGGCGGCGGCCCTGCTGTCGATCACCAGTTTCGCGCCCCAGATGATCAAGATCTGGAAGGAGCGCGACGCTTCCTCTGTCTCCCTGCGAACCTATGTGGTCACCGTCGCCGGCTTCATCTGCTGGACACTGTACGGCTTGCTGATCCAGGCTTGGCCGGTGGTGGCTTCCAACCTCGCGTGCCTGGCCATGTCGTCGGGCGTGCTGGCCATGAAATGGCGCTTCGACCGCAAGGCCGCCTGATCCTGTTTTAAGTGACAGGGGTGGCGGTGTCCGCTATCGAGACCCGCCCTTTCCGCACAGGATCCGCAACCTTGACCGACGCCGCCGAGGAAGCGGGCTGGGCCACCGCCAAGACCCTGGCCGAGGCCCTGCCCTACATCCAGATCTACGACCGCGAGACGGTGGTGATCAAATACGGCGGCCACGCCATGGGCCAGGAACAGGTGGCCAAGCTGTTCGCCGCCGACGCGGTGTTGCTGAAGTTGTTGGGCGTCCATCCGGTGGTGGTGCACGGCGGCGGTCCGCAGATCAGCCGCATGCTGGAGCGGGCCGGCGTCAAGTCGACCTTCATCGACGGCCTGCGCGTCACTGACGAAGCGACGATGGAAGTGGCCGAGATGGTGCTGTCGGGCGCCATCAACAAGGAAATCGCCAACTGGATCACCCTCGCCGGCGCGGAAGCCGACGTCCGGGGCGTGGGCCTGTCGGGCAAGGACGCCCGGATGATCACCGCCGAGAAGGTGACCCGCACCAAGCGCGACCCTGACAGCAATATCGAACAGGTCGTCGACCTGGGCTTCGTGGGCGAGCCGACCAAGGTTGATCCGCACATCATCCAGGCCCTGCTGTCGTCGGAGACCGACTACATCCCCGTGATCGCCCCGATCGGCGTGTCCGAAGCCGGCCAGACCTTCAATATCAACGCCGACACCGTGGCAGGCGCTCTCGCGGGCGCGCTGAAGGCCAAGCGGATGCTGATGTTGACCGATATCGCCGGCGTGCTCGACGGCAATGGCGAGTTGATCCGACAGATGACCCTCGACGAGGCTCGCGGCCTGATCGAGAGCGGCGTCGCCAGCGGCGGCATGATCCCCAAGCTTCAGAACGCCATCCACGCCGTGGAATCGGGGGTCGAGGCCGTGGTCATCCTGGATGGCCGCCGTCCGCACGCCATGCTGGTCGAACTGTTCAGCGAGCACGGCGCCGGTACGCTGATCTCGCGATGAGCCCCCAGCCCACCCCCGACCTGGCACACGTCGAGACCTGGCTCTTCGACCTCGACAACACCCTGTATCCCGCCGAGTGCGAATACATGGCCCTGATCGAGGGGCGGATGACCGATTTCGTCGCGCGGGAGACGGGGCTTCCCCGGGACGAGGCGCGCGCGCTTCAGAAGAAATACTACCACGAGCACGGCACCACCCTGGCCGGGCTGATGGCCCATCACGGCATGGAGCCCAAGGCCTTTCTGGACGAGGTGCATGACGTCTCGATGGACCGGCTTACCCCCGATCCCGCCCTGCGCGCCTCGATCGACCGCCTGCCCGGCCGTCGGCTGATCTTCACCAACGGCTCGCTGGGCCATGCCGAGCGGGTTCTGGGCCATCTGGGCCTGGATCATCTGTTCGAGGACGTCTTCGCCATCGAGACGGCCGACTATCTGCCCAAGCCGGCCATGGCGACGTTCGAGAAGATCGTTTCGCGCCACGCCCTGACCTCGCCGGTCACCGCCTTCTTCGAGGACAGCGAGAAGAACCTCGCCCCCGCCGCCGTCCTGGGCATGACCACGGTGCTGGTCGGCGCCCATGCGGCCGCCTCGACCGCCGATTTCGTCCACCATCGCACGCACGACCTCGCCGAGTTCCTGACCTCGGCGCGCCTGAAGGATCTCTGAGCCATGACGACCGTGAGCCTCCCCGCTATTTCTTTGGCCGACCTGCAAACCGAGATCGAAGCCGCCTGGGAAGCCCGCGACGGCGTCTCCACCGCCACCACCGGCCCCGTCCGCACGGCGGTCGAGGAGGCCCTGCTGATGATCGACGCCGGCAAGGTCCGCGTCTCGGAGAAGATCGACGGCGAGTGGACCACCCATCAATGGCTGAAGAAGGCTGTGCTGCTGTCCTTCCGCCTCAATCCCAACAGCGTCATGCGCGCCGGAACCCTGGGCGGCGCGGTAGGCCCGTGGTGGGACAAGGTTCCCAACAAGTTCGACGGCTGGGACGCTCCGCAGTTCGAGGCCGCCGGCTTCCGCGCCGTGCCCGGCTCGATCGTCCGCCGCGGGGCCTATATCGGCAAGAACGTCATCCTGATGCCGTCCTTCGTGAACATCGGCGCCTTCGTCGACGAGGCCACCATGGTCGACACCTGGGTGACGGTCGGCTCGTGCGCCCAGATCGGCAAGCGCGTCCACCTGTCGGGCGGCGTCGGCATCGGCGGCGTGCTGGAGCCCCTTCAGGCCAACCCGACCATCATCGAGGATGACTGCTTCATCGGCGCCCGCTCGGAAGTCGTCGAAGGCGCGATCGTCGGCGAGGGCTCGGTCCTGTCGATGGGCGTGTTCATCAGCGCCTCAACCAAGATCGTCGACCGTAAGACCGGCGAAATCCACATCGGCAAGGTGCCGCCCTACAGTGTCGTGGTCCCCGGCAACCTGCCCGACCCCAAGGGCGGCCCGGGCCTCTACTGCGCCGTGATCGTCAAGACGGTCGACGCCCAGACGCGGTCGAAGACGAGCATCAACGAGCTGCTGCGGGACTAAGCCTCTCGCACCGTGAGGCGCCAGAGAAATATCTTGCGGTCTCGGATCTCATAGAGCACCCGGAAACTTGGCGACCGCGGCGTTTTCGGACCAACAGCGATAAACATGTCCCGCCCCTCAAAGGCGGGACAACGCTCGTTGTTAAAAGGCGCTCGGCCTAGCAGCCATTCAAGGTTCTGCACGCCCTCATCGATGAACGGGAATTGCCGCTGCAGCGGCTGGAGCCCTTTCCGACCTGATGGCTTCATCAGGGTCGGGCAAAAAGGGCTCTAAATCAAAAGTTTAGAGCATTTTTCGATCCGATAACCGTTTCACACTTATCGGAAAATGCTCTAGACCGCTTCCTCGAAAAGCTCTGAATGGCTGATCGAGAAAGGCGGCCGCTCAGGAGGGGGCTCGCGTTCGCTCTAAAGTCAATCTCGAACGCATCTGCCCGTCAGGCCGAGACCCCGAACACCGCCCCGACTCCAGCGGTCAAGCCCATGGCGATCGCGCCCCAGAAGGTCACCCGGGCGACGGCCTTGACGATCGGAGCGCCGCCCACGCGCGCGCCGACCCCGCCCAGCACGGCCAGGAACAGCAGCGAGGCCAGCGACACCGCCACCACGATGGCGCTGGCCGGAACGAGGATCGCCACCACCAGGGGCAAGGCCGCCCCCATCGCGAAGGTCAGGGCCGAGGTCAGGGCAGCCTGAATGGGCTTGGCCGTCGTGATCTCGGAAATGCCCAGCTCGTCCCGAGCGTGGGCGCCCAGGGCGTCCTTGGCCATCAGCTGGCTGGCGACCACGCGGGCGACCGCCGGTTCGACCCCGCGCGTCTCGTAGAGGCCGGCCAGTTCGTCGAGCTCGAAGTCTGGCTGGGTTTCCAGTTCGGCCTTCTCGCGCGCCAGGTCGGCGCGTTCGGTGTCCGATTGCGAGCTGACCGAGACATATTCGCCGGCGGCCATCGACATGGCGCCCGCGACCAGACCCGCCACCCCGACGACGAGGATCTCGCCCCGCCCCTGCGAGGCGGCGGCGACGCCGACGATCAGGCTGGCGGTCGAGACGATCCCGTCATTGGCCCCCAAGACGGCGGCGCGCAGCCAGCCGACGCGTTCGATCAGGTGGCGTTCGCGGTGACTGATCATGGGGCATCTCCTGGGAGCCGATAGCCAAGGCCGATCAGGCGCGCCTGACCTTGACCTGCGTCAAGTTTCGTTCAGCCGGACCGGCGCGCCTACCGTTTGCGCCCGCTCTCGACCTCATACGGCGTCCCGTCCCGATGCCGGTAGATCTCCTCGCCCTCGCGCAGGATCAGGTCGATGTCGGGATAGTCGCAGCCATCGGTCTCCGGCCGACGCGAGCCCATCTCCAGCAGCACCGCCACCTTGTCGGACCGGTTCTGGAGGTGGTGGCCGTTGGCGACACCGGCCTTGAAGCCTGCGCAGTCGCCGGCGCGGAGGATGGTCTCGCACTCGTTCTCGACCAGCACGACCTCTCCCTCGACCACCCAGGTGAATTCCTCCTCGGCGGTGTGCCAGTGACGCTGGCTGGTCCATTGGCCCGGCGGCAGACGCATCAGGTTGACGCCGAATTGGGTCAGGCCCGCCGCGTCGCCAAGCTTCCAGCGCTGGCGCTCGAGGCACGGCGCGTCGAACGGCGGCGGATAGGCCGCGCCGAAACGGGTCGGCGCGGCGTCGATGTCGATCTTGGGCATGGAGATCCGTGGAAGAGGCTTGCGTGGTTTGCGTCGGGCCGGAGGGAAGCCTAAAGCCAGCACCATGACCAGCCCAGCGCCCGCATCTGTCAGCATAGACCCCGTCGAACTCGCCCAAGCCCTGATCCGCCGCCCGTCGGTGACGCCGGCCGACGAAGGTGCGATGGACGTGCTGCAGCGCCAGCTGGAAAGCCTGGGCTTCGCCTGTCGCCGCATGAAGTTCGGCGAGATCGAGAACCTCTACGCCAAGCGCGGCACGGCGCGGCCCAATCTCTGCTTCGCCGGCCACACAGACGTGGTTCCGGTCGGCGACGACGCAGCCTGGACCGCCGGTCCGTTCGAGGCCGAGATCAAGGACGGCGTTCTGTACGGCCGGGGTGCGGTCGACATGAAGAGCGCCATCGCCGCCTTCGTCTCCGCGGTCGGGAACATGCCAGAGCATCCCGGCTCGATCAGCTTCCTGATCACCGGCGACGAAGAGGGCGTGGCAGAGGACGGCACCGTCAGGGTTGTCCAGACCCTGCAGGCCGAAGGCGAAATCATCGACCACTGCATCGTCGGCGAGCCCACCAGCGCCAGCCTGCTGGGCGACATGGTCAAGATCGGCCGGCGCGGCAGCATCAACGCCTGGATAGCCGTCGATGGTGTCCAAGGCCACGTGGCCTATCCGCACCGCGCCGCCAATCCGATCCCGGTGATGATCGATATCCTGAGCCGCCTGCAGAGCCGAGTGCTGGACGAGGGCTATACCGGCTTCCAGCCCTCGAACCTGGAAGTCACCACGGTGGATGTCGGCAACACGGCCACCAACGTCATCCCCGCCACCGCCCGGGCCCGGGTCAATATCCGCTTCAATCCGGCCCACCAGGGCAAAGACCTGCAGGCCTGGATCGAGGCCGAATGCCGAGAGGCCGCCGAGGGCTTTTCAGGCCGGGTCGAGGCCCTGTGCAAGGTCAGCGGCGAGGCGTTCCTAACGCAGCCCGGCCCCTTCACCGACGTGATCGTCGCCGCCGTGGGCGAGGCCACCGGGCGCGTTCCGGAGCTGTCCACCACCGGGGGCACCAGCGACGCGCGGTTCATTCGAGCCCTGTGTCCGGTGGTCGAGTTCGGTCTGGTCGGCTCGACCATGCACCAGATCGACGAGCGGGTCCCGGTGCAGGAAATCCGCTATCTGGCCGACGCCTATACCGCCCTGATCCGTCGCTATTTCGAAGCCTTCGCGTAGAAGCTCCGCATGGCGACCATAGACGAGTTCTCGATAGACGACGTCCTGGCCGAGGTCGCCGCGCTGGTGAAGCCGCACTTCGGCAAGGGCCGGCCGGCCGACTACATCCCGGAACTGGCAGAGGTGCCGGGCAGCAAGTTCGGCATGGCGGTCTGCACTCTCGACGGCGGCGAGCACGTGATCGGCGACGCCGACGAGGGGTTTTCCGTTCAGAGCATCACCAAGGTCTTCGCCCTGGGCTTGGCGCTCAACCGTTTCGGCGACGAGGTCTGGACGCGGGTCGGCAAGGAGCCGTCTGGCACGCCGTTCAACCATCTCTCCCAGCTGGAAGCCGAGGGCGGTGTTCCCCGCAACCCGTTCATCAATGCTGGCGCCCTGGCGATCACCGACCATCTGCTGGACACGGTGAAAGACCCCGCCGCCCTGGTGCGCGGTTTCGCCAGCTTTCTGGCCGATGAGGCCGTCGAGATTGACGAGGCCGTCGCGGCGTCCGAGCTCGCTACGGCCCACCAGAACCGCGCCATCGCCCATCTGATGCGCGGCAAGGGCACGATCAGCCACGATCCCGAGGCCGTGGTCGCCGCCTATTGCCGCCAGTGCGCCCTGACGATGAGCTGCCGCCAGCTGGCCCGCGCCTTCCTGCCCCTGGCGGCTGGCGGCTTCTCGCCGGTGATCCAGGAAACCATCTTCCCTGACCGGCTGACGCGCCGGCTGAACGCCCTGCTGCTGACCTGCGGCATCTATGACAGCGTCGGCAGCTTCGCCTATCGCGTCGGCCTGCCGGCCAAGAGCGGCGTCGGCGGCGGCATCGTGGCCGTGGTTCCGGGCAAGGCGGTGATCGCGGTGTGGTCGCCGGAACTGGACCGCTTCGGCACCTCGGTGGTCGGGACGGCGGCGCTGGAGGCTTTTACCCAACTTACAAGCTGTTCCGTGCTTTAGCTTCGAACCACCCAAGCTCCGGGGCGTTGTAGGCGCTCAACCATCAGGAGCGCGCCAATGGGCATTTTCAGCAACATCATGGGCAAGATCTTCGGCCATAAGCCAAAGACCGCCCCGGCGCCGACTGGGGCCAAGCCTGCGCCAGTCCCGACGCCCGACGCCGCGCCGGTCGTGCCCAAGCCGCAGCCCGTCGACGTCACCGCCGTGCTCGACGAAATGGCCGCCGACAATCCGCAAAAGCTGAACTGGCGCAACTCCATCGTCGATCTGATGAAGCTGGTCGGCATGGAGAGCAGCCTCTCCGAGCGCAAGGAGCTCGCCGATGAGCTGGGCTACACCGGCGACAAGAGCGACAGCGCCTCGATGAACATCTGGCTGCACAAGCAGGTGATCAAGAAGCTGTCGGATAATGGCGGCAAGGTGCCGGCCGATTTGATGGATTAGCGGGAGCGTCCAGCGCTAGAGCATTTTCCGATAAGCGTGAAACGGTTATCGGATCGAAAAAGGCTCTAAACTTCTGATTTAGAGCCTTTTTCGCCCGACCCTGATGAAGCCATCAGGTCGGAAAGGGCTCTAGTTCCCGTACCCCACCCCTACCAGATAGAGCCCATCTGCCGGCGCCACCGGCCCACACTGTGTGCGGTCCTTAGCCTCCAGCGCCTCGCGCACATCGTCCGCGCTCCATCGCCCGATCCCGACCTCAACCAGCGTCCCGGTCATCGAACGCACCTGCCGATGCAGAAACGACCGCGCCTCAAAGCTCAGATGCACCTCCTCGCCCACCCGGCTCACCCGCGCGACGTCGAGCGTCTTGAGCGGCGACTTGGCCTGACAATGCATGTCGCGGAAGGTGGTGAAGTCGTGCAGGCCCACAAGGGCCTGCGCCGCCGCGTGCATAGCCTCGGCGTCCAGCGGCTTTTTCACATGCCAGACCTTGCCCTTGTCCAGGGCCGGCGGGCCGCGTCGGTTGAGGATGCGGTAGAGATAGCGCCGCTCATTGGCCGAGAACCGGGCGTGCCAATCCCCCTCGGCGATCTCGCAGTCGAGGATGCTGACCGCCTCGCGGGTCAGGTGGGCATTGAGGGCGTTGGCCACGGTTTGGGCGGGCCAGTCGCGTTCCAGATCCACATGCACCACCTGACCCGTGGCGTGGACGCCGGTGTCAGTGCGTCCGGCCGCCGCGATGCGGATCTTCTGGCCGCAGAAGGCCTCCACCGCCGTCTCAATTGCCCCTTGCACCGACGGCAGGGTCGCCTGGGCCTGGAAGCCGTTAAAGGGCCGACCGTCATACTCGACGAGGAGGCGGTAGCGGGGCATCAGGCAAGGATGGTCCCGGCGGCAAGCGGGAAGCCCCGCGTGAGGACCTCGGCATCCTGGACGCCCTTGCCTTCGCGCTGGGCCTTGAGCAGGCGGATCGCGCCGTCTCCGCAGGCGATCAACAGGCTATCGTCCAGCACAGCGCCCGGCGCGCCGCTCTCATCCTCGACGCGGGACAACAGGGCCTTCACGCGGACGGACCCCCTCTCGGACGGCGCTTCGAACCAGGCTCCGGGGAAAGGCGACAGGCCACGGATGTGGCAGTCAATCTCCGACGCTGGACGGGTCCAGTCGATGCGGGCCTCGGCCGACTTGATCTTCTTGGCGTAGGTCACGCCGTCTTCGCTCTGCGGCGTCTCGCGGGCGCCGCCGCGTTCGATAGCGCCCAGGGCCACCGGCAGGATGCGCGAGCCGACCGCCGCAAGCTTGTCGTGCAGTGAGCCGGCGGTCTCCAGCCTGTCGATCCGCACCTGCTCGGACATCAGGATCGGCCCCTCGTCGAGGCCCTCGCTCATTCGCATCACCTGGACGCCGGTGACCGCATCGCCCGCCATGATCGCCCGCTGGATCGGCGCCGCGCCGCGCCAGCGGGGCAGCAGGGAGGCGTGCAGGTTGAAGCAACCCTCGCGGGGTGCCTCGAGCACCTCCCGCACCAGGATCTGGCCGAAGGCCACGACCACGGCGGCGTCGAGGTCCAGGGCCTTGAAGGCTTCGATCTCCTCGGGCGTTTTCATGGAGACCGGCGTGCGCACCGGCAGGCCCAGCCCTTCGGCGAGGGCATGGACCGGCGAGGGTTTCAGGTCCTGGCCGCGACCGCGCGGGGCGGGAGGCTGGGAGTAGACACAGGCGATCTCGTGGCCTGAGGCGACCAGTTCGACCAGACAGGCGACGGCGAAATCGGGCGTGCCGAGGAAAGCGATGCGCATGGGGGCGGTTTAACGGTCGCGGCCTCGTATTGAAAGCCGCAGACGGAACCTTGACCGTGGGGAGCCGTTATCTTACCGACACTGTCCCCAGGAGCATCACTATGCGTTCCACCCTGATCTTCGCCGTCTGCGCCGCCGCCCTGTCGCTGGCCGCCTGCTCGGACCAGCACGCCACCGAGATCAAGGAAGGCGCCAGGGCGGCCGCCACTGACATCGGCGACGCGGCCAAGGAGATCTCCAGCGATCCCGACGTCAAGGAAGCCGGCACGGCCCTGAAGGAAAGCGCCAAGGAAGCCGGCGCTGAGCTGAAGGAAGCCGCCGGCAAGGCGACCGACGCGGCACAGGAAGCTGGCGAGAAGGCGGGCGACGCGGCCAAGGAAGCCGGCAACGACATCGAAGCCGGCGCAAAGAAGGCCGGCGCCGAGACGAAGAAGGAAGTGCACGAGGCGACGCGGTAGGCGCTGGAGCATTTTCCGATAAGTGTGAAACGGTTATCGGATCGAAAAATGCTCTAACCCTTTTATTTAGAGCCCTTTTCGCCCGACCCTGATGAAGCCATCAGGTCGGAAAGGGCTCCAGCTGCTCGCCCGCTGCGAGTAACTGCGCCCGCATGACGATCAGTGATCAAAGCTGATGCTGCCGAGCCCAGACTCGTCCAAGCTCCAATTCGTCGTCATCCCGGGACTCGTTCCCGGGACCCATGGTTCAGCTTCATCGTGAGCGTGATTTTCGGCTCAGCGTCTGTGGCGGGCGAAAGGTTCCCGGGAACAAGTCCCGCCATGACGACCGTTTGCGATACAGAGATTATAACTCTCCCAGTGATGGGAGCGTCCCCTAAGCCGCCCGCCGCGCCTTCTTTACCCTGGTGATGGCGCGGTCGCGGCGCAGGCGCGACAGGTGGTCGATGAACAGCACGCCTTCCAGGTGGTCCATCTCGTGCTGGACGCAGACGGCGAAAAGGCCCTCGGCTTCCTCGGTGACTGTCTCGCCCTGGTAGTTCATGTAGCGCAGCGTCACCTTGGACGAGCGCTCCACCTCATCGTAATAGTCGGGGACTGACAGGCAGCCCTCTTCATAGCCTTGCGTCTCTTCCGAGGTCGACAGAATCTCGGGATTGACGAAATATTTCGGGGCCGGCTCTTCGCCGTCGCGGGCCAAATCCATAACGATGATCCGCACGGGCTCGCCGATCTGCACGGCCGCCAGGCCGATGCCCGGCGCGTCGTACATCGTCTCCAGCATGTCATCCATCAGGTGACGCAGATCGTCCGTCACCGCCTCAATGGGGGTGGAGATCTTCTTCAACACAGCCAGATCGGCAGTGTTATCGACGGTAAGGATGCGACGGATGGCCATGATAGGTGTCAGGTAAGGGGCTCATTCCCGAGCGTCAAGGTGGGGGATTGCCCCACCGCAAGCTTGGTCAGGGATCGAACGCCCGATTCTACCGGGACCAGCTCGGCGATTTCCTTGCCCTCGTGATCGACGGAAAGCTCCTCGAACCGGCGGGCCTGGGTCAGAACCTGGCTCTCCAGAGAGCCCACGAACTGGTTGTATTTGCCGACCGCCGACTCCAGCGCCTTGCCTACCGCCCCGGCATGGGCGCCCATCACCGCCACGCGCTTGTAGAGCTCGCGCCCCACGGCGACGATGTTGGCGGCGTTCTTGGCCTGATCTTCCACGCGCCAGCCATAGGCGACGGCCTTGCACAGGGCGAACAGGGTGGTGGGCGTGACCAGCAGCACCCGCTTGTCCATCGCCTCGGTCATCAGGTCGGGCAGGCGCTCCAGAGCGGCGGCCAGGAAACTGTCGCCGGGCACGAACATGGCCACGAAGTCGGGCGAGCCTTCCGAGGCGAACTGGTCCCAATAGGTCTTGGCCGACAGGCTGGTCATGTGGGCGCGCACGCTCTGGGCGTGGCGCAGCAGGGCGGCCTCACGCGGCAGTTCCTCGGCCATTTCCTGGGCTTCCAGAAAGGCGTTCAGCGAGCACTTGGCGTCGATCACGAACACCGCCCCACCGGGCATCCGCACCTTGACGTCGGGACGGCGGCGGCCCTCGTCGGTGTCGACGCTGAACTGCTCTTCGAAGTCGAAGCGCTTGTTGAGGCCGGCAGCCTCCAGCACGTTGCGCAGGGTCTGTTCGCCCCAGCGGCCCTGCACGCCGGCCCCGCGCCGCAGGGCGGCCGACAGCTTGCGGGCCTCGAACTGGGTGGCGGTCGAGGCCTCCATCAGGGCGGCGATCTGGGCCTTCAGGCCGCCGGCCTCTTCAGCACGGGACTTCTCGACGGCGGTAACCTGGGCCTCGAACTTGGCCAGGGTCTCGGCCACAGGCTTCAGCTGGGCTTCCAGCCGCTGCTGGGACAGCATTTCCCGGCTGCGGAAGTTCTCGTCGGCGCGCTTGATCAGGGCCTCGGCCACGGTGTTGGCGGTCATGGTCGCCTGCTGGGCGGCCTGGGCGCGGATCAACTCGGACTGGGTGGCGGACTGGTCTTCCAGCAGCCGGGCGCGCTCGTCGGCCTGGGCCAGACGCTCGTTCAGCTGCCAGGCTTTCATGTCCGCTGCGGTTGCGCGTTTGGTGGCGGCCAGCGCCCACAAAATGGCGGCGACGGCGATGGCCGCGAACACGGCGGCGAGGATCAGGAACGGATCGGACAAGTTCATGCTCCGTTCCTAGCCGGAGTCGGGCGGGGACGAAAGCGGGCTTCCCAGAAGGGGCGTGGCATGAAGAACGCATCTGACGCAAAGATTTCGGGCCGCCCAGCCTTGTCATCCCGGCCGCAGCGAAGCGGAGAGCCGGGACCACGGCAAGCACATGCGCCCATAGCGGTCCCGGCTCGGCGCGCTGCGCGCTTGGCCGGGATGACAATGCAATGGTCAGTAAGCGCAGTCCGTGAACACCCGGCTCACATCGCCCTTCCATTCGCCGTGATAGAGCTCCAGCAGCCTGTCGGCGCGGGTGCGGCCGCTGTCGGCGATCTCTTCCAGCTCGCCCATATAGATGGTCTCGTCCAGGAAGCCGCCGTTTACGTGAGCGCGGTTCTTCAGGCCCGACTTGGCGATGGCGACGAAGTCCCTGGCCACATCCCGGGCGGAACGGCCGGCCACTACCGCCTTCAGGCCAAGGCGCGGCACGTCGCGACGCAGGCCGGCGCGATCCTCGGGTGTCCAGTCCTTGCAGAGATCCCACGCGGCGGCCAAGGCGGCGGCGTCGTAGAACACGCCGGTCCACAGGGCCGGCAGGGCGCAGAGGCTGCTCCACGGGCCGGCGTCGGCGCCGCGCATTTCCAGATAGGTCTTCAGCCGCACTTCCGGGAACAGGGTCGTGGTGTGGTCGGCCCAGTCCTTGAGCGAGGCGCGCTCGCCCGGCAGCTCATTGATCTTGCCATCGATGAAATCGCGGAAACTGCGGCCGGCCAAATCGATGTAGCGGTCGCCGCGCTTGGCGAAATACATCGGCACGTCCAGGGCGTAGCGGGCGTAGCGCTCGAAGTCGAAGCCGTCCTCGAACACGAAGTCCAGCAGGCCCGTGCGGTCGGCGTCGGTGTCGGTCCAGACATTGGCGCGCGACGACAGGAAGCCGTTGGGCTTACCTTCCGTGAACGGAGAATTTGCAAACAGCGCCGTGGCGATTGGCTGCAGAGCCAGGCTCATGCGGAACTTGGCGACCATGTCGGCTTCGCTGGAGAAGTCGAGATTGGCCTGCACCGTGCAGGTGCGCAGCATCATATCCAGGCCCAGGCCGCCGACCTTGGGCATGTAATTACGCATGATGACGTAACGCCCCTTGGGCATGATCGGCACGTCTTCGCGCTTCCAGATGGGCGAGAAGCCAAGACCCATGAAGCCCAGGCCCAATTCGTCAGCGACGGTCTTGACCTCGTCCAGATGCTGGCCGGTCTCTTCGCAGATGTCGTGCATGGTCAGCAGGGGCGCGCCGGAGAGTTCAAACTGGCCGCCGGGCTCCAGGCTGACATTGGCGCCGTTGCGCTCCAGCCCGATGATCACTTCGCCTTCCATCACCGGCTTCCAGCCAAAGCGCTGCAGACCGACCAGCAGGGCGTGGACGCCCTTGTCACCCTCATAGGGGACAGGCCCGTGGCCCTGCAGATAGAAGCCGAACTTCTCGTGCTCGGCCCCGACGCGGAAGGCCTCCTTGGGCTTGGAGCCCGAGGCGAAATAGGCGGTCAGTTCGTCGAGCGTCAGCGGACGCTCCTGCAGGCTAGCGGTGTCGGCCATGAGCCGTCTCTCCCCAAGATCGGATACGCATCGAGCTGGGAGAGGCCCATTTCCCCACACCGGCCGCATACTATCGTCAGCGCAATTGGGCGTTTTCTTTGCGAACCTCAAGAGGGGGCCGCCGCTTTAGCTTTCGCGCCAGTCGCCAGCCGCCGCCTGCCACAGCGTCAGGGCCGAGATGGCGGCGGTGTCGGCCCTCAGGATGCGAGGACCCAATGACACCGGCGTGACGAACGGCAGGGACCGCAGGCGCTCGCGTTCCTCTGGCGCGAAACCACCCTCGGGACCGATCAGGATAGCGGCCGGACCTGCGCTTCCGGCCAGGGCCTGGATCGCCGGACGGGCGTCGCCGCCCTCGTCGCAGAAAACGAGCTTTCGGGCCTGGTCCCAGCTGTCGAGAATATCGGCGAGCTTTTCGGGGTCTTCCACCGTCGGCACGTCCAGGCGACCGGTCTGCTCGGCGGCCTCCATGGCGATGGCGTCCAGGCGGCCCAGCTTGACGAAATCCACATTGGTGCGACGGGTGATCGTTAGTCTGACCCTACGTACGCCCAGCTCGGCGGCCTTTTCGACGATGGTCTCGACCCGGCCGCGCTTGACCAGGGCGACGACCAGGTCAAGGTCCGGACCCAGCACCATGGGCCGGGCCTGTTCGTCGACCTTCAGCAGCGATCCGCGCTTGCCGGTCTCGGTCAGGGCGGCGGTCCACTCGCCGTCGCGGCCGTTGAACAGCAGCACCTGGGCGCCGATGGCCTGGCGCATCACCGAGGTGAGGTAGCGCGACTGGTCGAGCGAAAGGACGACCCCATAGCCGGGGGCGAGGTCCTGGGGAACGAAAAGACGGATCATGTCGCTCTTCTAGCGCAACTGCGCTTTCCAGGGGTAGGCTCACCGCATGAGCAAGTCAGACGACTACGAAACCGAGCTCGCCGCCCTGCAGCTGGCCCTGATCGGGATGCAGAAGAAGGCCATCAAGGACGGCTGGAAGATACTGACCGTCTTCGAAGGTCGGGACGCCGCCGGCAAGGACGGGGCGATCTCGCGGATCACCGAGCACCTGGATCGCCGTCAGACCATCGTCGTCGCCTTGCCCAAACCCACCGAGCGTGAACGCAGCGAGTGGTACTTCCAACGCTATGTCGAATGGCTGCCCGCGGCCGGCGAGGCGGTGCTGTTCAACCGCTCCTGGTACAACCGGGCCGGGGTCGAGAAGGTGATGGGCTTTTCCACGCCGCAGCAGCAGGAGCAATTTCTGCGCGATGTGCCCGCCTTCGAGACGATGCTGGTCGAAAGCGGCGTGCGCTACGCCAAGTTCTGGCTAGATATTAGCCGTGAAACCCAGGCCGAGCGCCTGAAGGCGCGCAGCGAGGACCCCCTCAAGGCCTTCAAGATCAGCCCGCTGGACGCCGTCGCCCAGGAAAAGTGGGCCGACTACACCGCCGCTCGCGACGACATGCTGACCCGCACCAGCATCGCCGAGGCCCCATGGATCTGCCTACGCGCCGACCACAAGAAGTCCGCCCGTTTGAACATCATCCGCTGGCTGCTGCACGCGACCGGCGACAAGAAACTGCTGAAGGACGTAGCCAAGCCGGATCCCGAGGTGATCTTCCCGTTCGAGGTCTCGGCGCTGACGGATGGACGGCTGGCGCGGTGACCCTTCGGCTCGGTCTCGGCTGGGCATTATTCGCGGCCCTGGTCGGCCTCCCCGCCTTCGCCGAGGAGTGCCGGTCGGCCCCCGGGCTGGAGCGGCAACTATCGGAGACCCCGGTCCAGCCGTTCGTCGCCAAGATCACCCCTGCCAGGGCCAGCCCCGTCTGGAACATCGGGTCGGACGGTGGCTTTCAGATGGCCACCCTTGGCTTGGGCGACGTCATGACGCTCTTCGGAGCTATGGGCGAAGCCGCGACCTCCTGCGGCAGGCGTGTGACCTGGGCGCTGCGTTGGGACGGCGGTCGCGCGGTCTCCGCAGGATCCTTCAAGGTCGTCGACACCGACAAGAAACCGGAGCCGCGACAAAGCGCCAAATTTGGGAGCGCGGAGTTTCGGATCACGCCGGACATTCCTAGCCAGACGGCCTGGCTCACTGCGCGAGACAGCGGGGTCGAAGACCATTATCTGCTGGATTTCCCAGCCACCGCCATCTCCTTCCTGCCGCACATGCACACCGACAGCGTGCGGATCGAGGTGATGGGCAGGCGAGCCGACGGCGTGCTGATCTATGCCGAGCTCAATGGCGCCAAGAAGCGCTAGAGCATTTTCCGATAAGTGTGAAACGGTTATCGGATCGAAAAATGCTCTAAACTTCTGATTTAGAGCCCTTTTCGCCCGACCCTGATGAATCCATCAGGTCGGAAAGGGCTCTAGCGCCGTTTCCGCGCCGCGCGTTCGGCCACGATCTCGGCACCCGGACCAGCGCCTCCGGCAACGGCTTGTCCGGCTGGAACCGGATCGTGCCCTTGCTGATGTCATAGCCCGCGAGCCGGTCGGCGAAGTGCTCGACCGTGTCACGCGGATAGAAGGCGCAGTGGCCCCTGGCGGCGCCGAAATGCACCAGCGAGCCGTTCAGCTTAAAGGTCGGCAGGCCATAGCTGATGCACTCCTCCGCGCCCGGCGCGGCGGCCAGGATCTGGCGGCGCAGGAGGTCAAGCGCGGCGCGCTGGTCGGGCGGGACATCGGCGAGATAGGCGTCGATGGACGCGGCTGCGACTTTCAAGGCGGGTTCCTCCGATGATTTCTCGAGGACGTTCCAAGACAGCCCGATCCGACATCCGCCGCCGTCGAGGTGGAAATTGCGCCATCATCACCAGCTTCACAACAGGCTCGCGGCGTGATCTGTCACGCTCAGTGTCGAGGCTGTACGAGGACGGGGCGATGGACCAGACGGCAAGCCAATCGGCCCGGACGACGACTGCGATCCGACTGGGAGTCGGCCTGCTGCAAGGCCTGGCGCTGTTCCTGCTGCACCATGCCGAGAACGTCAAAGCCTGGCCCGCGACCCAGCCCCTGGTCTTCGCGCCGCTGGTGCTGGTGGCGCTGGCCGTCCCCTTCGTGATCCTGGCCGGGATCGGCGCCTTGCGCCGGAGCAGCCTGATCGTCTGGGCGCTGGGCGCGGCGGCCTTCGCGGCCTATCTGGCCTTTCACGGCGTCTGGCGCGATACGACGCCCGACAAGATGCCCGACTTTCCGGTGTTCCTGGCCATAGCCGGGGGCCTGTTCATCGCCCACCACCTGATCCAGCCGGCCGAGGCCGAGCGCAAGGTTGTGGCTTCTTACCCGGCCTATTTCGACATCACCTGGATGCACGGGGTGCAGCTGGCCCTGTCGGCGGCCTTCACCGGCGTGTTCTGGATCCTGCTCTATCTGGGCGCCTCGCTGTTCAAGCTGATCGGCATCGACGCGATCCAGAAGCTGATCTCCGAAGAGGCCTTCGCCTTCCCGGCCACCACGGTGATGTTCGCCGCCGCCGTGCAGCTGACCGACGTGCGCTCGACCCTGGTGCGCGGCGTGCGGACCGTGGCCCTGACCCTGCTGGCCTGGCTGCTGTCGCTGATGACCCTGATCGCCGCCGGTTTCCTGGCCAGCCTGCCTTTCACCGGCCTTGAACCTCTCTGGAAGACCCGCGCCGCCACCGCCCTGCTGCTGACCGCCGCCGCCCACCTGATCGTGCTGATCAACGCCGCCTATCAGTGCGGGACCGAGCCGCCGCCCACGGTGTTGAAATGGGCCGCGCGGATCGCCGGCGTTCTGCTAATCCCGATCGCCCTGCTGGCCGCCTATGGCCTGGCCTTGCGGATCGGCCAGCACGGCCTGACGCCCGAGCGGGTGTTCGCCGCCGCCTTCGTCTTCGTCGCCGCCGGCCATGCGGTGGGCTACGCCATGGCGGCCTTCCGTCGCGATGCATGGATGAAGACCCTGGAGCGGACCAATGTGGTCATGGCCTTCATCAGTCTGGCCTTGCTGACCGCCCTCTTCACCCCCATCGCCGATCCCGCGCGGCTATCGGTCAATGATCAGGCCGACCGGTTGGCGCGAGGCAAGGTCAAGCCGGCCCAGTTCGACTACGCCTTCCTGCGTTTCGACGGCGGTCGCCACGGACGGGCCGTGCTGGCGCGCCTGAAGACCGACAAGAACCCCGAGATCGCCAAGGGCGCCGCCCAGGCCCTGGTCTGGACCGTCCGCCCGCCGATCGACGCCCAGCCCCGCTTCACCAAGACCACGGTCTATCCGGCCGGCCGCGTGCTGCCCGGAAGCCTGGTCAAGCAGGATTGGTCGCCATCGGACGGCGATTCGGTCTGTATCTACCCCGGCACGACCTGTTCGGCCCTGCTGCTCGACATCGATGGCGACGGCAACGAGGAGGTGCTGTTCTCGAACGGCGGGACGCTGGACGTCATCAAGCAGTTCCCGAAGGACAGCTGGAAGAAGATCGGCTCGGCCTCGGCCCGCTGCAGCGGAACCGACCTGGACCAGGCCCTGAAGTCGGGGACGGCCCGCATGGCCGAGCCAGTTCCACGGCGGGACATTCTGGTCGGGGACCTGCGGCTGGCCTTCATCCCCTTCGCGTCCGGCTGCGCGGTGGAGGCGCCGGGGATGGTGAGTGGGATGGTTCCGGGGCGGTAAGACCTTCAACCGCAAACAAATCTTGTCATCCCGGCCAAGCGCGCAGCGCGCCGAGCCGGGACCACGGCATGCCTAGGCGCTTCCGGCGGTCCCGGCTCGGCGCGCTGCGCGCTTGGCCGGGATGACAAGAGATTTGGAGGTCAAGTTGGGAGCCTACCCCACCCCCTCGCTCACCGCATTGAGCCGCGCGTAGATCCCGCCCTTGGCCTTGAGCTCGGCGTGGCGGCCCTCCTCGACCACCCGCCCCTTCTGGAACACCAGGATCCGGTCGGCCCCGCGCACCGTCGAAAGCCGGTGGGCGATGACGATGGTCGTGCGGCCGGCCATCAGGGCCTCGGCCGCGATCTGGACCTCGGCTTCGGTCTCGACGTCCAGCGACGAGGTCGCCTCGTCCAGCACAAGGATCGGCGCGTCGGCCAGGAAGGCGCGGGCGATGGCCACGCGCTGGCGCTCGCCGCCCGACAGCTTGACGCCGCGCTCGCCCACCAGAGTGTCGTAGCCCCTGGGCAATTGCAGGATGAAGTCGTGGGCGTGGGCCTTGGCCGCCGCCGCCTCGATCTCCTCGCGCGTGGCGTCCGGCTTTCCGTAGGCGATGTTCTCCAGCAGGCTGCGGTGGAACAGGGCCGGGTCCTGAGGCACCACCGCGATGGCGCGGCGCAGGCTGCCTTGAGTCACCGCCGAGACGTCCTGGCCGTCGATGACGATCCGGCCGCCCTGCAGGTCGTGCAGGCGCTGGATGAGCTTGGCGAAGGTCGACTTGCCCGAGCCTGTCGGCCCGACCAGCGCCACCCGCTCGCCCGGCGCGATCCGCAAGCTGAACTGGTCGTAGAGCGGCGCGCCTGCCGCCTTGTAGCGGAAGGTGACGTTGTCGAAGGCGATGGCGCCGGGGCCCTCCTTCCCGGTATGGGGCGTGAAGGCGGGCGCGTCTGGCGCGTCGGCGATCTGCGGCGCCAAACGGTCCCAGGCGGCCACGTCCTCGCTGTCGTCCAGGCCCTTCTGCAGCATGCGGATGTTTTCACCCAGGTTGCGCAGATAGCCGCTCATCAGCATGAAGGCGGTGATGGCGAAGGCCACATCGCCGGGGCTCGCCGTGCCCTGAGACCAGCCCCAGACCATCGAGCCGGTCAGGCCGGCCTGCAGCAAAACGAGCAGCAGGTTCTGGCCCAGCCAGACATCGGTGAACCGGTTCCAGGTGACCATCACCGCCTCTCGCCACTCCCCCGTGACCTCGGCGATGCGAGCGGTCTCGCGGTCTTCGGCGCCGAAGCTCTTGACCGTCGGATTGGACGTCACGGCGTCGGCCAGGGCCCCGCCGATCTTCGAATCCAGGGCATTGGAGCGCAGGTTGCTGGGCCGCACATAGCGCTCGATAACGATAATATTGGCGGCCAGATAGGCGGCGATCACGACCAGCGAGATCACGCCCGCCATCGGCTGGCGAAACAGCATCATCACCGACAGGCCGACCAGCACGACGATGCCAGGTCCCAGCCAGATGGTCACTGCGTCGGTGACGCTGTCATAGCCCCACATGGCGCGGGTCAGCTTTCGCACGGTGGCCCCGGCGAAGCTGTCGGCATGCCAGTCCGACGAGAAGGCCTGCACCTTGGCGAAGCCCTCGTTGGTCATCTCTTCCATGTTGCGGGCGGCCAGCGGGATCCAGAACCGATGCGAGATATTGCGCACCACCGCGAAGGCCAGATAGACGCCGACGAACGCCCACAGCGCCGACCATGCAGCCGGGTCGCCGCGCGGCTTTTCGACCACCGCATCGACCAGGTGTCCCGCAGCATAGGGCAGCGCCAGGTCGAAGCCGATAGCCACGAGGGTCAGGCCGACGCCGAGGGCGAACAGCACCGGCCGCCGCTTCCAGAACTGCGCGATGAAGCCCAGAACCTGCCGGTTGGACAGCGCCCGCTTGCGGCCCGCCGTTTCGTCCTCGTCGTCAATGAAGTCACTCATGATGCTGGGTAGATAGGGGGTTTGGCGTTCTGAAGCGACCCCGCTAGCGCTTCCGACCCCAGCCGAAAGGCCGCCACCTCAGGAAGCCGATGATCGCCGGTCCCACCACGGGCGTGCGGAGCAGGGGCCGCACGACCAGGGGGCGGGTCTTGAGGAAACAGACCACCGCCCCGATCCAGAACACCGTGGTCGGCAGGCCCGGCACGACGATCCCGACCGCGCCGATGGCGACCAGCGACCCGCCCAGACCGTCCAGCGCCCAGCGTTCGACGCGGGTCAGGCGGCGACGAGGCTTGCGGGCGGATGGAAGTGGGGCCGTCATCGCCGGGACACTATCGCCCAAATATACAACCGTCATTCCCGCCTTGGAAAGACGGGATACACCGCTACCGGCAATCGCTACGTCTGTGCCAGCAACGGACGTTCCAGGCGGCTGCTTGAGGTGGGACGCAGCGGTTCCAGACAACGCCGAGGTAGCCCCACAGAAAAGGCTTCCCCATTTTCCCACGAAGCTCAACTATGGAGCGTCGCGAGAGGCCGGACGAGCTCTGGAAGGACCTGGACGGCCTAATCCCCGACTGGACCAAGGCCTTCGGCGACCTGCTGGCGGAGATCTATCGTCGGTCGCCCAGCGCGGCCATCCTGGTCGACTGGCCCGAGGAGACCGACGTCAAACTGCCGGAATATCGCAAGACCGTCGCTGACCTGAAGGCGGCGATGCGCCAGGCGGCCGGCCGCGCGGGCGTGCGGATGATTCTGTTCGTCCCGCCCTATCGCGGACAGCTTGAGCGCACCGGCTGCGGCCAGCACGGCAGCCTGAAGGACAATCAGGCGCTCGCGGAGTTCCTGATCGCTTACATCGAGGCCCGACCGGAATTGTGGAACGGCCGCTGACGTTGCCCAACAGCTGCTTCAGATCAACATACAGCCGCCGACACAGGCACTGATCTGGACTCTCAGATCGTGACAGCGAGCAATTGTCGGTCTCGGGTGACACCCGCCCTTGTGGCGGGAACCCTCGCACCGCCGCAGGTGCGGGAGGGGCGAAGTGCGCGCGCACTTCGCTGGCGTTTCACGTGTCAGCTGAACCAGGGGTTTCCGCCACAAGGGCGGGAGTTCACCGGGACCGACAATTCCTGGCGGTGGCAATCTGAATGGCCGAAGTCAGCGCCTATGCTGATGCCTGGGCACGACCCGACACAAACCTTCTTCCGCATCCGGCCCAGTGTATGTTCTAGAAATGCCGCCGCTCACCACAATCGTTTTCGACCTGGATGGCACGCTGCTAGACGGCGACTCCGCTACTGCTTGGATGATCAGCAGGATCAGGCGCTCTTGGGCGAGAACTGCCATAGCCGTCGCTGCCGCGCCCGTCGCCGGCTTGCTTATGACGCATTCTCGATCGCGGCGCTGGGGCGCCTCAATAGCCCTTTGGATCGCAAGCGCAGGGCAGACCGAAGATGAGCTCCGAGCCTCCTTTGGTGCCTTCGCGAGTGGGATTCAGCGAGGTGATGGGCCCATCGGTTGGCGGGAGGCCGGGCTTTTGACGATGCGCGGCCATATCGAGCGTGAAGAGCCAGTGATCATCGCCACCGCCGCCCCGGCATGGCTGGCTGAAAAGCTGATCGAGGGCCTGAACTTGCCGCCGATTGCAGTCGTTGGCTCTACGCTCGGCCCATGGCTTGGAGGATGGATCGGAATCCGACACTGTCGCAATCAGGCAAAGTGCGACGCCCTTTTGGTCGCCGGGCATGGCCAGCGGTGGGCGGTAGCCTATTCAGACAGCGCAGATGACCTGCCATTGTTGGCGCGAGCTGATCGAGCGTGCCTAGTGAATGGGTCTGTCCCAACGCTCGCTCGGTTCGCAAAGAGCGGCGTCGCGGTCGAACCTATTTCCTGGTGAGCCGGGTGAGCGCAATGTCTGCTGCCGGCGTCGGCGGCAGACCTTTGCCAGCGTCGGTTTATCCCCGTCGTTTTAGGGCGGGAATGACGGGAGGTATGGGGATGGGGTGTGCTCTATCCCCGTTCTTTTGAGAACAAACCCCAGCGAGATAAGCAGCTTGTAAAAATCTTCATCGCCCCGATCCTTGGCGCTCAAACCGCCCGCATAATCATGGCTGTCCCCGTCGCAGGGGGAGGGCGCTTGGTACCGGCCTGATGCGGCGACGGGTGATGAAGCTGAGCGGGGCCGCGACGCCCTGGAAGGCGGGTCGAGGTGTGCGGGCTGTCTCAGAAGGACGGACCGGATGCTGAGTGGCTTGTCGGCCGAGCGAGCGCGGGTTGAAGAGGGCGGGGATCAGAAGCCGCCTATCGCACATCGTCGGCGTCGAGACGGATAGCCGATCGACGAGATGCGCGCCCGTCCGGGGGTTAATTGGGAATCAGAGCTGAAACTCACGCTCGTGTGCCCCGATCCTCACGGTCAAGAACAGCTTGGCGAAGCGGACAGGTCGAGCCGAAACGCACAACACACATCACGGTCATCCGGGCTCGCCCCGGCCGCTTCGCGCCTCCCCACCCACTTGCAGCCAGTTTGGCGCGAGGCCGAAAAGCCGTGTCCACCAGACTTGCCCCCTACGGGTCGCTTCGCGACCGTCTTCCCCCGGAGGGGGAAGATGAAACGCGCCGACCCGTCCCCCCCCCCAGGAGAAACACCCCGTGCCCAAGTCCAAGCCGCCCCGCAGTCGCTATCGCCCCCTTCGCCACGTCAACAAGGTCACCGACCGCGCGATGACGATCTATGACAAGCTGGAAGAGGTCACCGAAAAGCTCCATCGGCAGATCGCGCCCTTCCTCGACCAGATCCCGGCGCGCGAGCGCACCCTCATGCTGACCCTGCTGGCCGACAACCGCGCCCAGATCGCCGGCGGCCGGGCCGACATCTTCCAGCCCAGCGCGACGCCCGTGCTGGACGAAATTCTGCGACAAGACGCCGAACGCCAGCGCGCTGCAGCGAAGCGCTGATTGACTCCCTCGCCCCCGCCCGTATTTTCCGCCCCGTTCGGATGACTGGCGTTGAAGGTGGGCGACCACCGGGGAGCCCGAACCTCATCAGCCGCGCGCCTGGGCTCCTTTTTCGTCTCGTTTCACCAGACCCGGAGTCCCGCCGTGCCCGCCGCCCCCGACTATCCGTCCGCCCCCGATCTCGTTTCGCCCAAGCGCGCCCTGCTGTCGGTCTCCGACAAGACCGGGCTGGTCGAGGCGGCCCGGGTCCTGCACGAGGCCGGCGTCGAGCTGGTCTCGACCGGCGGCACCAAGGCGGCCATCGCGGCGGCCGGTCTGCCGGTCAAGGACGTCTCGGACCTGACGGGCTTCCCCGAGATGATGGACGGCCGGGTCAAGACCCTGCACCCCATCGTCCACGGCGGGCTGCTGGGCGTGCGCGACGCGCCCGAGCATGCGCAAGCCATGGCCGACCACGGCATTGGCGGCATCGATATACTGTATGTGAACCTCTATCCGTTCGAGGCCACGGTCGCCAAGGGCGGGTCCTACGCCGAGTGCGTCGAGAACATCGACATCGGTGGCCCGGCCATGATCCGCTCGGCGGCCAAGAACCACGGCTATGTGGCCGTCTGCACCGATCCCTCGGACGTCGCCGAAGTGCTGGAGGCCCTGAAGGCCGGTGGAACGACCCTGGCCCTGCGCCAGACCCTGGCGGCCCGCGCCTATGCCCGCACGGCGGCCTATGACGCGGCGATCTCGGCCTGGTTCGCGCAAGCGCTCGGCCAGGACTTCCCGGCCCGCAAGAGCATTTCCGGCGAGCTGCGCCAGATCATGCGCTATGGCGAGAACCCGCACCAGAAAGCGGCCTTCTATGCGTTTCCCAGCCCGCGCGTCGGGGTGGCCACGGCCACCCAGCTGCAGGGCAAGGCGCTCAGCTACAACAACATCAACGACACCGACGCGGCCTTCGAGCTGATCGCCGAATTCGACCCGGCCGATGGCCCGGCCGTGGCGATCATCAAGCACGCCAATCCGTGCGGCGTGGCCGTGGGCGGCTCGCAGCGCGAGGCCTATGAGCGGGCCCTGGCCTGCGACCCGACCTCGGCCTTCGGCGGCATCGTGGCGGTGAACTCCCGCCTGACCCGCGAGGCGGCGCTGCAGATGGTCGAGATCTTCACCGAGGTGGTGATCGCCCCGGAGGCCGACGACGACGCCGTCGCCGTGTTCGCGGCCAAGAAGAACCTGCGCCTTCTGATCACCGGCGGCCTGCCTGACGCACTCTCGACCGGCGACACCTTCAAGAGCGTGGCCGGCGGCTTCCTGGTGCAATCGCGCGACGACGCCCGCATCAAGGCTTCGGATCTGAAGATCGTCACCAAGCGTCAGCCCACGGACGAAGAAGTGCGCGACATGCTGTTCGCCTTCACCGTCGGCAAGCACGTCAAGTCCAACGCCATCGTCTATGCCCGCGCGGGCCAGACCCTGGGCGTCGGGGCCGGCCAGATGAACCGCAAGGACTCGGCCCGGATCGCAGCCCTTCGGGCCGCTGATTTCGGGTTGGACCTGAAGGGCTGCGCCTGCGCTTCAGAAGCCTTCTTCCCGTTCGCCGACGGGCTGATCCAGGCGGCCGAGGCCGGGGCCACGGCGATCATCCAGCCGGGCGGCTCGATGCGCGACCCCGAAGTGATCGAGGCTGCCGACAAGCTGGGCCTTACAATGGCCTTCACCGGCGTGCGGGTATTCCGGCACTAGAATGGATAGCGCCGCCTGGGGAGCCAAGGTCGCCGAACACTCGCGGGTGTTCAAGCCCGACGGCGCCGGACCCTTCCCGGTGGCGCTGATCCTGCACGGCTGCGGCGGCAAGACGCCGTTCCTGGAGGTGTATGCGCAGACGGCGGTCGCGGCGGGCTACGCTGCCATCGTCATCGACTCCCTGAAGCCGCGCGGCATGTCCACTCTTGAGGGGCGGCTTCGCGTTTGCACTGGAACGACCCTGCACGGCCTCAAGCGCTCGGCCGACATTTTCGCGATGTTGACCTGGCTGGAAACCCAGGGCTGGGCCGATCACGAGCGCATATTCCTCGCCGGCTGGAGCCACGGCGGTTGGGCGATCATGGATGGCTACGCCATCGGTGAGAACGCGGCGCGGGCAACGGGCCTGCCGGACGCTGATCCGGCGAAGCTGAGAGCGCGGGTCAAGGGAGCCATGCTGGTCTACCCCTATGCCAGCTATCCCTCGCTGACGAGCAGTCGGGGCTGGGGCGCGCGCGGACCCCGGATCTGGTCAGTGCTGGGCGGCAAGGACCTCGTGGTCGGCTGGAAGGCGCCCAAGAAAGCGTTCGAGCGACTGGCCCTCGACGGCCTGAACATCGACACGGTCTTCCTCGCCGACGCCACCCACGCCTTCGACGACGATCATGCCGGCGATCCTCGCACGAAGTACCGCCTCGACCTGTTCGACCAGCTCCGGGACTATTTCACCCACGCACTGACGGAGACCCTGAAAGCCTAGGCGGCGACGGCCGCGGTGGCCTTGCTACGCCGGATCGGCGTCGAGCCGCGATAGAGGCGGCGCCACAGCCACTCCAGAGGCCCCATGGTGAAGCGGTCCATCCACCATTTCGACCACAGGATCTGAACGATCCAGATGCCGGCGACGATCAGGGCCAAGCCGGGCCGGTCGACCTTGCCATGCAGGCTCAGGCCGCGACCGCCGTAGAAAATAGTGGTCATGATCATCGATTGGGTCAGATAGTTGGTGAAGGCCATCTGGCCGACCGGCGCCAGGATTTCGGGGATCTTCTTCCAGAAGCCGGCGGAGCGCGAGGCGAAGACGACCAGGCTCACATAGGCCAGGGTGGTCAGGGGAGCGGTGGCCGTCTGGAAGACGCCGGCGACATTGCCCAGCGGCTTGGACAGGCCGGTCAGGGCGCAGGCGATGAACAGCGCGCCGGTGACCGCCAGGGCCAGCAGGCCGACGACGGTAAGGGTGACATAGGTCTTCTTCGAGGCTTCGCCGGTCAGGACGCCGGTCTTGAAACAGCCCAGGCCGATCATCATCAGGCTGCTGGTCATCAGGAAGATGACCGGCTCGGCCATCAGATAGTTGAGACGGTCCTTGGCGTTCTGGATCAGGGACTGGGTGAAGGTCCCGGCGTACTGAGCTGCTGCGGCGCTGTTCTTGGCGGCTTGCCTGGCGCTCTCGGCCGCTTCCTTGGCCGCATCGTACGGCATCAGCATGGACACGACCACACCGACCACCATCAGCAGCGAGAAGCCGATCCAGATACCGATCCCGACCTTGAACAACCGCTTGGGCGTCCAGGAACGGGCCAGCATCACAGCGAACCCGGCCAGGGCATAGCTCAGCAGCACGTCGCCGAACCAGATGGCGAAGCCGTGCAGCAGGGCGAAGACCACCATCCACATCAGCCGCTTTCGCAGGATCGAGCCCTTGCCCGTCTCCGACCGCTCGCCGCCGATCAGGAAGATCGAGACGCCGAACAGCATGGCGAACAGGGTCACGAACTTGCGCTGGAACAGCCACTGTGTAGCCACCCAGACCGAGACCGTGTCGGCCCCTGTGCCATGCGGCCAGTGGCGCACCGACTCCGCCAGCCCCGAGGTGACGGCAAAGTCCGGCGCGTTGCACAGCAGGATGCCCAGCACCCCCAGACCCCGCAAGGAGTCCAGCAGGAGGATCCGATTCTCGACCATGAGCCCCCCAAGGCGTTGCGGCGCGAGCCTAGTCCGGCCCGGGCTCGCTCCACAACCTCAAGTCGGGCGTCGGGCGATCTACCCCGCGTTGGCCAGTTCCCGCAGCGCCGCATTGGCGATGGTCAGCTTGGCGAAGGTCCAGCCGCCGCCGGCGTTCTCGATATCCTCCACCGTACGCTTGGCCGAGCGGACCCGGTCCATGCGCAGGGCGGCCCACGAGGTTACCGCCGCCCTGGCCGACAGCTCATCCTCGCCCGCCTGGGCTGTTGCCGAGAACTTCAGCACCGCTTGGGTGATCGTGGTCTGCTCGCTGAGCAGATCCTCGATCAGGCGGCGCACCGCCAGCCGCTCGAAGGCGTCGCCGCCGACGAACGAGCCGGCCGCGCCCCGCAGACGGTCGAAGCCGAAGGCCGCGCCGGTCTGGTGATACAGGCGCGCCACGTTCTTGACCGTCCAGCTGGACGCGTTAGCCAGATCGACCAGGTCAGCGGCTGTGGTCAGGGGCTGCAGCGCCGCGACGGCCTGGGCCAGGGTGTCCGGCGCGCCATCGGCGACATACATCTTGGCCCGTCTGGCCACGGCCTTCTGCTCGTAGCTCGACAGGACGGCGGGCGTCATGCTGCGCAGTTCGGCGACGGACGGGCCGTAGTTGTCGATCAGCGTCTTCACCGAGGCCTTGTCCCGGAACGCCCGGCGGGCCAGCCAGAACGTCAGGCTCCGCAGGGCGTAGGCCAGGGCCTTGTAGAGCGCGGTCTGGCCTGCCGCCGAGGCGTGGTTGTCGAGAGCCGAGACCTGGTCCCACAGGGCGTCGACGCCAAGGATCTCGCGAGCGGCGGTGAAGCCGGTGACCAGGGCGTCCGCGTCACAGGTGGCGGCGGCCTTCAAGCGCGTGGCGAAGGTCGGGCCGCACATGTTGACCATCTGATTGCCGACCACCGTGGCGATGATTTCGCGCTTCAGGCGGTGCTTCTGCATCTGGTCGGCATAGCGGTCGAGACCCTTGGGGAAGTAGCCGCGCAGGGTCTTCTCGAACCAAGGATCATCCGGGGCGTCGGAGGCGACGATGTCGTCGAACAGGTTTAGCTTGCCATAGGCCAGCAGCACGGCCAGTTCGGGTCGGGTCAGGCCCTTGCCGGCCTGACCGCGCTCAAGAAGCGTCGTATTGCTGGGCAGGCCCTCGACCTTGCGATCCAGGCGACCCCGGGTTTCCAGATCGACCATGTAGCGGACATGGCTGTCGACCTCGGAGATCGCGTCGCTTTCCAGCAGGGTCAGGGCCAGGGTCTGGTCGTAATTGTGCTCCAGCACATGATGAGCGACATCGTCGGTCATCGAGGCCAGCAGGGTGTTGCGGCTAGAGCGATCCAGTTCGCCGCCCCGCTCCAGCAGACCCGTCAGGATCTTGATGTTGACCTCGTGGTCGGAGCTGTCGACGCCGGCCGAGTTGTCGATGGCGTCGGTATTGATATGGCCGGTGGCGGCCGCGAACTCGATCCGGCCGGCCTGGGTCAGGCCCAGATTGGCGCCCTCGCCCACCACCTTGACCCGCAGGTCCGAACCGTTGACGCGCACGGCGTCATTGGCCTTGTCGCCGGCGTCGGCGTTGCTCTCGACCCTGGCCTTCACATAGGTGCCGATGCCGCCGAGATAGAGCAGCTCGGCTCTGGACTTCAGGATCGCGGTCATCAGCTCGGCCGGCGACACGGCTTCAGCCTTGATCTCGAACAGGGTCCGGACTTCCGGCGACAGGGAGATGCTTTTCAGGCTGCGGGCGAAGACGCCGCCGCCGGCCGAGATCCTGGACTTGTCGTAATCGTCCCACGACGAGCGCGGCAGCTTGAACATCCGGTCGCGCTCTTCCCACGAGGAGGCCGCGTCCGGATTGGGATCTAGGAAGATGTGGCGGTGGTCGAAGGCAGCCAGAAGCTTGGTTTGCTTGGACAACAGCATGCCGTTGCCGAATACGTCGCCGCTCATGTCGCCGACGCCCACCACGGTGAAGGGTTCGGTCTGGATGTCCTTGCCCATCTCGCGGAAGTGACGCTTGACCGCTTCCCAGGCGCCACGGGCGGTGATGCCCATGACCTTGTGGTCATAGCCGACCGAACCGCCGGAGGCGAAGGCGTCGCCCAGCCAGAAGCCATAGTTCTCGGCCACGCCATTGGCGATGTCGGAGAAGGTCGCCGTGCCCTTGTCGGCGGCGACGACCAGATAGGGATCCTCGCCGTCGTGCACGACTACCGAGGCCGGCGGCACGACCCTGTTATCGGCGTCGATATTGTCGGTGATGTCGAGCAGGCCCGACAGGAAGGTCTTGTAGGCGCGGATCGCTTCGGCCTGGATCGCGTCACGATCGCCGCCGCGCGGCAGCTGCTTGGGATAGAAGCCACCCTTGGAGCCGACAGGCACGATCACCGCGTTCTTGACCTGCTGGGCCTTCACCAAACCCAGAACCTCGGTGCGGAAGTCGTCGCGGCGGTCGGACCAGCGCAGGCCGCCTCTGGCGACCGGGCCAAAGCGCAGGTGGACGCCCTCGATATGCGGGGCCGAGATGAAAATCTCGCGGTAGGGCTTGGGGGCCGGCAGGTCTTCAAGCTCGCGGGAGGCGATCTTGAAGCTGATATAGGGCTTGGGCTGACCGTCCTCGCCGGGCTGGTAGAAGTTGGTCCGCTGGATCGCCCCGACCAGGGCCGCAATGCGGCGCAGGACACGGTCGGCGTCGAGGCTTTCGACCGCCTGCAGCGCCTCGCCGATCTTGGCCTCGACGGCCTTGGCCTGAACCTCACGATCCTTGAGATCAGCGACGACGGCGGGATCGAACTTGGTCTGGAACAGGTCGAGGATCAGGCGGGCGACACCTGGGTGATCGGCGAGAGCCTGCTCCTGCACGCCCTGACTGGGATCGAGGCCGGATTGCTGGCGATAGCGGGCCAAGGCGCGGATCAGGGCAGCCTCGCGCCAGCCGATACCCAGTTCCAGCACCAGGCGATTGAAGCCGTCGCTCTCGGCACGGCCAGTCCAGATGGCGACGAAGGCGGCCTCGAAGGCCAGCTTGACGTCGGTAAAGCTCAAATGCTCGCCCTGCTCGTCGGCCAGCACGAACTCATGCACCCAGACGGGCGCGCGCTCACCGCTTTCAGAAGTGGGCGAGACCTTGTGGCCATCCTCGATCAGGGCCTTCAGGCCCATATGCTCCAGGATCGGCAGGACGTCGGCCAGAGGCACGGCGGCGCCAGGCCGATAGAGCTTGAAGCGGAAGGTGGTCGCGCTGTCGTCGGGACGACGGAAGGCGCGAACGCGCACCGCATCTTCCGGTGTCAGGGCGTCGACGATCTCGATGTCGGACAGAGCCTCGAACGCGTCGTATTGATCGCGATAGCCCGGCGGGAAGGCGCCGGCGTAGCGGGCGAGAGTTTCAGCGACGCGACCGGGCGCGCCGCCGTCGCGGATCGCCGCCTCGAAGCGGTCTTCCCAGGTGCGGGCGGTTTCGGCGATGGCGGCTTCCAGCGCGGCCAGATCAGGCTCGCGGTGATCGCCGGGCCTGACGCCCAGGATGAAATGGACGCGCGCCAGCGGGGCGTCCGAAAAGCTGGGATAATAGGCTGAGATCCATCCGCCGAAAGCGTCGGCCAGCAACTTGCCCGCCCGTTCGCGGACGCCGGAATCGTAGCGCTCGCGCGGCACGAACAGCAGGGCCGAGATGAAACGGTCGAAGGGGTCGCGGCGGGTGAACAGCTTCACGCGAGGTCGATCATAGAGGTGCAGCACCCCCAGCGCCATGTTCAGCAGCTGGTCCTCTTCGGTCTGGAACAGCTCGTCGCGAGGCCAGGTCTCGAGGATGTTGCGCAGGCGCTTGCCGTTGTGGCTGTCGGGATCCTTGCCGGCGCTGTCCAGAACATGCGCCACCTTGCGGCGGATCAGCGGCACGTCATGGGCCGGGGTCTCGTAGGCCTCGGCGGTGAACAGGCCCACGAAGCGGACCTCGCCCGAAGGCTTGCCGTCGGCGCCGTACCGGCGCACCCCGACATAGTCCATGTAGCCGCGCCGGTGGACGCGCGACCGCAGGTTGGACTTGGCGACCACGATGGGATCGCCGATCTCGATATGGTTGCGCACCTGACGCGACAGGATGGCCGGCTCGCTGCCCCGGCGCAGCACCGTGCGGGCCTGGTCGCGCAACACGCCCAGACTGCCCTCGGGCTGGTACAGCGGCTCCTCGGCCGCGTAGCCGCCGTCGCTGGTGCGGGGATATTCGTAGACGCGAGCGCCCAGGAACACGAAGTGGTCCGAGGCCAGCCAGTCGAGGAAGTCCATGTCCTCGGCCCGGGCCTCTGCCGGGATGGCGACCTTGGTGTCGCGCAGCTCGACGATCGTGCGGCGCATCAGGTTGCGCATGGCCTCGAAGTCCTGCACGGCCAGGCGCACGTCGGCCAGCGCCTCGCTGACGGCCTGGATCAGGGCCGCTTCGCGGTCTTCTCCCACCGGGGCCAGATAGATCTGGATCATCGAGCGACGCTGGCCGCCGACCTCGACCACGGGATGGAACATGGCGCGGACCTGAAAGCCGGCCTCGGCAACCGCGCCCATGATGCTGTCGACCAGGAAAGGCCGGTCAGGCTGGACGATTTCGAGGAGGTCGCCGCGCAGGGTGGTCCCGTCGGGCTTGCGCGCCTGCCGCAGGCGAATGGCCGGCTCGGTCGCGTCGGCAACCTCCTGGCCGAAGCGCCAGAAATCGGCGAGAGCGTGAGCGGTGTCTCCTGCGTCGAAGCCGGGCAGTTCGTCGGCCGACCAGTCGTCCTGGGCTTGGGCGAGGAAATGACCCGCCTGAGGAGGCAGCGCGTCGGGGGCATGGCCCAGGGTCTGGGCGAACGCCGCCATCAACTGGCCGCCCGTCGCCTCTGAAGGCTGGAGGTCATTTTTTGCACCAGTCATGGGATTTCCTCGCGAATTTTTGGCGACAACCTAGACTTTTCGGGCTGCGATTCAACCGGGACGTCGGAAACCCGCAAAGGATATTGCTGATTTCAAAGGGCCAAGATTCCGAGGGAAACGGAAGCGCCGCCGGTGGGGGAACCGGCGGCGCAGACCCGCCGGGGGGGCTGGCGGGCATCTTCCGCTTCGGACGCGCCGGAGAACCTGGCTACGTCGCGCGGGGTCCGACTGGGGGGCATCGGACCAGACAGAGATAGGCGCCGCTTTCAGGATTTTAAGTCCCCCTTGGCGACTTTCTGTCGGGCTGACGACTCGGACTTTTCCGACTTGAACGCCTTATCGCCCGAGCCCTGCGGATCTCCGTCCTCCGACAGCAGAATGGCGATCCAGCGCGTGCCATCGAACTGGGCCAGGATAACCATGAAGGCCACCGTCAGGGGCGTCGACAGGAACATGCCCGGCACGCCCCACAAGGCGCCCCAGACCGCCAGGGAGAGCAGCACCACGGTCGGATCCATGTTCAGGCTGTCGCCCTGCATGCGCGGCAGGACGATGTTGCCGACGATGAAATAGATCGCCTGCAAAGCCGCAAAGAGGATGATCGCCGGCAGGAAGCTGTCGGGGAACTGCACGATGGCGAACAGCGGGGGCAGGAAGCAGCCAATAGCTCCGCCGATGATCGGGATGTAGCTGGCGAGGAAAATCAGGAAAGCCCAGAAGAACGCGTTGTCGAGCCCCAGCAGGGCCATGACCAGCCAGGCGCCGACCGCGATGATCAGGCCGGTGACCGTCTGGATCCACAGGTACTGCTCGACGCCGTCCCGGATGCGATGAAACAGCACCATCGCTTTGTCCCGCTCGGCAGACTGCGGAAACATCGAGACGATCTTGCGGCTGAAGCCGCGCCTCGAAGCGATGATGAAGCCCAGATAGATCAGCACCAGCACGGCGCTGGCGGCGAAGTTCTGCAAGCTCTGGGCGGCGGCGCCGATATAGCGCTGCGGATTGAGCTGGGTGATCAGGTCCCCGACCGTCGGCGCCACCCGAATGCCCACCGCGTGGGCCAGCTTGGCGATCACGTCATTGAGTCTGGGCGCGTAGGCCTTGAGCTGATCGACGAAACTGGCGCTGTTTTCAGCCACGACCCAGACCGACAGGCCAAACAGCGTGATCGACAGAACGATGGCGGTCGGTAGAGCCAGGCGCTTGGGAAAATGAGCCTTGGCGGTCAGTACGCGGGCGAAGCTGTCGATCATGACGGCCAGGAACACGGCCAGAGCCAGCGGCGTGAGGATGTCGCGCATCCACAGCAGCGCCGCGCCGCCCGCTATGACCGCCAGGAACACCACGGCGTTACGAGTGGCGGCGGACGACGAAACAGTCATTCAAGAGCTCCTGGAGATCGCAACACTTTGCCTACCGCGATTGGCGTGGCGCAAGGGCGCGGTTAGGGTCGGTGCTTCAGTTCGAGGGATGTTGCACATGACGCTGACAATTGGTGAAGGCGAGATCCTGATCGGACTTGGCGAAGGTCCCGTGACCCAAAGGCTGGATCGCTCCAACCGACATGGCGTCGTCGCCGGCGCGACCGGCACCGGCAAAACCGTCACCTTGCAGATCATGGCCCAGGCGTTTTCCGACGCTGGCGTGCCCGTGTTCGCCGCCGACGTGAAGGGCGATCTTTCCGGCATCGCCATCGCCGGGACGCCCAACGAGAAGATGCTGGCCCGCGCCGCCTCGATGGACCTGCCCCTGACGCCTGCAGCGCCGCCGACGGTGTTCTGGGATCTGTTTGGCCAGAAGGGCCATCCGATCCGCACGACCATCTCGGAGATGGGCCCTTTGCTGCTGGCGCGACTTCTTGACCTCAACGATGTGCAGGAAGGCGTGCTGACCATCGTCTTCCACGTCGCCGACAAGGACGGCCTGCTGCTCCTGGACCTCAGGGACCTGCAGGCCTGCCTGAAATATGTCGCAGACCACGCTTCCGAGATCGGCACGCTGTACGGCAATGTCTCGCCCGCCACCGTTGGCTCGATCCAGCGCAAGTTGCTGACCCTGCAGAGCCAGGGCGCCGACAACTTCTTCGGCGAGCCGGCCCTGAAGCTGGCCGACATCATGCGCACCGACGTCGCCGGCCGCGGCTATGTGAACCTGCTGGCAGCCGACAAGCTGATCCAGTCGCCCAAGCTCTATTCGACCTTCCTGCTGTGGCTTCTGGCGGAGCTGTTCGAGGAACTGCCCGAGGTGGGCGATCCGGAAAAGCCGCGCCTGGTGTTCTTCTTCGATGAAGCCCACCTGCTGTTCAATGACGCGCCGAAGGCCTTGCTGGAGAAGATCGAGCAGGTCGTTCGCCTGATCCGGTCCAAGGGCGTGGGGATCTATTTCGTCACCCAGAACCCGGCCGACATTCCAGACGCCGTGCTGGGCCAGCTGGGCGCCCGCATCCAGCACGCCTTGCGCGCTTACACCCCCGCCGATCAGAAAGGCCTGAGGGCCGCCGCCCAGTCGTTCCGGGTCAATCCGTCGTTCGATACGGCTGAGACCATCCAGGGCCTGGGCGTCGGCGAGGCCCTGGTCTCGACCCTGGACGCCAAGGGCGCGCCCTGTGTCGTGCAGAAGACCCTGATCCGGCCGCCGGCCTCGCGCCTCGGCCCGTTGACGCCGGAGGAGCGCACGGCCCTGATCGCCAAAAGCCCCGTGGCTGGCCTCTACGACACGGCCCAGGATCGCGCCTCGGCCTATGAGGTCCTTCAAGGCCGGGCCCAGGAAGCCCTGCGGGAAACCGAAGCCGCGCAGGATGCGGTGGAAGCCGAGAAGGTCCGCGCCGCCGAGGAAAAGGTTCGTGTTCGGGAAGACGCCCGGGAGACCCGCGCCGCGCCGCGCCCCCGCGCATCGAGCCGTCAGGGCATGGCCGAAACCTTCGCCAAGTCGCTGTTGCGCACGGTAGCCAGTCAGGCCGGACGCGAGATTATGCGCGGCCTGTTCGGGGGCCTGAAGCGCGGTCGCTAGGCTCGTCAGGCGGCCGAGCGCTTGATCCGCTTGACGGGTGGCGCATCCGCCGGAGCCGCTGGAGCTGCCGGCGTCGGCGCGGCCATGGTCCAGGCGTCTAGGGTGTCGAGCGGACCTGGCCGACCGATGGCGTAGCCCTGCAGTTCGGCGCAGTCCTCGCCCCGCAGGAAGTTGATCTGTTCCTGGGTCTCGACGCCTTCGGCGACAACCGGAATCTCCAGGCTGCGGCCCAGGCCCAGCACCGCGCGCACGATCACCGTAGCGCGGTCGTGGCGATGGATGTTCTCCACGAAGCTCTTGTCGATCTTGATCTTGTCGAACGGGAAAGACTGCAGGGTGGAGAGCGACGAGAAGCCGGTGCCGAAATCGTCCATGGCGATGCGCACGCCAAGGGCCTTCAGGCGGCGCAGATTGTCGAGCGCGCGCTGATAGTCCTTGAACAGTGCGCTCTCGGTGATCTCCAACTCCAGCCGGTGCGGCGACAGGCCGGTCGAGATCAGGACCTCATGCACCAGGGTCGGCAGGGCCGGGTTGTTGAGCTGCAGCGGCGACAGGTTGACCGCGATGCGCAGCGGCTTTTCCCAAGAGGCGGCGTCGGCGCAGGCGCGGCGCAGGACCCACTCGCCGAGCGGGGCGATCAGGCCGTTCTCTTCGGCTACCGGGATGAAGTCGAGGGGCGGGATCATGCCGCGGGTCGGATGCTGCCAGCGGACCAGGGCCTCGAAGCCGCAGACCTCGCCGTCCGAGGCGCGGGCCAGGGGCTGGTAGTGGACCACCAACTCGCCGTCGGCGATGCCCTGCTTGAGGTCGCGGGCCAGGGCGCGACGTTCGCGGATCGACTCGTCCATCTCGCGCTTGAAGAAGCGATAGATTCCGCGGCCGCCTTCCTTGGCGCGATATAGCGCCATGTCGGCATTGGCCATCAGCGACTCCGCAGTGCGGCCGTCGTCCGGAAACAGGCTGACGCCCAGGCTGGCGCCCATGGCCACGTCCTGGCCTTCGAACATCACCGGAGCCGTCAGCGAGTCAAGCAGGCGGCCCGACAGTTCGGCTGCGGCCGTTGGCTGGTCGCCTGCGCCCACCTGTACGACGATAAACTCGTCGCCGCCGAGGCGCGCGGCGAAGGACGGAGCCAAGACCGAATCCTGCAGACGGCGCGCGGTCTCGACCAGTAGGGCGTCGCCCGCCAGGTGGCCGTGCTGATCGTTGGCTTCCTTGAAGTGGTCCAGGTCGATGCAAATCACCGACAGGGTCTCGCCCGAGGCCTCGACCCGCTCGATGGCGGCGGCCAGGCGGGTCTGCAGCGAGTTGCGATTGGGCAGACCGGTCAGGCCGTCATGCTCGGCCAGATAGCGGATCTTCTCCTCGGCCGAACGCCGCTCGCGAAGGTCGCGAACGGCCAGCACGGTGAGACCCGAGGTCTCGGTGCGGGCGCCATCGTCCATCAGGCGCGAAAACACCTCGACCGGAATTTCACGACCGCCTTCGATGGGCTGCAGAACGCCCTCGCGCCGCACGCCCTCGCGGGAGGCCTCTGCGCTATTGAAGGTGAGGATGGCGCCGAACAGCGGCTTGCCCGTAAGTTCATGGAGCGGCGCGCCGACCAGTTCGCAGAAGGCGGCGTTGGCGTCGTTGATGCGGCCGTCCTGAACGACCACGATGCCTTCATAGGCGGCATTGGCCATGCGGCGGATGCGCTCGAGCGCCGAACGCGTGGTCTGGGACTCGATCGCCACAGCGCCGAGTCCGCCCAGGATCATCAGGCCGGTGATGCAGGTGACAGCCAGAGTCAGGACGCCACCTGAAAGCAGTTGCTCGGGCACCACGATCGAGGCGTCGGGTACGATGGTGATGGCGCCCATGCCGGTGAAGTGCAAGGCGCAGACGCCAACGGTCAGGATGCCGCCCCCGACAAGCTGCTTGTTCAGGCTGCGGGCGCGGCCCGCGAAAATGAGCGCCGCCGTGGAGCCGGCCACGCCGAGCAGCACGGAGGCGCCGACCGTAGCGTGTTCCCAGATCAGCTGGCCTTGGGTCACGAAGGCGGTCATGCCGGTGTAGTGCATGGACGCGACGCCCATCCCAAGGATCAGGCCACCGGCCATGTCATTGGTGCGCGTGCGTTGAGCCGAGGCCACGGCAAAGCCCGAGCCCATGAACAGGACCGCGATCATCAGGGACAGCAGGGTGCCGCTCGGGCTGTAGCCGGTCTTCAGGCCCGGGTCGTAGGCGACCATGGCGATGAAGTGGGTGGCCCAGACGCCCGATCCGCAGACCAGACCAGTGAGCAGCAGCCAGGCCGCTCTCACGAGGCCCTTGGCGCCACGCATCCGCGAGTAGAGCCTGAATGCAGTGAAGCAGGCGGCGAAACAAACCACCGCCGCCACGCCCACCAACCGATAGTCATGCTCGGTCGTCAGACAGGTCAAAACCTTCAACACACGCGGTTCCCCCGGGTCACATCCTTCAAACGATACGGGGGAGTTACAAATAAACCGTTTCAACGCGAGGTCGTGTGACAATCGGCCAAGATCGCCCGGGATCAAGGGTTGGATTATCCTGACAGGTCTTCACCGACCCGCCGCAGCTTGGGTCTGGTGCCAGCGCCAGGCGCTTCCCAGGATGACGTCGAGATCGCGCGACGGGGTCCAGCTTAGCTCGGCGCGGGCCTTGGCATTGTCGCCAACCAGGATCGGAGCGTCGCCCGGGCGGCGCGGCGCCATCTGTAAGGGCAGGGGTTTTCCGGTCGCGCGCTCGACCCCGGCGATCAGTTCCTTGACCGTCGTACCGTGCCCGGTACCGAGATTGTAGCTCGTACTCTGCGCGCCATCGAGCAGCCGGCGCAGCGCCGCGACATGGGCGTCGGCCAGATCCAGCACGTGGACATAGTCGCGCACGGCGGTGCCGTCGCGGGTGTCATAGTCGTCGCCGAAAATCGTGAAGTGCGAGCGCTGGCCCAGGGCCACCTGGATGGCCAGCGGAATGGCGTGGGTCTCGGGTTCGTGCCACTCGCCAATGCGGCCTTCAGGATCGGCGCCGGCGGCGTTGAAGTAACGCAGCACCGTGGAGCGGAATCCGACATAGCGGCCATAGTCGGCCAGGGCCTGCTCGACCATCAGCTTGGTGCGGCCATAGGGGTTGAGCGGGGCCTGCGGATGAGTCTCGTCCATCGGCAGCTTCACCGGATCACCGAACGTGGCGCAGGTCGAGGAAAACACCATGGCCTCGACGCCGGCCCGGCGCGCGGCTTCAATAAGGCTTATGGTTCCGGCCACGTTGTTGTCAAAGAAGGCGCCGGGATCCTTGACCGACTCGCCCACCTCGATGCGGGCCGCGAAATGCAGCACGGCGACCGGCCTGTGGATAGCGAATACCGCATCGAGCCTGGCGGCGTTGCGGATATCGCCCAGCTCCAGTGGGCCCCACTGGACGTGCTCGCGGTGGCCGTTGGAGAGGTCGTCGAACACAACGGGCGTGAAGCCTGCCGCCGCCAGGGCCAGACAGGTGTGAGAGCCTACATAGCCAGCGCCGCCGGCCACCAGAACGGTCCGCATGAAATTCCCTCGCGCTACAACCTCTGGCTACCGGCTTTGCGCCAAGGTTGGAAGACTGGTGTGGTCATCAGCCTTCGTCATGATGATGTCATCGCATTGAGCGCCATTGCCGCGGCTTGCCTCAGCGCCGCGATTGCTGGATTAGGCAGAAGCGTCGCCCGCCGGGTGATGGTCGATCGGATCAGGATGTTTCGATGCGCGTAGCGATGATTGGCACGGGTTATGTGGGCCTGGTGTCTGGGGCGTGTTTCGCCGACTTCGGTCACGTAGTGACGTGCATCGACAAGGATCCGAGCAAGATCGAGCGGCTTGAAAAGGGCGAGATCCCGATCTTCGAGCCCGGTCTGGACGACCTTGTCGCCCGCAACGTCCGCGAGGGCCGGCTGTTCTTCACGCTAGAAGGCGCTGAGGCGATCAAGAACGCCGACGCGGTGTTCATCGCCGTGGGAACGCCCACCCGTCGCGGCGACGGCCATGCGGACCTGTCCTACGTTTACGCCGCCGCCGAAGAGATCGCCGGCCTGATCGACGGCTTCACGGTGATCGTCACCAAGTCGACCGTGCCGGTCGGCACCGGCGACGAAGTCGAGGCAATCATAAAGCGCGTGCGGCCTGACGCCCAGTTCGCGGTGGTCTCCAACCCCGAGTTCCTGCGCGAAGGGGCGGCCATCGAGGACTTCAAGCGTCCCGACCGCGTCGTGGTCGGGACCGAGGACGAGCGCGCCCAGGCGGTGATGCGCGAGCTCTATCGGCCGCTGAGCCTGAACGAGACGCCGATCGTCTTCACCGGCCGTCGCACCAGCGAACTGATCAAGTACGCGGCCAACGCGTTCCTCGCGATGAAGATCACCTTCATCAACGAGATGGCCGACCTCTGCGAAAAAGTCGGGGCCGATGTGCAGCAGGTGGCCAAGGGTATCGGCTTGGACAAACGCATCGGCGGCAAGTTCCTGAACGCCGGACCCGGCTATGGCGGATCGTGCTTCCCGAAAGACACCATCGCCCTTGTCCGCACGGCCCAGCAGTACGGCGCGCCGGTCAAGCTGATCGAGGCCACGGTGGCGGTCAACGACGCCCGCAAGAAGGCCATGGCCACCAAGGTGGCCGACGCCATCGGCTCCACCGATCTGACCGGCAAGACGATCGGCGTGCTGGGCGTGACCTTCAAGCCCAACACCGACGACATGCGCGACGCACCCAGCCTCGACATCCTGCCGGCCCTGCAGGCCATGGGCGCCACGGTTCAGGCCTATGACCCGGAAGGCGCCAAGGAAGCGGCCCACATGCTGCCGGGCGTGGACTTCAAGGCCGGCGCCTATGAAGCCGCTGAAGGTGCCGACGCCCTGGTGATCCTGACCGAGTGGGACCAGTTCAGGGCGCTCGACCTCGATCGCCTAAAGCTCTTGATGGCCGCGCCAGTCGTCGTCGACCTGCGCAATGTATACAAGCCCAGCGAGATGATCCGTCACGGCTTCACCTACGCCTCCATCGGGCGCGGCTGAGCCATGCCGACGCCGATCATCGTCACCGGAGCCGCCGGCTTCATCGGTATGCACGTGGCCGAACGGCTGCTGGATCGCGGCGAGACCGTGATCGGCGTCGATAATTTCAACACCTATTACGACCCTGCGCTGAAGGCGGCCCGGGCCGCGCGGCTGGAAGGCCGTGACGGCTTCACGATGGTCCGCATGGACATCGCCGAGCACGAAGCCTTGCTGGAACTGGTCAAGTCCAGCGGCGCCAAGCGGGTCGTGCATCTGGCCGCCCAGGCCGGCGTTCGCTATTCGATCGACAATCCGTTCGCCTATGAACGCTCCAACCTGGCCGGTCATCTGGCGGTGCTGGAGGCCTGCCGCCACAGCGGCGTCGAGCATCTGGTCTATGCCTCGTCCAGCAGTGTCTATGGCGACAGGCCGCTCAACGGCGAAGGGTTCAAGGAAAGCGATCCCGCCGAGACGCCCGTGTCGCTCTATGCCGCCACCAAGCGGTCCTGCGAACTGATCAGCCAGAGCTACGCCAAACTTTACGGCTTCCCGCTATCGGGTCTGCGGTTCTTCACGGTCTATGGTCCCTGGGGCCGGCCAGACATGGCCTATTACGGCTTCACCCAGAAGATCCTCTCGGGCGAGCCCATCGAGGTTTACGGCGAGGGCAAGATGGCCCGCGACTTCACCTACATCGACGACATCGTCGATGGGATCGTCGGGGTGCTGGACAACCCGCCGGCCCAGGGCGGGCACGAGGTCTATAACATCGGCGACAACGATCCGGTCGGACTGATGGAGATGATCTCCACGCTGGAAGCAGCGCTCGGCGCCCCGGCCATCAAGATCATGCGGCCCATGCAGCCGGGCGACGTCACCGCCACATACGCCAACATCGACAAGCTCCACGCCCTCACCGGCTACAAGCCGCAGGTGAAGCTCGCTGAAGGGCTTCAGCGCTTCGTCGCATGGTGGCGGAGCTATTCCGTCGGTTGAGCCACCGCAGCGGCGCGCTTTGATACTTGGTGCTCGCGCCAAGAGATGAACAGGGTGGAGCCCACCACGATCGCCGCGCCGATCAGGGTCACTGTCTTTGGGACCTCATGGAACAGCAGGAACCCGGCCAGGACCGCGAATACCAGCCGCGTATAGTCGATCGGCGCCATCACCGCCGCTTCGCCCAGTTGCATGCCCTTGATGTAGAAGCCTTGCGTCAAGGTCCCGATCACACCCATGGCGGCCAGCAAGCCAAGGTCTGGCCAGCTGGGCCAGCGCCAGACGAACAGGGCCGGTGGGATCGAGAACACCAGGCCCAGCACCGCCGCATAGACCAGCAGGGTGAAGGGCGAGTGGTCGCGGGTCATCACCTTCATGCCGGTGATGGTCAGGGCGAACAGCAGGGCCGCGGCCAGCGCCGCCGCCTGTGGCCAGCCCAGCCAACCGCCGGAGCCATCAGCGGCTGGCTGTAACATGACCAACACGCCGATGAAGCCGACCACCGCCGCCCCGATCCGCAAAGGTCCGATGGGTTCGCGCAGAACCAAGCCGGCAAACGGCACCAGCCACAGGGTCCGCGTGAAGGAAAGGGCGTTGGCGTCGGCCAGCGGCAGTTCTTGATAGGCGTAGAAGCTGAGGATCAGAGCCAGCACGCCGGCGCTGGATCGAAAGATCAATATGCCTGGCCGAGTGGTGCGAAACGTTCCGCGCCAGTCCCGCGCCATGAACGGCAGCAAGATCAGCACGCCCGCCAGCTGTCGGTAAAAGGTCTGAAGGGCGGCCGGATAGCCAGGGCCGAGATATTTGATCAGCGTCGTCATCGCCGTGAAGCCGACTGCCGAGGCCAGCATCCACAGCGCGCCGCGCAGGTTGGGGGTCAGGGTGATGGCGTTCACCCCGCTCCACTACCAGAGGCCATGGCCGCGCGCATTTGCTCGGCCTGCTCGGGCGTGATGCCCATGGCCGACAGGATCGGCGAGCCGACCGTCTGGTCCCACGCATGGCGGCCGCCGATGGTGATGCCGCCATCGACGACGATATGCGTTCCGGTGACGAACACGGAATCATCGCTGGCCAGGTAAAGAGCGGCGCGGGCGATGTCGTCAGGCAGGCCGGCCTTGGGAATGGGTTGGATCTTCGGGCCGACCTCGGCGACCCGAGCCGCCATCTGGTCGGCGACCTCGCGCGGCAGGCCTATCGAGGCCCCGAAGATCGACGTGGCGATCAGGCCCGGACAGATGGCGTTGACGCGGATTCTCTGCGGTGACAGCTCGGCGGCCGCGCAGCGGCCCATGTGGATCACGGCGGACTTGGCGGTCGAATAGGCCAGGGGTCCAAAGCCCGCCTGCAGTCCGGCGATGGAGGCGGTATTGATGATGGAGCCGCCGCCGCGCTCAAGCATCAGCGGAACGGCATATTTCATGCCCAGGGCCGGGCCGCGCACCAGCAGGGCGAAGGTCCAGTCCCAGCCCCCGGCGTCCATGTCGGCGACGCCGAGCGGCGTGCCGCCGTGGCCGGCGTTGTTGAACAGGATGTCGAGCCCGCCAAAGGCGTCCTTGGCCATGTTCACGGCTTTGGCGATGTCGGCCTCGACGGTGACGTCGCAGCGGGCGAAGCGGACCTTGTCGGGGAAGCGCTTTTCCAGCATCGCGCCCTTGTCTTCCTGCAGGTCGGCCGCGATGACGCTGGCCCCCTCGGCGACGAACAGTTCGACCGCGCCCAGGCCGATGCCCGAACAAGCTCCGGTGATCACGGCGACCTTGCCGTCCAGACGTCCAGCCATGCTCAATCCTCCCTGCGCCGCCCCGATCTCTGCGGGATCGGTGATCAGCGATCATATTCGCGGAGGACGGAAGCCTTGGCTAGCCTGGAATGGCAGTCGCGCCATCGATGGCGCCTGCCGGCCTGGTCAGGAAGGCCTGGCGCAGATCGCTCATCGCAGGGCCGACCAGGAACCACGGCTCGACGCAGTAGCGCGAGAACAGCCGGCGCGGATCGGCCAGCAGCCGAAACAGCCACTCGACGCCCATCTGGCCCATCCAGCGCGGGGCCGCCTTCTGGACGCCAGCCTCATAGTCGAAGGCGCCGCCGACCGTGAAATGGGCGCAAGGCGCGGTAATCGCCTCGTGGTTCTCCAGGACCCAGATCTCTTGTCGCGGCATGCCCATGCCGACCAGCAGGATGTGCGGCTTGAAGGCGTTGATCTTTTCGACCACCGCCGCATTTTCCGCCGAGCCGGGACTGGCGTCGAAAAAGCCGTGATGGATGGCCAGCTCGACGCCGGGCCAGTCGGCCAAAATCTTCTCGCGAGCCGTCGCGGCCACGCCGGGGGCTCCACCGACGAAAAAGACGCGCCAGTTCTCCTGCTTGGCTTTGGCCCAGAAGAAGTCTCGCCAGTCCAGATAGGTGCAGCGATGGAACTGCCGGCTGGAGCGGCCGATCACCCTGGCCCAGGCCAGTAGCGGGGTCGAATCCACTTCGACCAGGTCGGCAGCCGAGAAGAAGCCCCGAACCTTGGCGTTCTTGCGAGCCAGGTACACGCTGTGAAGATTGTGATTGGCGACGATGGAGGACACGCCGTGTTTCAGCCGTGCGCCGACGAAATGGAAGACCTCTTCGTGGCGCACCAGATCCATGGCTTCACCCAGCAGCCTGACCCGCTCGTTGGCTCGTCGGGTAAGGCGGAATGGTCGTGCGCCCCCCTGCGGGGACCAAACGGTTGGAGCGGCTTCTGACATTGGCGGCTTTCTTGAGAACCGCTCCCAGTCTTACGAAGAACCCGTAAGCATCCTGATAAATTTCGTCCTTAGCAGGGGTTAACCCTGACAGCGGATCGCGGCGCCGTCAGGGATGGAAAGGCCTCAGTCGTTGGTCACGACGACCTTGCCCATGGCCTTGCGGCTGGCCAAGTGAGCGATGGCGTCGCCGGCCTTGGCCAAGGGAAAGCGCTCGGAGACGTGCGGCTTGATCTTGCCCTCGGCATAGAGCGCCATCAGCTCCTTGACGTTCTGGGCGTGGCCCTCGGGATCGCGCGCCACCGACGCGCCCCAGAACACCCCGACGATGTCGCAGGACTTCAGCAGGGTCAGGTTTAGCGGGATCTTGGGAATGCCCGAAGGGAAGCCGATCACCAGGAAGCGGCCGTTCCAGCCCGCGGCGCGGATGGTAGCTTCTGAATAGTCACCGCCCACTGCGTCATAGGCCACGTCCCAGCCTCCGGCGCCGCAGGCCTCCTTGATCAGGTTGGCCAGCGCCTTCTGGCCGTCCTTGTCGAACGGGCCGCGCGGATAGACCACCCCGCTGTCGGCGCCATGAGCGATGGCCAGATCGACCTTCTCCTGGCTGGAGGCCGCCGCGATGACGCGCGCGCCCGCCGCCTTGCCCAGCTCGACGGCCGCCAGGCCGACGCCCCCGGCTGCGCCGAGCACCAGCAGGGTCTCGCCAGCCTTCAGCGCGCCGCGATCCTTGAGGGCGTAGTAGGAGGTGCCATAGGTGAGGATGAAGGCCGCCGCCTCGTCGAAGGGCATGTCGTCGGGGATCGCCGTGCAGCGCCCCTCTTCCAGGGCCAGCTTTTCGGCCATGCCGCCCCAGCCGGTCGAGGCCAGCACGCGGTCGCCGACCTTGAACTTTGTCACGCCCTCGCCGACGGCGGCGATCAGGCCGGAGACCTCGCCGCCGGGGGCGAAGGGGCGGGTCGGTTTGAACTGGTACTTGTCTTCGATGATCAGTACGTCGGGATAGTTGACGCCGCAGGCCTTGATATCGATCAGCACCTGGCCGGGACCGGCCACGGGATCGGGCAGTTCCGACAATTCCAGGGTTTCGGGGCCGCCGACCACCGTGCTGAGAACCGCCTTCATCTGTCTTCTCCCGTCTTTATTCGTTAAGAGGCCGGACGCTAACGCAGGGCGCGCGACCAAGGAAGCGGAATGTCAAACAAACGTTTTAGTCTCGCCCTGCACGGCGGCGCGGGCTCGGCCCCGGGCCATGACTACAGCCAGGAGATCGTCCACATGCGCGGTTTGGTCGAGGCGGCGCGCGACCGGCTGGCCGCCGGCGCCGCCGCGCTCGACGTCGCCGTCGAAACCGTTGTCGCCCTGGAAGCCAGCGGCCTCTACATCGCCGGGAAGGGCGCCTCGCCCAATGCGGCCGGGGCCTATGAACTGGACGCCTGTCTGATGGACGGTGCGAACGGCCGGGCCGGCTCCATCGCCACCCTGCAAGGCTTCGAGAGCCCGATCCTGGCGGCGCGCGCGGTGATGGAAAAGACGCCACACGTGATGTTGGCCGGCGAGGGGGCCATGGCTTTCGCTCGTTCGCAGGGACTGAAAGAGATCGCCGATCCGGAGAGCTGGTTCACCCATGCCGGGGCTTTCGAGAGCAATCACCCGCCCTCTCTTCCCAAGAGTGTCCATCCTACCGGCACGGTTGGCTGCGTGGTCCGCGACGCCGAGGGACGCCTCGCGGCGGCCACCTCGACGGCCGGGGTGTTCGGAAAGATGCCCGGACGCATCGGCGACAGCCCGCTGATCGGGGCTGGCGCCTGGGCCGACGACAATGTCGCTGTGTCCTGCACGGGTCAGGGCGAGTTTTTCATCCGCACGGCCGTGGCGGTGCAGGTCGCCCACCGCATGCGCTTTGGCGGTGAGAGCCTGGAAGCCGCGGCGGCCGCCGCCATCGCCGGGGTCGCGGCCCTGGGCGGCGACGGCGGACTGATCGCCATCGACAGAGACGGCAATGTCGCCATGCCGTTCGCGTCCGATGGCGTGAAGCGAGCGACCCTGATGCCCGATGGAACGATCTTCAGCGCCGCGTTCTGAAGCCTCTGGCGGGCGCCCTCGCTCAAATTGAACAACAAGACTTCGACCGATAGGGTCCCTCCCATGCATGCACGCGCTGGCCAGCTGGCCCGACCCGAAGACCTGATCGATCTGGCCGCCCTGACCGGCGCCTATTTCGATCTGAAGCCCGATCTCTCCAACCCCGCCCAGCGGGTGGCGTTCGGCACGTCCGGACATCGGGGCTCCAGCCTCGACGGCGCCTTCAACGAGGCCCACATCTTGGCCATCACCCAGGCCATCGTGGAGTACCGCGCCGCCCAGGGGGTCACAGGTCCGATCTTCGTTGGTCGCGACACCCATGGCCTGTCCGAACCTGCCTGGCGCACGGTGATCGAGGTGCTGGTCGCCAACGGCGTCGAAACGCTGATCGACGACCGCGACGGCTTCACCCCGACGCCGGCGGTATCGCACGCCATCCTGCAATTCAACCGGGGCAAGACCACGGGGCTGGCCGACGGCATACTGATCACCCCGTCTCACAACCCGCCCCGCGACGGCGGCATCAAATATAATCCGCCCTCGGGCGGACCGGCCGACGGCTCGGCCACCTCGGCCATCGCCAATCGGGCCAACCAGCTGATTGAGGGCGGCCTCGCCGAGGTGCGCCGCACGCCTTTCGAGCAAGCGATCACGGAGGCAGGGCGCTTCGACTTCCTGGGCCGCTATGTCGACGACCTGCCAAGCGCGCTGGATCTCGACGTCATCCGCTCGGCCGGCGTGAAGATCGGCGCCGATCCGCTGGGCGGGGCCAGCGTTGGCTATTGGGGCGAGATCGCCGACCGGCACCGGCTGAACCTGACCGTCGTCAACCCCGCCATCGATCCGCGCTGGGCCTTCATGCCGCTGGATACTGACGGCAAGATCCGCATGGACTGCTCGTCGCCCTCCGCCATGGCCAATCTGATCCAGGCGATGGCCAAAAAGGAGGGGGCCGGCGGAGCGGGCTATGACGTGGCCACCGGCAACGACGCCGACGCTGACCGCCATGGCATCGTCACGCCCGACGGCGGGCTGATGAACCCCAACCACTTCCTGGCCGCCTCGATCTCCTATCTGTTCAGCCACCGCGAGGGCTGGAGTCCCAAGGTGGCCGTGGGCAAGACCCTGGTCTCGTCCTCGATGATCGACCGCGTCGTGGCCGGCCTTGGCCGAACGCTGCTGGAGGTGCCTGTCGGCTTCAAGCACTTCGTGCCGGGCCTGCTGGATGGCAGCATCGGGTTCGGCGGCGAGGAATCGGCCGGGGCCTCGTTCCTGCGCCGCGACGGGACCGTCTGGACCACCGACAAGGACGGCCTGCTGCTGGCCCTGCTGGCCGCCGAGATCCAGGGCCGCACGGGGCGCAGCGCCAGCCAGCTCTATGACGATCTGGCGCAGACATACGGTCGCCCGTCCTATGCCCGCATCGACGCGCCGGCCAACCGGGCCGAGAAGGCGCGATTGGGGGCGCTGAGCCCGTCCGACGTCAGCGCCACCACCCTCGCCGGCGAAGAGATCACCGCCACCCTGACCAGGGCCCCCGGCAATGGCGAGGCGATCGGCGGGCTGAAGGTGGTCACGCAGAACGCCTGGTTCGCCGCGCGGCCGTCGGGGACCGAGGACGTCTACAAGATCTATGCGGAGTCATTCCTGGGTGATGAGCATCTCAGGCAGGTGCAGGACGAGGCTCGCGAAGTTGTGGCGGGCGTGTTGAAGGGCTGATCGACCACCGATCCTCCCCCTGACGGGGGAGGTGGCGCGAAGCGCCGGAGGGGGAAGTCTCTTCTGTTCATGGCAGCCCCTCTCCGTCGGCGGAGTTTATCCTTGGACCGGCCAGTGGCCGGATCCGGGGGCCGACACCTCTCCCACGGGGAGAGGATCTTTGGCGGACACGGCTTTTCGGCCTCGCGCCGAACTGGCTGCAAGTGGGTGGGGAGGCGCGAAGCGGCCGGGACGAACCCGGATGACCGTGATGTGTGTTGTGCGTTTCGGTTCGACCTGTCCGCTTCGCCAAGCTGTTCTTGACCGTGAGGATCGGGGCACACGAGCGTGAGTTTCAGCTCTGATTCCCAATTAACCCCCGGACGGGCGCGCATCTCGTCGATCGGCTATCCGTCTCGACGCCGACGATGTGCGATAGGCGGCTTCTGATCCCCGCCCTCTTCAACCCGCGCTCGCTCGGCCGACAAGCCACTCAGCATCCGGTCCGTCCTTCTGAGACAGCCCGCACACCTCGACCCGCCTTCCAGGGCGTCGCGGCCCCGCTCAGCTTCATCACCCGTCGCCGCATCAGGCCGGTACCAAGCGCCCTCCCCCTGCGACGGGGACAAGGAGAAGTATCCACCAGGTTTCGGAGCGGGGGATACAGAAGGGCGAGAAATCTTCAAGACATTGATTTTACTGACTTCGATTCGTTATCCGCCGAGGATGGAGCGCGAAGATCCTCCCCCTGAAGGGGGAGGCGGCCGTCAGGCCGGTGGGGGAAGACCGCAATGACCAAGCAGCGCTTCCCCCTCCGTCGCCTGCGGCGACACCTCCCCCGCTAGGGGGAGGATCTACGTAAGCCCCAGCCGCCCAGGCCTCGCCTTAAATCCTTGGAGGCGAGCTTGCTCTGAGGTCAGGCCGTGTCAATGACCGGCCGGAGGCCGGCCGCGCGCGGCGGCGCGGCGCGCCGTCATTGACACGGCCTGACCTCAGAGCTCCAATTCCACCAAGGGTTTCAGGGCGCGCCAGCATCCGCTGCGGCGGATGGGAGATTTCACACATGCAGGTGCGATTGAACTTGGCAGCTAGGGTTCTACTGAGCTGGGCGACCCCAATCGCGTTCTTGCTATTGTTTGGCGCCGGAGGAGCGTGGTTCGCTCATATTCTGGTTATCGCGTCAGCGCCCCTGGTCGGCATCGCGCTTCTGGCATGCCTCGTCTTCCCTCAATTCGTTATTGATCACCCTCGCCTCTCAGGATCAGTCGCAACAGCGCTAGCCTTGATAGCGGGTGTCGCATTCGCAGGGCGAGCTGGCGCTCTGCTCGGCGGACTAGTAGCGCTTCCGGCACTAGCGATATTCCTGATCCTTATGAAGGAGCGGCCGCTGAAAGTGGTATCGGGCCCCGCTCCCTCACCCAAAACCTAGCCTCCGCCCCCACTTCCCCCTATACCGCCCGCATGTTTGAAGGCCTCTCCCCCCTCGCCCGCGACGCTCGCGCCTGGCCGTTCGAGCAGGCTCGCGCCCTGCTGGCCCGCACGCTGCGTCTGCGCCTGTCCGACGCCGAGCGCGATCTCGCCTCGACCCTGATCCACGCCGGCAAGACCGACGAAGCGGTCGCCACGTTGGAGGCCTTAAGCAAACCGGTGGTGCTGGAGACCGGCTATGGCCCGTCGGGCCTGCCGCACATGGGCACCTTCGGCGAAGTGGCGCGCACGACCATGGTCCGCGCGGCGTTCCGCGCCCTGACCGACGACAAGATTCCGACGCGCCTGATCTCGTTCAGCGACGACATGGACGGCCTGCGCAAGATCCCGCCGAACGTGCCGGGTGGCGAGGTCATGATCCCCGATCTCGACAAGCCGCTGACCGTGGTCCGCGACCCTTACGGCGAATATGAGAGCTTCGGCCATCACAACAACGCCCGCCTGCGCGCCTTCCTGGACGGTTTCGGCTTCGACTATGAGTTCGTGTCGTCGACCGACTGCTATCGCGGCGGCCGCTTTGACGAGACCCTGCTGATCGCCCTGGAGCGTTTCGACGCCATCCAGAAGATCATGCTGCCTTCGCTGGGCGAGGAACGCCGGGCGACCTATTCGCCGTTCCTCCCCATCAGCCCCAAGACCGGCAAGGTGCTGCAGGTCCCGACCCTGGAGCGCAATGTCGCCAAGGGCACGATCGTGTTCCGCGACGAGGACGGCGAGCTGACCGAGGTTCCGGTGACCGGCGGCGGCGTCAAGATGCAGTGGCGTCCCGACTGGGCCATGCGCTGGACCGCCCTGGGCGTCGACTACGAGATGAGCGGCAAGGACCTGATCGACAGCGTTCGCCTGTCCAACCAGGTCTGCAAGGTGCTGGGCGGCGTAGCCCCGGAAGGGTTCCACTACGAGCTCTTCATGGACGAGAACAACCTGAAGATCTCCAAGACCAAGGGCAACGGCCTGACCATGGACGAGTGGCTGCGCTATGGCGCGCCCGAGAGCCTGGCCTACTACATGTTCCAGTCGCCGAAGTCGGCCAAGAAGCTCTATTTCGACGTCATCCCCAAGGCGACCGACGAATATCTCCAGCAGTTGGACGCCTATGCCAAGCAGGAGCCGAACAAGCAGGTCGACAACCCGGCCTGGCATGTTCACTCAGGCACGCCGCCGCAGCAGGGCTCGCCGGTGTCGTTCAGCCTGATGCTGAATCTGGTTTCGGCCGCCGACGCCTCGACCAAGGACATCCTGTGGGGCTTCCTGGGCCGTTATGTGGGCGGCGCGACGCCGCAGACCCAGCCGTTGCTGGACCGTCTGGCCGGCTACGCGATCAATTACTACGAGGACTTCGTGAAGCCCTCGAAGACCTTCCGCGCGCCGGACGACAAGGAGCGCGCGGCGATCGTTGATCTTCGCGCTCGTCTGGCTGCTCTGCCAGCCGGTTGCCAAGACGCCGAGCTGATCCAGAACGAGGTGTTCGCGGTCGGCAAGGACCACGACTTCGAGCCGCTGCGCGCCTGGTTCCAGGCCCTGTACGAAGTACTGCTGGGTCAGAGCCAGGGTCCGCGCTTCGGCTCGTTCGCGGCGATCTTCGGGCTTGATCGGACGATTGCCCTGATCGACGAGAAGCTGGGGTAGAAGCCCCTTTATTATCCCGCTCTCCCCGGCGAAAGCCGGGGCCCAGATACAGCCCAGGGAGCATGCGGGGAGAGCGGGGGGTTTGAGACTCAAAGCCCTCACCACGCGCATCTAAAGCCCAGCTTACCCGCGCTGGGTGAGTCCTCGCGACTGCGACACCATGTCCGGTAAGATGAACAAAGGCTGAATTGCTGGTTAAGGGAATGTCCGCAATTGCGGGCGTAAGGTTCCGGGATCAGAACCCCAAGGTTAGTCCAATGGCTTCGTTCACCCTTCGCCCGTCAGACCGTTCGGAATTCGATTCTCTGCTCGGAGATCTGACCAGCAAATTCCCGGCCGCCCACGTGGAAGCCGCGCACAACGACACCTGGAACTCCTACCGGGTCGACGTGTCCTGCGACGCCCCCTGGGAAGGCGACCTGCTGGCCTATATTGCCGGCCAGCACGGCAGCTGCCCGCGCACCTGACGGCGTCTGGCTTCTGGCTGGCCCCCGATTACTGGCTGGCCCAGAGGATGCGGGCGATCCAGGCGACGTCGCCGCGCTCCAGCACGCGGTCGCCATAGTCCCGGTTCAGTGACGTCAGCTCGATCGTCCGGGCGGTGACCCGCGCCAGTTCCTTGGCCATCACTTCCCCCGCATTGGTCTTGACCACCACCCGGTCGCCCCGGCGCGGCTCGATGGACGGCGAGACCAGAATGCGGTCGCCGTCGCGAAACACCGGGACCATCGAGTCGCCGGCGATCTCCAGCGCATAGACGCCGTCTTCCTGCAGGCCGGGAAAGGCGATCTCGTCCCAGCCCTCGCCGGCGGGAAAGCCCGCATCGTCGAAAAAGCCGTCCGACCCCGCCTGGGCGAAGCCCAGCAGCGGCACGCCGCGGGCCGGCGGGCGCTTGGTCGCCTCGGTCAGGGCGGCGAATTCAGAGAAACCCACGCCGGTGGCCTCCAGCACCTTGGCCAGGCTCTCGGTCGAGGGCCAGCGGGGGCGGGCGTCGGCGTCGGCCGACATGCGCTTGGAGCGGTTGAAACTGGTGGGGTCCAGCCCCGCCATCTTGGCCATGGCCGAGGGGCTCATGTCGAAACGCTTTGCGAGCGCATCGATGGCGGTCCAGATTTCGGTATGCGAAAGGGCCGTCATGGCGTGAGGTCCGGCGGTTCCAGGCAACAGGAAAATAAACCTTGAGCTTAGGAAAGTAAACCTATCCCGACGCCCTCGAGTTGACGTTTACGTAAACGTTGACGTCTGCGGAAACCGGGCATAAGGTAATCAACGATAACAAAGCGGCCTCGCCGTGTAGCGGGGCCTTTCCTCTTGGGAGGTTTCTATGTTGGCTGACCTTCGTCGCCCCGAGCGCACCTTCACGATCCGCAATCTTTGCAACGAATTCAAAGCCACGCCCCGGGCGCTGCGCTTCTATGAGGACAAGGGCCTGCTGTCGCCGGCTCGCGAAGGCCTCAATCGCGTCTATTCCCACAAAGACCGCGTCCGCCTGCAGCTAATCCTGCGCGGCAAGCGCGTGGGCCTGTCGCTGTCGGAAATCCGCGAACTACTGGACCTCTATGACGAGAACGACGAGGGCGCGGCCCAGATGGCCCGGTCGCTGAAGAAGTTCCGCGAGCGCGCCACGGCGCTGGAGCAACAGCGCGAGGACATCGACGGCGCCCTGATCGAGCTGCATCAGGCCTGCGCCCGCCTCGAACAGCGCCTGACCGAGATCCGCCCGGACCTGCTGCCCCGCGCCGCCGACTACGACCAGGTGCTGCGCGCCCGGCTGGATGGTCACGCGGACGCCGTGCTCGGCAAGTAAGTTTCCCCTCTCTCTTTCTGCCCTCTCTCTTCCAGGACCTTCCATGACCTACCAGGCGCCCGTTCGCGACCACGTCTTCATCCTGCGCGACATGCTGAACATCGATCAGCACGGCCAGCTGCCGGCCTTCGCCGACGCCTCGTTCGACACGGTCGAGCAGATCCTGGAAGCCGCCGCCCAGTTCACCGGCGAGGTCCTGGCCCCGCTGAACACCGTCGGCGATAAGGTCGGCTGCGTGCTGGACCCGGCGACCAACGAGGTCACGACGCCGCCGGGCTTCAAGGAAGCCTACAAGCAGCTGTGCGAAGGCGGCTGGACCGGCCTGGGCTCCGACCCGGCCTATGGCGGCCAGGGCCTGCCGCACGTCGTGAACCTGGCGTTCAGCGAGATGTCGAGTTCGGCCAACATGGCGTTCTCGATGTATCCGGGCCTGGCCCACGGCGCCTATTCGGCCATCCACACGGGCGGCACGGACGCGCAGAAGGAACTCTATCTGCCCAAGATGGTGACCGGCGAATGGACCGGCACCATGAACCTGACCGAGCCGCACTGCGGCACCGATCTTGGCCTGCTGCGCACCAAGGCGGTTCCGGAGGCTGACGGCAGCTATCGCATCACCGGCCAGAAAATCTGGATCTCGGCCGGCGAGCACGACATGGCCGACAACATCGTCCACCTCGTCCTGGCCCGCATCGAAGGCGCCCCGGCCGGCGTGAAGGGCATCAGCCTGTTCATCGTGCCCAAGTTCCTGCCCAAGGAAGACGGCTCGGTGGGCGAGCGCAATGTCGGCGCCAAGTGCGTCGGCCTTGAAGAGAAGATGGGCATTCACGGCAACGCCACCTGCGTCATGCAATATGACGACGCCAAGGGCTGGCTGATCGGCGGCGAGAACGCCGGCCTGAAGATCATGTTCGTGATGATGAACGAGGCCCGGCTGGGCGTCGGCATGCAGGGCGTGGCCCAGGGCGAGGCCGCCTATCAGGCCGCCGCCGCCTTCGCCAAGGACCGCCTGCAGGGCCGCTCGCTCACGGGGCCCAAGAACGCCGACGGCCCGGCAGATCCGATCATTGTCCACCCCGACGTGCGTCGCATGCTGCTGGAGAGCCGCGCCCTGATCGAGGGGGGGCGCGCCTTCCTGTTCTGGACCGCCCTGCACGGCGACCTGGCCCACGCCCATCCCGACGAAAAGGTCCGTGAAAAGGCCTCCGACTATATGAGCCTGATGACGCCGGTGCTGAAAGGCTACCTCACCGACAAGGGCTTCAAGGTCTGTTCCGACGCGGTGCAGGTGCATGGCGGCAGCGGCTTTACCGAGCACTTCCCGGTCAGCCAGTTCATGCGCGATTGCCGTATCGCCCTGATCTATGAAGGCACAAATGGCGTGCAGGCCCTGGACCTGGTCGGCCGCAAGCTGGCCTCCAAGGGTGGCCGCGCGGTAATGACTTTCTTCCAGGAAATCGACCAGTTCATCGGCGAAAACGACAGCGACGAAGGCTTGAAACCCTTCATCGTCGCCCTGGCCGAAGTGAAGGCGCAGATGCAGGACGGCACCATGTGGCTGATGCAGAACGGCCTGCAGAATCCTGACAACGCCGGCGCGGCCTCGACCGACTACATGCATCTCTTTGGCCTGACGGGCCTGGCCTATATGTGGGCGCTGCAGGTCAAGGCGGCCCAGGCCAAGATCGCGGCCGGCTCGTCTGACCCGTTCTATTCGACCAAGCTGATCACCGCCCGCTACTTCATCGAGCGCGTCCTGCCCGATGCCGGCGCTCACCTGACCAAGCTGAAGACCGGGTCCGAAACCCTGATGGCCTTGCCTGCGGAGGCTTTCTGATCATGGGTGTGCTCGACGTCGCCAAGCCGGCCTTCATGGCCGAGGAAGACATCGTCATCTTCGAAGATGCGATCGGCAAGTTCTTCGACGAGCACGCCCCCGAGGCCGTGGTCGCGACGTGGCGCAAGAACCACGTCGTCGACCGCGACATGTGGACCAAGTCTGGCGCAGCGGGCCTGCTGGGCCTGTCGATCCCTGAAGAATATGGCGGGGCCGGCGGCGACTATCGCCACGAGGTGGTGCTGATGGAGCAGCTGGGCCTGAAGGGCGTGGATGGCTTCGGCATCAGCCTGCACAACGCCATCGTCATGCCCTACATCCTCGAATACGGCTCCGAGGACCAGAAGCAGCGCTGGCTGCCGCGCATGGCCACCGGCGAATTGGTCGGCGCCATCGCCATGACCGAGCCCGGCGCCGGGTCCGACCTGCAAGGCATCAAGACCACCGCCAAGCTGGTCGGCGACCAGTACGTGATCAATGGGTCCAAGACCTTCATCACCAACGGCCAGACCGCCAATCTGATCATCGTGGTCGTCAAGACCGACGTCACCGCCGGCGCGCGCGGCACCTCGCTGGTGATCGTCGAGACCGACAATTGCGAAGGTTTCGAGCGCGGCCGCAACCTCGACAAGATGGGCCACGAAGCCCAGGACACCTCCGAGCTGTTCTTCAACGACGTCAAGGTGCCGGCCGGGAACCTGCTGGGCGGCGACGAGGGCCGGGGCTTCTTCCAGCTGATGGGCCAGCTGCCCCAGGAGCGGCTGAACATCGCCGTCCAGGGCATGGCCACCATCGAGCGGGCGCTGGAGTTGACCATCGCCTACGTCAAGGACCGCAAGGCGTTCGGCAAGGCGATCATCGACTTCCAGAACACCCAGTTCGTGCTGGCCGAGTGCAAGACAGAGGCGACCGTCGCCCGGGTCTTCACCAACCACTGTATCGAGCAGCATCTGGCCGGCAAGCTGGACGCCTCGACCGCCTCGATGGCCAAGTACTGGGTCAGCGACCTGGAGAACAAGATCGTCGACCGCTGCCTGCAGCTGTTTGGCGGCTACGGCTTCATGAACGAGTATCCGATCGCCCGGATGTACCGCGACAGCCGCGTTCAGCGGATCTATGGCGGCACCAACGAGGTGATGAAGATCCTGATCGCGAGGACGCTATGATCGATATCGTCTTGATGATGGCCCAGGCGGCCGCTCCCGCCGCCAAGCCCGCTCCCGACGCTCGCGCCGCTGTTGTCTGCGTGCGCGCCGAGAAGGGCGGCCGCAGACCCCTGACCTTTTCCGGCAAGCTGGTTGGCAAGCGCCCCCAGCCCGGCGAGTTCAAGCTGCCGCTGACGCCGGGCAGCGACGTCTGCAACAACCTGCTGCGTTCGAAGATCGCGACCTGGAACCTTGAGGTGACCACTTCGGGCTTCACCGCCTGCGCCCTGCCCGCCCCCGAGTTTGGCCAGCGCGTCACCTACAGCGCCAAGGCCGGCGCACGCGGGCTCAAGTGCGCCCAGATCGCCAAGTCGCCCATCGGGACCTGGAAATAATGTCGGTCTACACCGCGACCATCTCTTGGGCTCTAGAGCCGGACGCGGACTTTCCCAAAGGTCGCTACAGCCGCGCCCATACGCTGTCGTTCGATGGCGGCGTAACGACCACGGGCTCGTCCTCGCCGTCGGTTGTGCCGCTGCCGTGGTCGGACCCGGCCGGCGTCGATCCGGAAGAAATGTTCGTCGCGGCCCTGTCGTCCTGCCACATGCTGACCTTTCTGGACCTGGCCCGCCGGGCGAAGTTCGTGATCACCGCCTATGCCGACACGGCCGAAGGCGTGATGGACAAGAACGACCACGGCGCCTACTGGATCAGCACGGTCACCTTGCGACCCGACATCGTCTTCGACGGCGCCGAGCCCGACGCCGCGACCCTGGACGGCCTGCACGAGGCCGCCCACCACGCCTGTTTCATCGCCAATTCGGTTCGCACGGATGTGCGGGTCGAACCGGCGCTTGCCCCACACCCCGTTTAAAAAGATACGCAGGAAGGAGCCATCAAATGGCCGACGCTTACATCTTCGACGCCGTGCGCACACCGCGCGGCAAGGGCAAGAAGGACGGATCTCTGCATGAGATCACCGCCCTGTCCCTGGCCAGCCAGGTCCTGGAAGCCCTCCGCGACCGCAACAACCTCGACACCTCCTATGTCGACGACGTCGTCCTGGGCTGCGTCTCGCCGGTGGGCGAACAAGGCGCCGACATCGCCCGCACCGCCGTCCTGACCGCCGATTACGCCGAGAGCGTCGCCGGCGTCCAGATCAACCGCTTCTGCGCCTCGGGCCTGGAAGCCGTGAACATGGCCGCCGCCAAGGTTGCCTCCGGCGAGGCCCAACTGGCGATCGGCGGCGGCGTCGAGAGCATGAGCCGCGTGCCCATGGCCAGCGACGGCGGCGCCTGGCCGACCGACCCTTCCAGCGCCTTCAAGACCTATTTCGCGCCACAGGGCGTCTCAGCCGACCTGATCGCCTCGCTGTACGGCTTCAGCCGCGACGACGTCGACGCCTATGCCGTCGAAAGCCAGCGCCGCGCCGCTGCCTCGTGGGCTGACGGCCGCTTCCGCAAGTCAGTGGTCGGCGTCAAGGATCAGCTGGGCATCACCATCCTGGACCATGACGAGACCGTGCGCGGCTCCACCACCATGCAGACCCTGGCGTCGCTGAACGCCTCGTTCCAGGGCATGGGCGACATGGCCTTCGACGCCGTGGTCACCCAGCGCTATCCGCAGGTGGAAAAGGTCAATCACGTCCACCACGCCGGCAACAGCTCGGGCATCGTCGACGGCGCCGCCGGCGTCCTGATCGGCACCAAGGAAATGGGCGATGCCCTGGGTCTCAAGGCCCGCGCCCGCATCAAGGGCGCAGCCTCGATCGGTTCGGAGCCCTCGATCATGCTGACGGGGCCCTCGCTGGTCACCGAGAAGCTGCTCAAGAAGCTGAAGATGGAGGTCTCCGACATCGATCTCTATGAGCTGAACGAAGCCTTCGCCGCCGTTGTCCTGCGCATGATGCAGGCGCTGGACATCCCGCACGACAAGATGAACGTCAACGGCGGCGCCATCGCCATGGGCCACCCCCTGGGCGCGACCGGCGCGATGATCCTGGGCACCATGCTCGACGAGCTGGAGCGCTCCGACAAGGAAACCGCCCTGATCACCCTGTGCGTCGGCGCCGGCATGGGCACCGCCACCGTCATCGAACGCGTCTAAGGAGCTAACACCATGGAAAACTTCAAGATCGAGGTCGATTCCGACGGCGTGGCCCTGGTCACTTTCGACGTGCCCGGCCGGACGATGAACACCCTGACCGCCGCAGTCATCAAGGAAGTCGGCGAGATCGCCGAGACCCTCAAGTCCGATCCCGCTATCAAGGGCGCGGTCATCACCTCGGGCAAGGCGACCGGCTTCTGCGCCGGCGCTGACCTGGGCGAACTGGGCGGCTCCGGCGGCATCACCGGCGGCAAGACCGGCGAAGAAGGCCTGAAGGCCGCTTTCGAGATGGGCTTTGCGCTCAACAAGGCGTTCCGCGCCATCGAGACCTGCGGCAAGCCGGTGGCCGCGGCCATCAACGGCCTGGCCATGGGCGGCGGGCTGGAGATCACCCTGGCCTGCCACTATCGCGTCGTGGCCGACAATCCCAAGATCCAGCTGGCCCTGCCGGAAGCCAAGGTCGGCCTCCTGCCCGGCGCCGGCGGCACCCAGCGTCTGCCGCGCCTGATCGGCGTGATGGCCGCCGCCCCCTACCTGCTGGAAGGCAAGTCGATGAGCCCGGCCGAGGCCCTGGGCCTGAAGGTGGTGCATGAAGTCGTGCCCGCCGACCAGGTGGTCGAGGCCGCCAAGACCTGGGTCAAGACCAAGGGCGATCCCGTCGCCCCGTGGGACAAGAAGGACTTCAAGCTGCCCGGCGGCGGCCCTCACAGCCCGACCGGCAGCCAGGTGTTCGTGATGGGCAACGCCATGCTGCGCAAGCAGACCTATGGCAACTATCCGGCCCAGCTGAACATCATGAAGGCGGTCTATGAGGGCACCCAGGTGCCGTTCGACGCCGCCCTGCGGATCGAGACCCGCTACTTCCTCAAGACCATGATGACGCCGCAGGCCAAGGGCATGATCCGCACCCTGTTCCTCAGCTTGCAGGAGCTGGGCAAGGGCTCGGGTCGTCCGGCCGGCGTGCCGCACTACGACGTCAAGAAGGTCGCCGTCCTGGGCGCCGGCATGATGGGCGCGGGCATCGCCTATGTGCAGGCCATGGCCGGCATCGAGAGCGTGCTGATCGACCAAACTCAAGAAGCCGCCGACAAGGGCAAGTCCTACGCCGAAGGCTTGGTCAAGAAGGCCGTCTCGCGCGGGAAAATGACCGCAGAGAAGGGTGAGAAGATCCTCAGCCTGATCACGGCGACCACGGACTATGAGCTGGTCAAGGGTTCGGACCTGGTCGTCGAGGCCGTGTTCGAAAACCGCGAAGTGAAGGCCGAGGTCACCAAGAAGGCCGAAGCTCAGCTGGCCGACACCGCCATCTTCGGCTCCAACACCTCGACCCTGCCGATCACCGGCCTGTCGAAGGCGTCAGTGCGCCCGGCCTCGTTCATCGGCATCCACTTCTTCTCGCCGGTCGACAAGATGGGCCTGGTCGAGATCATCATGGGCGAGCAGACGTCGCAGGAGGCCTTGGCCAAGTCGATCGACTACGTCCTGAAGATCAAGAAGACCCCGATCGTCGTCAATGACAGCCGTGGCTTCTACACGTCGCGCTGCTTCGGCACCTTCGTGCAGGAAGGCCTGGAAATGATGGCCGAGGGCATCGCCCCCGCTATCATCGACAATGTCGGCCGCGCCACCGGCATGCCGCGTGGTCCGCTGGAGATGAACGACGACGTTGCGCTGGACCTCTCCTACAAGATCGGCGAGCAGACCAAGAAGGACCTCGGCGACAAGTACGAAGAACGTCCTTTCGCCCCCGTCCTGGAAAAGATGGTGGTCGAACTGGGTCGCCTGGGCCGCAAGAACGGCAAGGGCTTCTATGACTATCCCGAAGGTGGTCAGAAGCGCATCTGGCCGGGCCTCGCCGACCTGATGCCGGTGACCACCAAGGACGTCGACGCGGCCTTGATCCAGGAGATCCGCACGCGGCTTCTGTATCGTCAGGCCGTGGAAGCCGCCCGCTGCTTCGAGGAAGGCGTCATCGTCGATCCGCGCGAAGCCGATGTCGGCGCGATCCTGGGCTGGGGCTTCGCGCCCTGGACCGGCGGTCCTGTCAGCATGATCGACGGCATTGGCCTGACGGCCTTCGTCGAGGGCTGCGACGCCCTGGCCCAGAAGTTCGGCAAGCGCTTTACGCCGCCGAAGCTTCTTCGCGAAATGGCCGCCAACGGCGAGACCTTCTACAGCCGCTTCGGCGTCAAGACGAAGGCGGCGGCTTAAGCTTCCATCGACGTTGAAACATGAGAGGGCCCGGCGGCGACGCCGGGCCCTTTTCATTTCAGCCGCGAGACGTTGTGGCCATGCTTGCGCCGCACCGCCTCCCTATCCGTGACGCTCGTTTGGACGGGCGAGACAGACACGGATGCTGGCGGCCCTCGCCCTGATCGCCGACAGGCCTGCGCGACGGCGGCGCAGCACGACGCCGTGGATCGTCCTGGCCTCCTTGGGCGCTCACCTGCTGATCCTTGGCGGTCTCATTGCCGGCGTGCGGGTCATGCCGCCGCTGGTCGAACCGCCGGTGCTGAGTGTGGAACTGCTGCGGCCGGACCAGCCCATCCCGACAGAACCGGAACCCGTCCGACCGGCGCAGGCAGCGCCGGCCCGGTCCACCGCAGCCGCTCCATCCGCGCCCGCCGCGACCCCCCTCACCACGCCCACTCCGTCCCCTCCCGCTGACGCCACCGCTCCGCCCGGCTTCAAGGCGCGCGGCCTGACGGGCGGCGGCGAGGCGCTGCGCGAGGCGGCGCGGAACGCTCTCGGTTGCCGCAACGCCGACGCCCTGGCCCTGACGAGGGCCGAACGCGGGGCCTGCGCCGAGACGCTGGGCGAGAAGAACAAGAACGGTCCGGCGCTTTACGCCGTGATCGATCCGGAGAAAAAGGCCGCCTTCGACAAGGTGTGCAAGACGGACGACGACTGGTGCCTGTACCGCACCGGCAAGGGTCCCTATCCGGGGCTTCTCGGCCTGGGCAAGAAGAAGAAGCGCGACGACTGGTGAGCCATGGCTTTGCCCTCGTCAGAGGACTAGGCTGCCGTCATGCGCAACAACCTCATCGGCGACGACCGTGTCCTGCTGGACCGCTATATCGAGAGCGTCCTGCTGCGATTCAGCGACAACAAGTACAATCTGGGCGAGGCCACCGAGGAGCTGGCCCGGGCCTTCATCCAGGTCGCGGCCGGCGAGCCCGACTGGCTGGACCACATGCGCGGCGTGGTCGAGGCCGGCGACGACGCCTGAGCCCCAACGAAAAAGGGCCCCGTCTTTCGACGGAGCCCTTCGCTCATCTAGCGCCTAGATGACGCTTACCAGCCCTTGGTCAGGGTCAGGTACACGCGACGCTCGGCCTCGAGACCGGCGGTGTGGCGCGCGCGTTCCTCCAACAGGTTCTGGCCACTGATCGCGACCGTGAAGCCTTGCTCGAACTGACGAGCCACCCGGCCGCCGAGGGCGACATAGCTATCGACCTGCGACAGGGTCGAACCGATGCTGTTCTGGAAGTCGCCGACATGGCGCAGGAAGCCATCGGCGGCCCACTGGTCGTTCTCCCAGCCGAACGCGATATTGCCGCGATAGGTAGGGGTCATCAGCTCGAACGCCGCAGTGCGGATGATCGGCGAATAGCCGGCCTTCGGCTTGTCATCGACGTCGGTCCAGGTGTAGTCGCCACTCCAGTGAAAGCCGCCGGCGATCTTGCCCGAGGCCTTCACTTCGATGCCGGCCATTTGCGAGTCGCCGATGTTGCGATAGCTGATCAGCGGGAGGCTGGTAGCCGTCGGGGCGACGTCGAGCTGCGCCGCAGACGGCTGGCCCTTCACATCTTGCGTCTTCTGCACGAACACCGAAGCGCCGAATTTGGCGTTCAGGGCCGGCAGGGCGCGATCATAGCCCAGTTCGTAGTTCGTGACGATCGAAGGCAGCAGGTTCTGGTTGCCGGCGACGCCGATGGTGAAGGGGCCTACGGACGCCTTCAACTGGACCGCGCCAAAGTCGATCAGGGTCGGAACCTGCACGCCGCGAGCAACCGTCATGCGCACGGAGTCGAGCGAGGTCGGACGATAGACTAGGCCCAGATTGTAGCTGGCTTCCTTGACCTTACGGTCCCACGCCGCATTGGTGCGCGGGGTAAAGCCGGTCGGGAACACGCCCGTGCGCTCCAGTTGCAGGGTGTCGTGGCGAACCGCTGCGGTCGTCGACAGCTTGTCGGTGATCGCCCAGGTCCACATGCCCGACGCCGCGAAGACGTCATAGGACACCGTTGCGCCACCGATGGGGGCGGTGTTGACCTCGTTGTGGCGGTATTCGCCGCCGACGCGGAAGGTGTGAGCGGCGCCGACCTTGAACAGGTCCTGGACGCTGACCACGGTGATCTCGTTGTCGAACCTGGCCCGCTGGCCGGCGACCAGATGCTTGGCCGCCAGGGTGTTGCGGTAGGCCGATAGCTCCAGCGTGCCCAGCTTGGTTTCCGAAGCCAGGGCGCCCTTGATCGAGCTCGTCACATATTTGCTCGGCGAGTAGGCGGCGCTGGAAATGACTTCGCTGATCTGGGTGTTGGACCACGAGCCTTCGATGCGCAGCTCGGTCTTGTCGTTGAGCTGGGTCAGGGTGTCGAGATTGGCGGAAACCCGGGCTGGGTCCGTCAGCTGACTGTTGCTCAGGCCGGCGATGTTGTTCTTCCACTCGTCCATCTGGACGGCGCCGGCCGACAGGCGGGCCGAGAACTTGTCGCCCAGCTTGATGGTCTTGACGGCCGAGATCTCTTGATGGCCGCCGGCGCCAGCGCGGACGGTGACCGATCCAACATTGTCGAACTTCGGGTTGAAGGTGATGATGTTGACCACGCCGCCCACGGCGTTGAAGCCGAACAGGGCGCTGTTGGGGCCCTTGACGACTTCGATCTGGCGGATTTCTTCCAGCTGCACCGGCAGGGTCGCCCAGGCGGTGTAGCCGTAGTGGTCCAGATAGACCTGGCGGCCGTTGATCAGCACCAGCAGGCGGGGCGACATGCCCTTGTTATAGCCGCGGACGCTGATGTCGGAACCGGCGGCGCCGGCGTTCAGCACGTCCAGGCCGGCCACGCGGCTGAGGATGGTCGGCAGGTCGGTCGCGCCCGAGCGCTTGATGTCGGCGGCGGAGATGATCTCCATCGCGACCGGAACCTCGGTCGAGCGTTGCGGCGAGCCGGTGGCGCTGGTGGTGACGGGCTCGTTGAACAGCTGCTGCATCGCGCCATAGTCGATCGACTGGGCGGAAGCGGCGGTGGCCGAGGCGAGGATGAGGAAGCCGACCGAAGCGCCGGCGAAGAGAGTCGTTTTCATGGGTTTGTCTCTTTCGAACGCTGGGGTCAGACTTCGCGGATCATCATGCGGAAGGCGGCCTTGAAGACCGCGCCGACCGCAGCGGCCGCCGAGCGGCTGACCACGATTTCCACCTTGGGATCAGCCGAGACGCTCATCACGCAGGCGCCGCTGGTGGCGCAGGAGACGTCGGATCCGATGGTTACGATCTTCTTGCCCTTGGCGGCGGCGCCGACCGGGCCGGCATTGACGCCGGTGGTGATGTAGAGGGCGGCCACGCCCGAGACGCCGGCGACATCGCCAGCTTCCACGGCCTTGCCGACGATGGTCAGCGAACCGGCGCTCATGCCGCTGCCGATGGCGGCCATGACGGCGTTCTTCTCGGCGACGGAGGCCGGCTTGGACGGATCGAAGACGACGCCGAGCGTGGCTTTGCCGGTCGGGCCGTTTTCAAGGAAGGTCAGTGCGCGGCCCGCGACCTGCAGGTCCTTGGCGGCGTCGGCATGGGCGCTCAGCGGCGCGGCGGCGAGCGCCAGGGCGCAAAGCGCTAAGACGCCAGGCTTGGTTTTGTTCGACATGTGTTTATCCCCGACCCCGGTTGCTGCCGGGTTTTCCTGCTGGGGACATGGCGTCAAGACAGTAAACAGAAAGTAAGTGGCGTTCGGAGAACGCGGTCATCCGCGCATCAGTTTCCATTTGTTTTCAAGTGCAATAGAGTGAAGGCTCCAACACTTCCCGCTAATATTGACCCAATATGCGCCATTGTGCCGGCGTTGAACAATTTCCGCCCCCACACAGCCAAACAGTCGGCGGCTGGCGGACTTGGTGTCAGCTCATGGTCAAGGTTGAGGCTTGTATCGAGCCCGGCGTACGGCAGAGTTCGCCGGGCTCAGAGCAGCATTGCCGCGATGCAATAACTGAAATGGGCATTTTGTCGCAGATGCGAAATTCATCCCGCGCGGCGCCCTTGCGGGCGCCGGCGGATGACCCGCAAAGGAAGAGCGCCGGGCGACGCTCGCCCTGGACTAGAAGAAACGTTCGCCAATCCGGATGGTGTCTCCGGGCGCGACGGTGACCGACGGCGTCAGTTCCATCTTGGTTTCTTCGCTCGCGCCATTACGCTTTACGAAGACCTGCCTCTTTTCGGCGCGATAGGTGTAGCCGCCAGCGGTGGCGACCGCGTTCATGACCGTCAGGCCCGAGGTATAGGGATAGGTGCCCGGCTTGGTCACTTCACCCAGAATGTAGAACGGCCGGAAGGTGAGCACCTCAGCGCTAACGCGGGGCTCCTTCAGATAACCGTCGCTCAGCGAGCGTTGCACGGCGTCCTGGAACTGGCGCAGGCTGAGGCCGGAGGCCTTGACCTCGCCAATCAGCGGCAGGGAGACCATGCCGCTGCCCGTGACGAAGAACTCGCCCGACAGCGTCGGCTCGCCATAGACGGTGACGCGGACCTTGTCGCTGGAGCCCAGGAGATAGTCGCCGTCCTGAGCGGCAGCGGACGGCGGTTGCTGAGCGCGAGCTGGCGCGGCGCTCAGCGCCCCGAAGACCAGCACACTCACCAACAGGACAAAGAGCCAATTTAGGTTTCGTCTGACGATAGTCATCGGATTGAAGTCTCTGAATAAGCGTGTCCCTGCCGCGTGTCATGACACGAGAGCAGAGCAGCGACAAGCATGCGACTTAAGCGCTACGAGACTTTCGGGCCTGAAGTATGACCGGTGGCCCTTCGATCAAGCGAACGGCGGTGAGAACGCCCGTCGCATAGGCTCCTGTATCAATATTAATTCGGTCTGAACCGATGAAGGGCTCTTCATCCGGCGTGTGGCCGTGAACGACGACGCAGGGCAACCGATGTGGCTGCGAGAGAAAGTCGTTGCGGATCCACAGCAGATCCTCGGACTTCTGACGGTCCAACGGCACACCCGGCCGAACGCCGGCATGAACGAAGAAGTAGTCTCCATAGGTCGCCGACAGCTCCAGCGCCTGAAGGAAGGCTACATGGCTGGCCGGCACCTGGGTCTGAAAACTGGCCTGGATGTCACGCCAGGCGTCCTGATCCACCCGACCGATCGGCCGGGCCACGCCGTAGGACGTCATGGTCTCGCCGCCGCCGAACTCGACCCAGGCCGCGCCAGCCTCCGGATTGTCCAGGAACGACAGCATGGTCTGTTCGTGGTTGCCCATCAGGGCGCGGACCTCGAACGCCCCCTGATGGGCCGAGGCGGTCGTTAAGGCGATCAGCCGGTCGATGACCCCGCGCGAGGCCGGGCCGCGATCCACATAGTCGCCTACGAACACCAGGACCGGCCGGTCCTGACGATGCAGCGCGGCGAAATCCCGCGCGATCGTGTCCAGCAGATCATCCAGCAGGTCCAGATAGCCGTGGATGTCGCCGATCGCGTAGACGACGCGCCCCTCCGTCGAGGCGGCGGCCGCCGGGCTGGGCTTGGGGCGGAAAAACTTGAACTTCATCACTGTCCACTCGGGCGCTTCGACCGCCCAATGAGGCGGGGCGCAACTTGCCTGAGACGGGAAGTTCCATCAACCACCCGCCGAAGAACGTTACCAGCCAGTATACCACACTCTAATACCTAGCGTTCACCACAGTTATTCTCATTTCATTATTCTTAATTTCTTAGTCACCACATGTATTCATCCTCAAATCACCAGTCTTTTTAAGCCGATAATTGGTCTATAATTGCATTGTTACGTCGTCATTAAGGGCGATGTTTCGATGAATATCCGCAAACAACTCATCCAGTTCGCCAGCGTTGCTATTGTCTTGGCAACGGCCACGATCGTACACGCCGGAACCCGGCCCTTCATGGCGCGCGGCGAAACGGTGGAGGCTCCTCCCGGCTTCACCCATCTGTGCGGGCAGAACCAGGCCAGCTGCGGAGCGCCCGCCGCCTTGATCGCCCCGACCACCACCCTGGCCATGACGGCGCTCAGCACCTCGTCGCTGGGCCGGACCTGGCCGATGGTCATCGCCGCCGCCGGGCGTCAGGCGTCGGATGCCGCCGCCGAAGCCACCGAGATGGGTCTGATCGTCGTCGAGAGCCTGCAGGCCTATCGCCCCGAAGCGGTCGAGGACTTCCTGCCCGCCGGCGTCGTCCGCCAGTCCGTCCCGGCGCCGATCCTGATGGCGGCCGGTCCGGCTCAACTGGACAAGGGCCAGCTGAAGCTGATCACCAACATCAATCGCGACGTGAACCGCGACGTTCGCAAGTCCAGCGACTTCGACCTCTATGGCATGCCGGAATTCTGGTCGTTGCCGCGCGTCATCGACGGCCAGATGTATGGCGACTGCGAGGACTACGCCCTCGAAAAGCGCCGCCGCCTGATCGAGGCCGGCGTTCCTGCCGAAGCCCTGTCGATGGCCGTCGCCGTCACCCGCCGCGGAGAGCGCCACGCGGTTCTGGTCGTCGCCTTTGAATCCGGCGACGTGGTGCTCGACAACCTGACGCCGTGGCCCACCCCCTGGGCCGACCTCGGTTACACTTGGATCCAGCGCCAGGTCGCCGGCTCCAGCGCCTGGACCACCGTCAGCTAGAGCCCTTTCCGACCTGATGGCTTCATCAGGGTCGGGCGAAAAGGGCTCTAAATCATAAGTTTAGAGCATTTTTCGATCCGATAACCGTTTCACACTTATCGGAAAATGCTCTAGAAAAACTGCCACGCCCTGGCCGCCCCCCCCCTTTCCAAGGCGGCGGCCAGGGGTTGGGACAAACGAAAAGCCCCGGAGAAATCTCCGGGGCTTTTGGTCGTTCAGAGAACGAGGGAAAGTAGCGGTTGTTAAGACACTAGGCGGATCGCTTCGACCGCCAGGCCCCAGAACCCGGCCGAGACGACAGCAGCCGACAACCATCCGAGGGCGCGCGGCAGGCGCCTGATCCCGCCGGCGGCGGTTCCCGTCACGGACTGCATCGCGGAAAGTTCGGCCGGGATCATCGACATGGGGCGCTCCTATCGCCTCCAGCCTAGTGAGCGAGCGCTAAGTTCCCACTAACGAACAGCGTTTACGCAGCGCTAACGCAATCTATAGTTAACCTACGGTTTAGAAGTGACGCCTTCGCCGCACTGCGATAAACAGTTTGTGGATGGCTTGGGAATGTTTCTTCAGCCAGCGCATGGCGGGGATCACGCGGTGAGTGGGGCCTGGAACACGGAAGTTCTGAAACGCGACCCCGCGACATTTCTGCCGCGTGTCGCTGTCGATCCAATCAAGCGTTTCTGTGACGTTCTCGCGTCGGCTTTACTACTTTTCTTCTTCCTCCCCGTTCTGTTGCTTGCTGCTCTGCTGATCCGGCTGGAGTCGCGGGGACCGGCCCTGTTCCGCCAGACCCGCGGCGGGCTGAACGGCAAGACCTTCATCATCTACAAGCTGCGCTCGATGCGTTGCGAGGAGAACGGCGACAGTGTCGTTCAGGCCAAGCGCGACGACGACCGCATCACCCGCATCGGTAAGCTGATACGCGCCACCAGCATCGACGAGCTGCCCCAACTTATGAACGTCCTGAAGGGCGACATGTCGCTGGTCGGGCCGCGTCCGCACGCCCAGGCACACGACGCCTATTACGGCGCGCTGATCCCGGCCTATCAGATGCGCTTTCAGGCTCGCCCGGGCCTCACGGGCCTCGCCCAGATCAAGGGCCTGCGCGGCGCGACCAACGACGTGGACGACATGGCCAATCGCGTGAAGGCCGACATCGACTATATCGACAACTGGTCGCTGCTCACCGACCTGCGCATCATGCTGCTGACCGTGCCGCACCTGCTGCTGGCCGAGAACGCCTACTAGAGCATTTTCCGATAAGTGTGAAACGGTTATCGGATCGAAAAATGCTCTAAACTTTTGATTTAGAGCCCTTTTCGCCCGACCCTGATGAAGCCATCAGGTCGGAAAGGGCTCTAGCGTCTCGGCGCAAACGGCCTTCCGGCCCGCCCATCGGCTCCACAAGACAGACACCCGCAACGAGGCGCCCGGATCCGATCTTATCGGACCGGCGGCGGCTCCATGCGCAGGACAGCGATCTGAAGGGCCATGCCGACCCGGCCCGCCGGATTTTGCACGGCGTTGGCCATGGCGATAAAGCGCTTGGGGGCGTGGCGCCGGCGCCACTCGATCTGCAATTGATAGATCGCGGCCCTGCGCGCCGATAGACTGATCCCACCCCAATGCTCGTAGGCAAACATCGTCCGCCGGTCGAACAGGCTGGTCTGCAGCGGCGCGACCGCGAAGGAGCGCTCCAGAGCGATGGTGGAGGCCCCTTGCTGTCCCCGGGCGAGGTCAACCGCCGCGCGCCGTAACCAAGCTGCCCCCGATGCAGGTCGCAGGCCCACCTCCCGCGCGCTGAGTCGGTCCAGACGGTCCAGTTCGACGGCATCCAGGTTCGGCCGGGCCAGACCGGTCTCGATCCGCCGCGCCAGAGCTTCGGCCGGGGCGGTGGGCCAGGCCGTTAGATCGCCGCCGAGGCGCGAGGCCATCATCGGCGCGGTAGCCAGAACCGACGCCAGAAGCACCGCGCCAGCGGCGGCGCCCGCCCCCCACGAGAGCCGGCCATCGGCCTGACGCGGCAGGCCCGCGCCAGCGCTCGTAGATCCGACCACGCCGAGGACAAGGACGGCGAGGGCCTGGATGGCTGGCGCCTGAAGGGCGAAATCGGTGACCCCGTGCAACAGGAAGACCAAGGCTGCGCAGGCCGTGGCCCGAGCCCATGTCGCCGCCGAGCCCTCTCGCAGACCGCCGCGCAGGATCGGCCAGATCAGGGCGATGAACAGCAGCGCCATGACCACGGCGCCAAAGACGCCGCCTTCCTCCAGCCACTGCAGATAGAGATTATGCACGGCCCGCACGTCGAACAGAACGCGCAGGTTTTCCTGGGTGGCGACCAGCTGATTGACGGTCGGGAACGAGCCCAGACCAAACCCGAACCACGGCGAAGACTGGAAGGCCTCCCAGTGTGGCGTAAAGATCGCGGTTCGGATCGAGATGTCCTGCTCGGTATTGTTGAGGCGCTCGGCGACCAGTTCCGTACTACGCAGGCTAAGAGCCCCGATCACGACGATCAGAGCCGCCGCGCCCAGGCCAGCGACCACGCGGAAGCGTTGGCGTTGAGCAATGGCCTCCCAGACCAGCATCAGCCCCAGACCAACCAGGGTCGCGGCCAGACCGGCGCGGGAGGCGGTCAGTAGCAGGGCCGTCAGAAGCACCCCGACAATGGCCAGACAGGCGACCGCCTCGGGATCGCCGCGCTTGAGCATGGCCAGGCCGCGCTGGCGGCGAACACGGTTGGCGGTCGCCGCGACGGCCAACAGAATGCCACCGCCAAACACGGTGGCGGCGCTGTTGGGGCTGAGCAGGGTGGCGACCAGACGGCTCGAGCGCCGGAGGCCGACATGGTCCAGGAAGGCCAGGGTCGCATAGACGCCGATCGCCATCACAGCGATACGCAGGAACCAGCGTCCGCGGGCTTCGGAAACCCCGACTACGCGCGCGGCGACGAACAGGCAGGCCAAGCCGAGAAGCTGCAGAACATTGAGTAGCAGGGCGGAGCGATCGACCGTCAGGGCGCCCATCTTCTCAGGCACATAGCTCCAGACGGGATGGGGGCCGCCAGGACCCCAGGGACCCAGGGACCACAGCACGGCCAGCAGCAACAACAGGAAGAGAGGGACCTGGATCGCCATCCCGCGCAGTCGCGCCAGATCGCGCCTGGCCCAAGGACAGGCCGCCAGCAGACCGATCAGAAAGGCCGCATAGACCCCACTGAACAGGCAGGCTGTCGAGATCTCGCTGGCCCCAAAGGCGATGACCGCCATGAAGACCAGTCCGAGAAGGACGCCGACAGCGACCTTCTCGGACAGAACCAGCCGACGAACGGCGCCACGGCCCGAACGCGCGGGCGACGCGGGCGACGGCCGCGCCGGCGCCCTAGTCGGCATAGTACTTACGGTAGCTCTTGTAATAGTAGTTGGCGTCGCCGTAGCCGTAACGCGTCTGGGCCTTCAGATCGACCTGGGTCAGGGCCAGGCCCGCCACGAACACGCCGCGACCTTGCAGCAGCCCGATGGCGGCGGTGATCGCCTTGACAGGGGTCTTCTTCCAGCGCGCCAGCATGACAACGGCGTCAGTGTGCGGCGCCAGGATGCGCGTGTCGGCAATGGCCAGCAGCGGCGCGGTGTCCAGCAGAACCACATCAAAGCGATTGCGCAGCTCGGCCAGCAGCCGAAGCATGGCTGGCGAGCCCAGAACGTCGCGCGGCGTATAGGCCGACTTGGTCAGGGCCAGGACCTTGGCGCCGCTCGGGTCGGAGATCAGCGCCTGGTCCAGGGAGCAGACGCCATTGAGCACTTCGAGGAGACCCAGGGTCGGCACTTCCGTCAGGAAGCGGTTGATCGCGCTCTGGCGCAGGTCGCAGTCCACGATGATGACGTTGGCGCCCGAGGTGGCCAGGGTGCGGGCCAGCGAGAAGGTGGTGGTGGTCTTGCCTTCGCCCGGCAGGGACGAGGTGACCGCGATCACCTTCACGGCCTCGCCGACCTTCGAATAGAGAATCGCCGCCCGCAGCTTGCGGAAGCTTTCGGCAAAGGTTGAGAGCGGTTTGGCCAGCAGATAGTCGGGCGGGCTCATGTCCCGCGCCAGCTTGGCGTCTTCGATCGCCGAGCTCAGCAGCGGGATCGAACCCAGATAGGGCAGGCCGATCCGGCGTTCTACCTCGTCCTCGGTGAAGATGCCGGCCATCAGGATCTCGGCCAGAACCACCGACGCAGCGCCGGCGCCCAAGGCGAGGACCAGACCCAGTGCCAGGTTCAGCGAAGGCTTGGGATAGCTGGGCGCGGTCGGAATCTTGGCGCGCGACACGACGCGGGCGTCGGCCTGCTCGATGCCCTGGCTGCTGGAGGTCTGCTTGAAGCGAGCCAGCAGGGATTCATAGAGGGTGCGAACCGACTCGGCTTTACGTTCCAGTTCGTTCAGCCGGATGCTGGCGCGGTTGTTGCCCGCCAGAGCGCCCTTTGACGCCGAGACGCTGCCGGCCATCGAGCCAGTGCGCTGACGCGCGACCTGAGCCTGGGCTTCGAGGTTGGAGATGATGCGGCGGATTTCGGCCTGGATCTGACCGTCGATGTCCGTCAGCTCGCGCTTGGCCTTGAGCAGGTCCGGGTGGCGGTCGCCATAGCGGCCGCTCATGTCGGCGACCTTGGCGCTCTGCTCGGCGCGCTGCTTGCGCAGTTGCTGAACGACGGGGGAGTTCAGCGACTCGCCGACGTCCTCGCCGGTGCTGCCGCGCGCCAACTGGTTGCGAGCGATGTTGAGGCGTGCGTCGGATTCGGCCTGCTGGGCGCGGGACGAGGCCAGCTGTTGGTTCAGGCCCGAGATCTCCTGCTCGGTCAGGGTCGCGCCTTCGGCGCTCATCAGGTTGTTGGCGATCTTGTATTGCTGCACGGCCGCTTCGGCCACCTGCAGCTGGTCGCGCAGTTCGGCCACGCGGGTGTCGAGCCATTCATTGGCCTTGGCCGTGGCGTCGAACTTGGCCTCAAGCTGTTCGGTCAGATAGAGGTCGGCGAAGGCGTTGGCGATCTTGGCCGAGTCTTCGGAGTCGGTGTGGGTGTATTCGACCGAGATCAGATAGGTCAGGCCGGAACGGCGAACCTTCAGGCCCTCGAGCAGATTGTCGACGACCTTTTCCTGCTGGCGCTGGGCCTCGACGGAGTCCACAGCCGCCGTCGGCGCGACCACCTTCTTCACCCAGGGGAGCCACGAGGCCACGCCCTTGGCGCCCGGCGCATTGGGATTGAAATACGGGTCCTCGGTCAGCTTCAGCTGCTTGACGACCCGCGCGGCCAGGGACCGCGACTTCAGCACCTCGACCTCGGTGTCGACTACCGAGGAGTCCGCCGGCAGGCCCGACAGGACGGCGCTCATATCAGCGACCTGCTCCTTGCGGACATCCAGCATGACCTGGGCGGTCGCCGTATAGCGCGGCGTTTCCTGCAGGGTGTAAAGCAGCACCGCCACGAAGACCGCCAGGGCCACGGCCGCGAACAGCCGGAGCCGACGACGGAAGGTGGCGATGGCGATGTTCAGATCAAAAGACATCGCTCCGGCGCTAGGCGCCGGAGCGTGTTGGGTCTCGAAGGAAGAGCCGTCCATGGGTACTCTCGATGGGGGCCCTGGGTCGGACCTTAGGGCATCATTCTACGACTGGAAGGATGACTTAGAACTGAAGAGCGACCGAAGCTGCGAGCTTGTTGTCGGTGAACGACGAGCCCTTGGCTGTGCCGGAAGATTCCTGCTTCAGGTAGGTATAGGTCAGGAACAGGCCGACATTGCGGTTCAGCAGATAGGCGGCCGAGGCGTTGAAGCCCGTACGCTTGTCGTCGCGATCAATACCTTCGTACTTGTCCTTGCCGTAGCTGGCGTTGGCGGCCAGCAGGACGTTGCGGAGAAGTTCGTGGTCGATGCCAGCCGAGACGCTGTTGGCCAGATAGCCTTGCGAACCCCGGGCCGTTGATTCTTCGATGCTGCGCGAGCCGGCGACATTCAGGGTGGTCAGTTCGGTCGGGAACCACTCAACACGCCCCCTGGCGCTAAAGCCATCAATGTCAGCGGCGTAGTTGTCGTACGACTGGGACATGTAACCGGCTTCGACTTCACCGCGAATGGCTTGCGACAGATCGAAATTGGCGCCGACCGTGGCGGCGTAGCCATCTGAATCACGAGCGCGAAGCGGTGCAATAGCAGGAACGCCCGGAGCTGCGGCGCGGCCCAGAGTATCGACGTCGTATTCCTTGGTGTTACCAACCAGCGAAGCAAACACGGCGGTGTCGGGACTGACCGCATATTCGGCCTTGCCTCCGTAATAGAACTCGTCGCGATCGCGGGTGTTCTGATTAAATGACAGGCTGCCCTGATCGTCGTAGTCGAACTTCTTGGTGTCCAACTTGCCTGTCAGGCGCAAGCGGTTAAATTCCTTCACGCCGGTCAGGTTGCCCGACCAGAGGTAGTATTCCACCGGCTTGGCTGTCGCACCGGCCGGCGTACCGGCGGTGATCGCCGTACGGGGCTCGGTCAGAGCCTGCCATTGGGCCGAGGCAGAAACGTAGGAGCCACGCTCGACATCCAGGCGACCGTTGAGGCCGAGGGTGTATTCCTCGGTGTTTTCGGTGTCGAAGTCGGCATAGCGATTGATCGAAGCCGAAGCGAAAGCGCCCAAGGCGTGACGCGACCAATTGGACCGCGCGGCGAGCTCGGGCTTCACCCGCCAGATCACGTCGGACTGTTCGCCCGTCGCGACGGCGTAGACGTTGTCGTCGTGAACAGCCTCGACCGTTACGCGCGGATACAGTGTGAAGCCGCCGGCCTTGACGCCAATCGCTTCGTAATCAGGCCGCGGGCGCTGACGAACACTGGTGTTCTTGTCGCGCTTGAAGTTCGAGCCCAGGTCTTGGGCCACGGAAGCGGCAGGAACGGCCGCCATTATCGCGGCCGCCAGGGCCGCCGATGTCAGAATTCGCATATCGTATATCCCCACCTCAAGACGCCGAAAGACGCCCTTCAGATCCCAAACACAAACACAGTACTCAGAGGGCGGGTCAGGCCCGCCCTCCTTAACCTAACCGCAGTAGGCGGCGACGACGCCTGCGCAAGGGTCGAAAGGCGCCACCACGATCTGAGATAGAGCCGCCGGAGCCGCGCCGTCACCGCCGGTGGTGGATGCGCTCTGCAAGCTCGTCAGGACGCTCACCGTGGACTGGGTCGTGAAGGCGTCGGTCGAAGCCGTCGCAGTGCTCGACTGGTTGGTGCCGCTGGCAACTTGCTGAGCAAAAGCCGGAGCGACGTCCGCGGCGATCGAAATCGCCAGACCGGCCGGGATCACGCCGCTGTTGGCGGCCGCGGTCAAAGCGGTGGCCATGGTCGATTCCGACGCGCCGGATTCCGACAGAGCCGCCTGGATGGCAGCCTTCAGCGCGGCGGCCTTCTGGTTAGCGCTCAGGGCGGCGAAGCCCGGCTGGGCGGCGCGCGTGCGAGCCGCCGTTGCGATGACCGTCTGCAGCTGCGCCGCAGTCGGCGGAACGGTGGCGGCCGGCGGGGTTTGAGCCAAGGCCGACGCCCCACCCATCGGGCCGGCGACGATCGCCAGACCCAGCACAATGGCGCTCGTGAAACGCGTTGACATGGCGACCTTCCAAAATGGATTAAGAGTTGGGAAACCTATACTGCAAGAGCGAAGAGGGCTCCAGACCCTTTCTGCAAGTCTAGGGCGAGGCCGCGCAAGAAGCGTGCTTCCGCAGCTAACCAGCCAATTTTTTGAGCGAAAATCAGCACTTCGGGTCTCGGCTTGGATAAAATACGTAGAAACTGCCCTCGCGAAACCTGCAACAGCCCGCTCAAACAGCCCGTTTATTCACGTATCAGGCGAAGCCGCGGCTCGCTGTGAATATTATCACAACACGAGCGACATAATTGTCACGGAATTCCTGATCTGTCAGGTGAGCAGGCCCGGAGTCACGGCCTACGCCGCTTGAGTTGCCGAATAGCCCGCAGCACGGGGCGTTCAATGCTGGGCCAGATCAGCAAAGCCACGAAGCCCAAGATGACAGTTCCGGCCAGCAGCACGAGATCGATCCCTTATTTCGGTTTCGGATAGCATTCGTTCGTGACAATTAACCCTGTGCGCAAGGCGTGAGGGCCAAGAGTCGCCAATTCTCAACTCAACGCTCGCGGCGCATACAGCAGCCGCGCCAATCGCGGCGGGCATTGGATGTTTCGCATACAACCGGGAGTCCACCGCTCGGGTGCAGAGGTGGAAAATGGTGCCGCTTAGGTGACTCGAACACCTGACCCCATCATTACGAATGATGTGCTCTACCAGCTGAGCTAAAGCGGCCCACGGCGCATTCGAGACAAAGCCCGGCGCGAGGAGGCGCCTATTTAGCGGCGCGAGGGCCGCTTGCCAAGCGTCTACGTGCGCCCGAGTTGCGACGCGGCGCCGGACCCTCTCCGGAAGGCTCCGGAAGCGTCGGGGCCTCAAAGACTCCCGGATCGTCGGGGATCGGCATCAGCGGCCCGCCGACCTCGGCCGCGCGAACGAACGGCGTCGATTCCACATAGGCCGACGGCAGTTCGGGCAGATCGTTCATGGTTCGCTCGCGCCGCTCGTGGCGTGGATGGATCAGTTCGCCGGTCTCCGCAAAGCTGACCGCCAGGCGCGCCCAATCCTCGCGGCCATAGGCGAAAGCCCGGCCTTCCGGATCGAGATCGGACCAGTCGGGCTCCTGCGGCGCGGCTGAGCCCCGGGCGATCCAGGCGCGCGCCTCATCGGCCTCGCCATTGGCGAAGGCGACGCGAGCCATGAGGCCCGCGAAGCGGACCGTGGGAGCCTCGTCATCGAGCAGGCGAGCGGCCGCGCGGGCCGCGACGGGATCACCGCCCACAAGGCCGCTTTCGACGCGCAGGATGCGGCTCTCGCGGGCGTCGGGCTTCATCGCCGCAAGGGCGGCAAGGCGCGCGGCGCGAACCTTCGGCGTCTCGCTGGTCTTCAGGTCGCGATAGGCCAGCCAAAGCGCCGGGTGGGGCGCGCTCCTCCAGGCGACCTCGATCAGTTGCCCCGCCTTGGCGACCTTGCCGTCGGCGGCCAGCAGACGGGCGGCCATGACCACGCCTGGCGCGAAGTCGGGCTTGAGCTTGACGGCCTGGGTCGCGAAATCGAGTGCCTGGCTGCGCTTGCGAGGGTCCTCCGAGCCTTCCAGGCTGGCGGCCGAGGCGGCCAACAGGGCGGCGCGAGCCCGCTCGGCGACCACCGGCGGCACGATCTTGCGGTCCAGAGCAGCCTGGGCGAGGTCGAGCGCGGAGGCCCAGTCGCCAGCCTTTAATCGGGATTCCAGCAAGGCCCGCCAGGCCCAGCGCGCGGTGCGGGCGAGGCCGAAGGCCGTCTCGGCGTGGCGCACGGCGGTCAGCTTGTCGCCTTCGGCCTGCGCCGTTTGCATCAGGCCGCGCAGGCCGGCCAGGCGCATCTCGGGAAAACCCAGCATGGCGTTGTAGGCGGCCTTGGCGGCGGCATGGTCGCCGGCCGTCTCGGCCGCCTGGGCGGCGAGCACGCGGACCAAGGCCGGGGCGTCTTGGGCCAGCTCGGCGGCCTTCTGGGCAAGGCGCCGGGCTTCGGAACCATCGCCAGCCGCAACGGCCAGGAAGCCGCGCGACAGGGCCTCGACGCCCTGCTGGCGCTTACTTTCGGCGCGGGCCTGGGCGGCGCGGCGCGGCGCCCCGATCACCCAGATCAGGCCGCGCCACAGGACCGTCGCCAACAGGGCGGAGAACAGGGTCAGCAGAGCCGCCGCAGCCGCCGTCATTTCGACGCGCCAGCCCATCCAGTCCAGATGCGCCCGGCCCGGCTCGCCCATCAGGGCCAGGGTAGCGACGGCCAGCGCGGCCACGAAAAACAGGATGAAGGACGCGCGGATCACGGGACGGCCCGTGAAACCTGGGCGAGACTGGCCAGGGCGTCGGCCCGGATGGCCGCCACGTGCCGATCCACCTCGACACGGCGCTCGGCCGAAGCCAGCCATGAGGCCAGGACCACCCGGGCCGGATCGGGGATGGCGTCCAGCGCCCGGATCGCGCTCTCGACATCGCCCTCGTCGAGCAGACGCTGGGCGAGGGCCAGCTTGGCGTCCGGCGTGGTTCCCCCTGTGGAGCCGACTTGGCGGATCGAGACGATGCTGGACAGGGCGTAGCGGACGCGGGCCAGCAGGTCGGCGTCCTCGCCCGGGTTGCGCGCGGCGGTTGCGGCGCGGCCAGCCAGCGACTCAAATTCAGCGGCCAGACCGGAGCGAGTCGGGGCGCCCGTCTGGGCCAGGCGCGACAGGGCGCGCAGGCCAGGCGACATCGGCAGCACCCGCTCCAGGCTGGCCAGTTCTTCGTCGAACGGACCCGAAGTCTGGGCGGCTTCGGCCAGAGACGCGGCGGCGAGGGATGCCGTTGCGGCATCCAGAACGCCTTTTTGGCCAGCTTCCAAGGCGCCGAGACGGGCTTCGAGGCGCTGGATCTCGACCGCAGAGCTTGCAAGGGGGGGAGCACCGGCCTCGACCGGCAGCGGCGAGCCGATCGGCAGGCGGGCCGACGGGGGCGTCGTGTTGGGCGTGGCCTGAACCTGGCCCTCGCGAGCGCTCTTTACAGGAAACCAGGTCGGCCCAAACCGGGTGACCAGCGCGCCCAGGATCACACAGAACACGCATAGGGCGATCATCGCCCAGAAACTCGGCCCGAGAAGAGGGCGACGGCGGGCGTACAGCGCGGGATCGCTGGGCGTGACGATTTCAGCGGGATCTGGAGCGACGTTCATGTCCCATTCGTGCCCCACACCGCACCGCCGCGCAATGTGCAGCTATCGCTGAAGGAGATCGAGCAGGGCGGATTCGCGAGGGCGCGATGCAAAGGCCACAGAGCCGATACGAGCCTCCCTGAGCGGGGCGGTCAGCGGATCGGCCACGGCTCGCGACAGGCACAGGACACGGAGAGCCGGAGCCGGCGCTTGCTCAAGAACGGCCGCCAGACCTCGAGCGGCGCGGGGGGAGTGCAAGAGGACAGCGTCGAAACTGGCCAGTCTCGCCAAGGTCTCGGGCTCTGGCGCTTGATCGCGCGCCGCATAGACCGCCAGAGCTCGCGTTGAAATCCCTTCGGAGTCGAGGAGAGCGGGGAGGTCGGCGGCAGGCTGAAGGGCGCCGACACACAGCACCGGGCCGGGCAGGGTTCGAGCGATCAGCGCCGCCAGCGCCTCGACGTCGCCGTCGGCGTTGAGCGGTTCGACGAAGCCCACCGCCTGCGCGGCGCGGGCCGTGGTCTCACCCACGGCGAAAACGGGCAGATCGCGCGCGGCGGTCAGGCGTGCAAAGGCCTCGACGCCATTAGCGCTGGTGAAGGCCAGGGCCGCGATCCCGGTCAGATCGATCGCGGGACTGAGAAAATCGATCTCCAGCAAAGGATCGACAAGCGCCGTAAAGCCCAAGGCCTCGACGCGGCGAGCGGTGGCTTCTGCGCCGGGACGGGCGCGGGTGATCCAGATCGCGCCGCCCGCGCTCATCGCCTAGTCCGCCAGAATCAGGGCGTCGCCGCCCTCGGTCTTGACGGCCAGGCCCAATGAAAGGCCCAGCTCGCGGGCGGCCGCGGTGTCATCGGAGCCGTCGAGCATGACCTCGCCTTCGCGACGGAAACGTCGGACGCCGTCTGGTGTCAGCGCCTCGACGATCATCGTCAGATGCTGGCCATCCAGAATGGCATAGGCGCCGATAGCGGTGCGGCACGAGCCTTCGAGCGCGTAGAGCGCGCCGCGCTCGGCGGCGACGCGGATCGTGGTGGATTGGCAGCGAACGGAGTGCAGCCATTCTGCGTTGACGTCCTCCAGCCGGGTCTCGATCACCAGCGCGCCTTGCCCGGGCGCCGGGGGCGCGGCGAAGGGGTCGATCCAGCTTTTGGCGACATGATCCAGGCCCATGCGGTTCAGGCCCGACTGGGCCAGCAGAATAGCATCGGCTTCACCGCGCTCCAGCTTGGCCAGACGCGTATCGACATTGCCGCGCAGCATGACGATCTCAAGGTCGGGCCGCACGTGCAGGGCCTGCGCTTGCCGGCGCAAAGAGGCGGTGCCGAGGCGCGCGCCGTGGGGAAGGTCTTCGAGCCGGTCACAGATATTGCTGATGAAGGCGTCGCGCGGATCCTCGCGCTCCGGCGTGGCGGCCAGGATCAAGCCCGGCGGCAGTTCGGCCGGCATGTCCTTCAGTGAATGAATGGCGCAATCGATGCGACCCGCCAACAGGGCTTCCTCGATCTCCTTCGTGAAGAGGCCCTTGCCGCCGATCTCCATCAGGCGGCGGTCCTGAATGCGGTCGCCGGTGGTGACGATCGGGATCAGGGGCGCATAGGCCTCTTCCTCGCCGGGCGAACCGCCAAGAGCGGCGGCGATCCGCGCCTGCATAAGGCCCGATTGCGCCAGGGACAGCTTGGAGCCACGGGCGCCGATACGGATGGGAGGTTGCCGGGACACGGTCTGAACGTTACCTGCGGGGACGAGATCAAGAAGCCCCTGCTGCTACAGGACCGGCGGAAAGCCCGCAACCGAATGACCGACCCTACAGATCTTGGGCTGACCATCCTTGGCCTGGAGACCAGCTGCGACGAGACCGCGGCCTCGGTCGTGCGCCGCGCGGCCGACGGAAGGGTCACGGTGCTGTCTTCGGTCATCGGCACCCAGTTCGAGCAGCACGCCCCGTTCGGCGGGGTGGTGCCGGAAATCGCCGCCCGCGCGCACGTAGAGGCTATCGACGCCATCACCGCCGAGGCCATGCGCGCGGCGGGGATCGGGTTTGAGGATCTGGATGGCGTGGCCGCCACGGCCGGCCCGGGCCTGGTGGGCGGCGTGATGGTCGGGCTGGCTTTCGGCAAGGCCGTGGCTTTGGCGCGCGACGTGCCGCTGGTGGCGGTCAATCACCTGGAAGGCCACGCGGTTTCGGCCCGCCTCGGCGCCGACGTTCCCTATCCCTTCCTGCTGCTGCTGGTCTCGGGCGGGCACTGCCAATTGCTGGAAGTGGCCGGGGTAGGGGCCTGCACACGCCTGGGCACCACCATCGACGACGCGGCCGGCGAGGCCTTCGACAAGATCGCCAAGTCGTTGGGCCTGCCCTATCCGGGCGGTCCGGCCCTTGAGCAGTTGGCGACAACGGGCGATGCCTCAAAGTTCGAGCTCCCCCGCGCCCTGCTGGGCCGCAAGGATTGCGACTTCTCGTTCTCGGGCCTGAAGACCGCCGCCGCGCGCCAGGCCGAGAAGATCACCGACCAACAATCGCGCGCCGATCTGGCCGCCGCCGTGCAAGGCGCCATCGCTCGTCAGCTGTCCGAGCGCACCGACCGGGCAATGAAGCTCTACAAGGAAAGCCATCCAGACCAGGCGCTGCGTTTCGTCGTGGCCGGCGGAGTGGCGGCCAATGGCGCGGTCAAGGCCGCGCTGCGCAATAATTGCGACGACAACGGCTTTTCGTTCGACGCCCCGCCCCTGGCCTATTGCACCGACAACGCCGCGATGATCGCCCTGGCCGGCGCCGAGCGACTGGCCCTGGGCATCAGCGACGATCTCGACGCCGTGGCGCGACCGCGTTGGCCGCTAGACGAGGCGGCAGCGTTATCCAATCCGAGCAACAGTTTCGGTCGCAAGGGAGCCAAGGCATGACGACCTTTCAGAACGCGGGCTTCAAGCACGTGGGCGTCATTGGCGCAGGGGCTTGGGGCACCGCCCTGGCCCAGGTCTGCGCGCGCGCCGGCCTTCGGGTTACCCTGCAAGCCCGCGAAACCGAGGTCGTCGCCAGCATCGCCGACAAGCGCGAAAACACCCTTTTCCTGCCCGGGGTCGCCTTGGAGTCCGACATCGCCGCCGTCGCTGACATGAGTGGTCTGGCCGACTGCGACCTGATCCTGGCCGTGGCTCCGGCTCAGCACCTGCGCTCGGCCCTGAAGGCGCTCGCCCCGCACCTGCGCCCCGGCGTGCCGGTGGTGCTGTGCGCCAAGGGCGTCGAGCAGGGCACGCTGAAACTGATGACGGAGGTCGCCGTCGAGACCATTCCCACCGCGCCGCTGGCCGTGCTGTCGGGTCCCAGCTTCGCTGGCGAGGTGGCCCGCAATCTGCCCACCGCCGTGACCCTGGCTTGCGAGGACGAGGCGCTGGGCCGCGCCATCGCCGAGGCCATCGCCACCCCGACCTTCCGGCCCTATATCGCCGCAGACATGATCGGGGCCGAGGCTGGCGGGGCGGTAAAGAACGTCCTGGCCATCGCCTGCGGCATCGTCGAGGGCAAGGGCCTGGGCCGCAGCGCCCACGCCGCCCTGATCACCCGGGGCTTTGCCGAACTGACCCGCCTGGCCATGGCCTTGGGCGCCAAGGCCGAGACCGTCGCCGGCCTGTGCGGCCTGGGCGACCTTGTGCTCACCTGCTCAAGCCCTCAATCGCGCAACATGAGCGTCGGCCTGGCCCTGGGCCAGGGCATGACCCTGCAGGAAGCCCTGGCCGGCAAGCTGTCGGTGGCCGAAGGCGTCGCGTCGGCGCCAGCCGTGCGGGATCTGGCCGCGCGCCTGGGAGTCGAGATGCCGATCTGCCAGGCCGTGGCCGCCATTCTGGCAGGTGAAGCCGAGGTCGACGCCGCCATCGCGGGCCTTCTGTCCCGCCCCCTCAAATCCGAAGCCTGACCCCCTTCTACAGGAGCGCCCGATGCCCCTCTTCGCCATCACCTGCAAGGACAAGCCCGGCGCCCTCGAGACGCGCCTGGCCATCCGTCCCGTCCATCTGGACTATCTGAAAGGCTCGACCGGCCTGAAGCTGGCCGGGGCCCTGCTCGGCGAGGACGGCAGTCCGGTCGGTTCGCTGCTGATCGTCGAGGCCGAGGATCTGGCCGCCGCTCAGGCCCAGGCCGACAACGACCCCTTCACCACCGCCGGTGTGTTCGAGAGCGTCGAGGTCCGCCCCTGGCGTCTGGCCATCGGCGAGCTCTAGCGCACAGGTGCGCGACCCGGACAACCCCGCTCGCCCGGCCCCGGGAACCGTGCTTTGCGCCCTGGGCGAGATCGCCTCGCCTGGCGCCAAGGGGTTCCGATTTCGCGAGGGAGACGCCCTGTTCGCAGGCTTCGTCGTTCGCCAAGGCGACGCGGTGTTCGGCTATATCGACAGCTGCCCCCATGCCGGCTGGCCGATGGCGGGGTTCGCCGGTCGCTACCTGACCCGCGACAACGACCTGATCCTGTGCGGCGGCCACGGGGCCCTCTTCAGGATCGAGGACGGCGCCTGCATCGCGGGCCCCTGCCCGGGCCAGATCCTATTGCCTTGGCCGGTGCGGATTGAGCAGGGGGACGTACTGGTCGACTGACGACCACATTGGGTCAGAAGATCATCGGAGCAAGCGCCGGCGCGGCGCTGCTGCAAGCGGCGATGGCGAGCACCGGCCTCTGGGTGGCGTTCAGCCTGGGGTCGCCTTTGCACCGCGCCGAAATCTCGGCCAAGGAGCAGGCTCGAGGCCTGGCCGAGGTCAATACGACCATGAACCAGATGGACCAGGTCACCCAGCAAAACGCCGCCATGGTCGAGGAAACCACCGCCGCCAGCCATGCGCTCGCTCAAGAAGCCACGCGCCTTGCCGAACGGATGAGCGAGCTGCGGATCGAGGGCGGTGATCGCCAGAGCGTACGACGGGCGGCTTAAACAACGGCTGTCGTCCCGGACGGTCTGAAAGGCCGATCCGGGACCGCCGGAAACTCAGCGCTAAGGGTCGGTTCCGGATCGGCGCGCTGCGCGCTTGTCCGGGATGACGAGATTTACTGGGGGGCTTTCTCCGCCGAGAACGCCGCCAGGTCTTCGATCAGGGCCTTGGCCGCCATGGCGACCAGTTCGCCGCCCTTTTCCGGCGTGGCCAGAGCAGGATCCGAACCCATCCGGCCATCCGGATAGCGCGCCCGGAAATCCAGGGCCTCGCGGATCGGACCAGTCGGGGCGATCTTGGGCTCGTAGGCCGTGGTCTTGATCGTTTCGGGATAGGCCCACTGCGTCACCGCGATCTCGGACGGGGTCGCGTGGCTGCCATGACCCACCGGGAACTGGCGATTGGCCAGAGCCATGACGCCGGCCAGGTCCCACCAGTTCTTCAGCTTCAACGCGAACGGCGCATGCGCGCCCCGGAAGCTGTAGTCCGCGTAGATCTCCGAGAACGCCGCCTCGATGGAGGCGACATTGCCGCCATGGCCGTTCAGGAAATAGATCCGCTCGAAGCCGTGCGCGCCCAGCGAACGCACCCAGTCGCCAATGGCGGCGATGAAGGTGGAAGGCCGCAGGAAGATCGTGCCCGGGAAGGCCAGATGGTGCTGGGCCATGCCGATATTGAAGGTCGGCGCCACCAGCACGGTGTCCGACAGCTTCTGGGCCTCGTGCGAGATGATCTCCGGGCACAGCCAGTCGGTGCCCAGCAAGCCGGTCGGGCCGTGTTGCTCGTTGGAGCCGATGGGCACCACGACGGTCTTCGAGGTCTGCAGGAAGGTCTCGATCTCGGACCAGGTGGAGAGCGCGAGCAGCATGTAAGCCTCCTGAACAACAGTCACCCGGCATAGCGCGCCGCGATCACGCAAGAAACCGCAATGGTATCCTTGCGCGCCCCCGCCGCCTTCGCATACTCCCGCCGCAACGAGACCAAGGGAGTAGACGGCGTGAACGACGGACAGGTTTTCCCGGTTCCTGAGGCCCTGGCGCGCGAGGCCCATATCGACGCCGCCGCCTATGAGGCCGCCCTCGTGCGGGTCGAGGCCGATCCGGAAGGCTACTGGCGCGACATGGCCGCCCGCCTCGACTGGATCACCCCGCCCACCCAGATCAAGGACGTCTCGTTCGCCAAGGACGACTTCCGCATCCGCTGGTACGCCGACGGGGTGCTGAACGTCAGCGCCAACTGCATCGACCGCCACCTGCCGCACAGGAAGAACGATGTCGCCCTGGTGTTCGAGGGCGACGATCCGGGGACCTCCGACACCCTGACCTATGGCCAGTTGCACGAGGAGGTTTGCCGCATGGCCAACGTCCTCAAGGCGCAGGGCGTCCAGAAGGGCGACCGGGTGACGATCTACCTGCCGATGATCCCCATCGCGGCCGTGGCCATGCTGGCCTGCGCGCGGATCGGGGCGGTGCACTCGGTGGTGTTCGGCGGCTTCTCGCCCGACAGCATCGCCGGCCGCATCCAGGACTGCGCCTCGCACTTCGTGATCACCGCCGACGAGGGCAAGCGCGGCGGCAAGCGCGTGCCGCTGAAGGCCAATATCGACGAAGCCCTGCAAAGCTGCCCATGGGTCGGCAAGGTGCTGATGGTGCGCTGGACCGGGGCCGACGTGCCGCTGGTCCACGGCCGCGACATCGTCTGGGAGGACGTTCGCGACACCGTCTCGGCTGACTGCCCGCCCGAGCCGATGAACGCCGAGGATCCGCTGTTCATCCTCTATACCTCGGGCTCGACGGGGAAGCCCAAGGGCGTATTGCACACCACGGGCGGCTATCTGGCCTGGGCGTCGTGGACCTTTTGGGCCGTGTTCGACTACAAGCCCCCGTCTGAAGGCAAGAAGGGCGAAGTCTTCTGGTGCACCGCCGACGTCGGCTGGGTGACCGGTCACAGCTATGTGGTCTACGGCCCGCTCTCGAACGGCGGGACCAGCCTGATCTTCGAGGGCGTGCCCAACTATCCCACACCCAGCCGGTTCTGGGAGGTGATCGACAAGCACAAGGTCGAGATCTTCTACACCGCCCCCACCGCCCTGCGGGCCCTGATGCGTGAGGGCGACGACTATGTGCTGAAGAACGACCTGTCGTCCCTGCGGGTGCTGGGCAGCGTCGGCGAGCCGATCAACCCCGAGGCCTGGCTCTGGTATCATCGCGTGGTCGGCAAGAGCCGCCTGCCCATCGTCGATACCTGGTGGCAGACTGAAACCGGCGGCATGCTGATCACCCCCCTGCCGGGCGCGACGGCCCTGAAGCCCGGCTCGGCCTCCAAGCCCCTGCCCGGCGTCAAACCGCAATTGGTCGACGCCGAAGGCGGTGTGCTTGACGGCGCGACCGAGGGCAATCTGGTGATCACCGACAGCTGGCCGGGCCAGATGCGCACGGTCTATGGCGACCACCAGCGCTTCTTCGAGACCTATTTCAGCGCCTATCCCGGCAAGTATTTCACCGGCGATGGCTGCAAGCGCGACGCCGATGGCTATTACTGGATCACCGGCCGGGTGGACGACGTGATCAACGTCTCGGGCCACCGCTTGGGCACGGCCGAGATCGAGAGCGCTCTCGTGGCCCACGAGACCGTCGCCGAGGCCGCCGTGGTCGGCTATCCGCACGACATCAAGGGTCAGGGCGTCTACGCCTATGTGACGCTCAAGGCCGGGCAGGCCCCGACCGACGACCTGCGCAAGGCCCTGATCCTGTGGGTGCGCCACGAGATCGGCCCGTTCGCTGCGCCGGACATCATCCAGTGGGCTCCGGGCCTGCCCAAGACCCGCTCGGGCAAGATCATGCGCCGTATCCTGCGCAAGATCGCCGAGAACGAACTGGGCAGCCTTGGCGACACCTCGACCCTGGCCGATCCCTCTGTGGTCGACGATCTGGTGAAAAACAGAGCTGGCACGTGACAGCGTCACGCGCCTGACCTTGCATGAATAGAAGCCTTTTCAAGAAAAAGGCTTCGGGGCCTAACCGAACCTTCGCCGGCGCGTTAGCGTGAGCATGATGCGCCGGCTGCTACCCCTTGTCCTGACACTCGCCCTGGCGACACCGGTTCTGGCCGACGCCGGATGGACCGAAAAACTGCGTGCCGGCCAGATCCCCATCGAGGCCCATGCCGACGCTCTCGGACGTGGCGGCATGGTCAAGGCGGCCATCGATATTCCGGCGCCCGCCGCCGTGGTCTGGCGCACCATCCTCGACTGCGACCGCGCCGCCCGCATGACCCCCAGCGTCAAACGCTGCAAGGTGATCGCGCGCGCGCCCGACGGACGCTCAGAAACGCGGGAGCACTTGGTGAAATGGGGCTTCTTCCTGCCGACTCTGCGCTCGACCTCGCGCGTGGATTTCGACTCCGACCGCATCATCCGATTTACCTGCGTCGGCGGCGACATCCGCGCCTGCGAGGGATTCTGGACGCTGGAGCCGATCAAGGGCGGAACCGGCACCCGCGTGACCTACGAGATGTGGGCCGCCGCGCCGTTCGCCGTGCCGATCCCCGTGCTCAGCGGCCTGATGCGTCGCGACGTTCCCAACGCCTTGCGAGCCCTGCGCCGTGAATGCCAGAACGCCGAATGACGCAGGCCGAAGCCGATGCGCCCGACGGCCTGTGGCTGTTCGACGGCGTCTGCAATATCTGCTCGGGCTCGGTCGCCGCCGTCCTGAAGCTGGATCGCGAGGGTGTCATCCGCTTCACCCCGATCCAGTCGCCCTATGGCCGCCAGCTCGCCGCCGCCCACGGGATCGATCCGGACAATCCGGCCAGCTTCCTGTTCCTCGATCATGGCCAAGCGCTGGAGAAGACCGCCGCCATCGGCGCCCTGCTGCGGCTACTGAAAGCGCCCTGGCGCTGGCTGGCGCTGGTCGACCGCCTGCCCCGAGGACCAGCCGACGCCGCCTATGACTGGCTCGCCGCCAACCGCTATCGACTGATGGGCAAGAAGGCCGCTTGCATGGTTCCTTCGCCCGCCGACCGGGCACGCTTCATCCTGGACCTGCCCGCGGAGTAGGCGCGCCGCTTCATGACAGGACGGTAAGGTTTCGCCTCGACAGGGCGATGCTAGGGTCTCGCGCAACCGCGTTGCTGGAGCTCTCCGAATGATCCGTCCCGTCGCCAAGGCCGCCCTTGTGGCGCTGGCCCTCTCGACCACCGCCCTGTCGCCCATGGCCTTCGCCGCCCAGGACAAGACTGGCGCGCCGTCGATCGTCGTGCCGCCGATCGTCTACAAGGAGCGGGTGCTGGCCAACGGCATGAAGGTGTTCACGGCCCGCGACACGACCACGCCTAACGTGACGGTGCAGGTCTGGTACGGCGTCGGCTCCAAGGACGACCCGGAAGGCCGCTCGGGCTTCGCGCACCTTTTCGAACACCTGATGTTCAAGGCCACGCGCAACATGCCCAACGAGACCCTCGACCGGCTGACCGAGGACGTTGGCGGCTTCAACAACGCCTCCACCTATGACGACTTCACCAACTATTACGAGGTGGTGCCGGCCAACCATCTGGAGCGCCTGCTGTGGGCCGAGGCCGACCGCCTGGGCTCGCTGGTCATCGACGAGGCGGTCTTCGCCTCCGAGCGCGACGTCGTGAAGGAAGAGCTGCGCCAGCGCGTTCTGGCCGACCCCTATGGCCGCCTCTTCGCCCTCTATGTGCCGCAGCAGTCTTTCGCCGCTCACCCCTACAAGCGCCCGGGCATCGGCTCGATCGAGGAGCTGGACGCGGCCACCGTCGACGACGTGCGCGCCTTCCACGCCACCTATTATCGTCCCGACAACGCCGCCCTGATCGTGGCCGGCAATTTCGATGAGGCCCAGCTGCAGGCCCTGGTCGACAAGTATTTCGCGCCGCTCAAGACCCCGGCCGCGCCCCTGCCCAAGGTGACCGTGGTCGAGCCGCCGCGCACGGGTCCCAAGACCGTCAACACCTACGGTCCCAACGTGCCGCTGCCGGCGGTGGCGATCACTTGGCTGGCCCCGGCCTCGGCCGACAAGGACGCGCCGGCCCTGGCCGTGCTGGACGCCATCCTATCGGCCGGCAAGTCGTCGCGGCTCTATGACACTCTCGTTTATGACCAGAAGATCGCCCAGTCGGTGTTCTCGTCCGGCCCGACCAACGCCCAGCCCGGCCTGATCTATGTCGGCGCCGTCATGGCCGGCGGCAAGACGGCCGAGCAGGGCGAGAGCGCCCTGCTGTCCCAGGTCGCCCGCCTGCGCGACGCCCCACCGACTGCCGCCGAGCTGGCCGAGGCCAAGACCGGTCTGCTGGCCGACGCCGTGCGTCGCCGCGAGGAGATCGACGGCCGCGCCTTCGCCATCGGCTACGCCCTGCTGACCGACGGCGACGCCGCCCGCGCCAACACCAACCTGGCAGACCTGCAGGCGGTGACCGCCGCCGACGTCCAGCGGGTCGCGAAAAAGTGGCTGGCCGACGACCGTCGCACCGCCATCCGCTATCTGCCCGAATCGGCCCGACCGGCCGGCGAGAAGGACAACACGCCGGTCCCGCCAAAGGTCGCCTCGGTGAAGTTTGACGGCGCCATCACCACCCTTGCTCCCGAAGCCGAGCGCCAGAAGATCCCGGCCGTCGCCGCACCCATTGCCGCCGTCCTGCCCTCGCCGGTCGAGAAGACGCTTGCCAACGGCCTGCGGGTCATCGTCGCCCGGTCCAGCGACCTGCCGCTGATCACCGCCGACCTGACCGTGCGTGGCGGATCCAGCGCCGATCCGACAGGCCTCGCCGGCGCGTCCAGCCTGACCTCCGACCTGCTGACAGAAGGCACCAAGACCCGCGGCGCGGTGGACATCGCCCGCCAGACCGAAGCCCTGGGCGCCAATCTGGCGGCCGGTTCGGGCTGGGAAGCTTCGTCCCTGACCCTCAGCGTCATCGCCGACAAGGCTGCACCGGCCATGGCGATCATGGCAGACGTCGCCCAGAACCCGGTCTTCAAGGCCGAGGAGCTCGACCGCGTTCGCGCGGAGACGCTGGACGGCCTGTCGGTGGCCTATCAGCGCCCGGGCAGCCTGGCCTCCTACGCTGTCGCCCCGGTGCTCTATGCCGGTTCGGCCTATGGCCATGTGGCCGGGGGCACGCCAGGCTCGTTGCCGAAGATCAAGCGCGAAGACCTGGTGAAGATGCATGCCGCCGCATGGCGACCGGACAACGCCGTGCTGGTTCTGACCGGCAACCTGTCGCCGGAAGCCGGCTTTGCCTTGGCCGAAAAGGCGTTTGGCGGCTGGAAGAAGCCCGCGACCCCGCCGCCGGCCACGCCGGCCGCGCCGACGGGTTACAAGCCGCGCAATGTCGTCATCGACCTGCCCGGCACCGGCCAGGCGGCCGTGACGCTCGCCAAGCCGGCCATCACCCGCGCCGACCCCAACTACTATTCGGGCCTGGTGACCAATGCGGTGCTGGGCGTGGGCTATTCCTCGCGCCTGAACCAGGAGATCCGCATCAAGCGCGGCCTGTCCTACGGCGCGGGTTCCAGCCTGACCCCGCAGGGCAAGTTCGGCAGCTTCTCGGCCCGCGTTCAGACCAAGAACGAGTCCGCCGGCCAGGTCGTCAGCCTGGTCCAGGCCGAGCTCACCCGTCTGGCGGCTGAACCGGCCTCAGCCAGCGAACTGACGGCTCGCAAGTCGGTGCTGGTCGGCGGCTTTGGCCGCGAACTGGGCACCTCCGAAGGCCTGGCCGACATCCTGGGCAACCTGGCCGTCTATGGCGTGCCGCTGAACGAGATCCAGAGCTATGCGAGCAAGGTCGAGGCGGTCAGCGCCAGCGACGTCCAGACCTTTGCCAAGTCGATGATGGATCCCACCCAGACCAGCATCATCATCGCCGGCGACCTCAAGGCGATGGGCGACACCCTGCCCGCCGCCGTGCCGAACGCCACGGTGATCCCGGCCGCCAAACTGGATCTCGACAGCCCGACCCTGACCAGCGGGAAGTAATGACAGATGTCAGGAGGGGCACTTGCCCCCTCCTGGCTGCTTCGCGGCCGCCCTCCCCCGTAGGAGGGGAAGACGAGATCGGCGCACCTAATCTTTCCCCTACGGGGAGGAGCGCGTCAGCGCGGAGCCGGCAGGTGCGTTGGCCTAAGCCTTGGGCTTGGCCAGCAGATCCCGGATCTCCATCAGCAGCACTTCCTGAGCGGCCGGGGCCGCTGGCGCTTCCGGTCCTGGCTCGGCTGCGTCAGCGCGGCGGATGCCGTTGACCACCTTGACCAGCATGAAGACCACGGCCGCCACGATCACGAACTGGATCAAGGTGTTGATGAAGGCCCCGTACTGAACGGCGACCTTCTCCACGGCCTCGGTGGCCGCGTTCTCGGGCTTGAGCACCCATTCCAGCTTGGAGAAGTCAAGGCCGCCCATCAGCAGGCCGATCGGCGGCATGATCACCTGGTCGACCAGGCTTTTGACGACGCCGTTGAAGGCCGCGCCGATGATCACACCCACGGCGAGATCGATGACGTTGCCGCGCGAGATGAACTCGCGAAATTCCTTGATGACGCTCATGACCGGGTCTCGCGATTAGCCTTCCGGAAAGGCGCGAGGCTGACGGCGTTCGCCCCTCAGGGTCAAGCTACTCGTCGGCGTTGAGCCGGGCCCGCAGTTCCTTGCCGCTCTTGAAGAACGGCACATGCTTGGCGCGGACATCGACCGTTTCGCCGGTGCGCGGATTGCGGCCCGAGCGGGCCGGGCGGGAGCGGACCGACAGGGCGCCAAAGCCCCGAAGCTCGACACGACCGCCGCCTTCCAGAGCGCCGATCATGCGCTCCAGGATCACGCTGACAACGCGCTCGACGTCTTTCTGCGTCAGGTGCGGATTTTCATTCGCGAGCCTGGCGATGAGTTCAGACTTGATCATCGATATCCCCGGCGCCGGAGGGAGGAACTGGCGCGTCCGGACCTTTGCCCAAGGGCGGTTGAGTCTTCAAGGGCCTGAGTGCGATTCTCATCGCCGCCGGGCTGGGCGCCGCTTGCGAAGCGAACACGAATGCTGCGCGCAGAAGCCAGATAAAGGCATTCTCTTAGCGTCCCGGTGCATAAAAGGGCATTATTTTCGACCATGCGTACAAACGGCAGTCGAAAGTACCACTTGGCAACAAAAATGGTGGGAGGCGCAAATTTCCCCCCGGGGCGGGGCGCCATGGTGAGCGCTGTCTTCACCAAATGTCCTCATGTCCAAGGACTTAGCGGAACACCGCGCGGCTTCGGCTAGCCCGGCGCGCAAAGAAAACGGCGGCCGGATCGCTCCGGCCGCCGCTGACTTCAATCCCGAAGAAGGGACGGAAGACTATTCCTTCGGGGTGGCCCGCTCGCGCAGGGCGGCGCCCAGGATGTCGCCCAGCGAAGCGCCGGAGTCCGACGAGCCGAACTGCTCGATGGCTTCCTTCTCTTCGGCCATTTCCAGCGACTTGATCGACATCGAAACGCGGCGAGCCGCCTTGTCGATGTTGGTGATCTGCGCGTCGATGCGGTCACCCACGGCGAAGCGTTCCGGACGTTGCTCCTGACGATCGCGCGACAGGTCCGACTTGCGGATGAACGCGGTCATCAGGGCGTCGTCTTCACCGAAGCGAACTTCGATGCCGCCGGTGGTCACTTCCGTCACCGTGACGGTCACGGTCTGGCTCTTGCGATAGGTGTCGCCCGACATCGGATCGCCGCCGAGCTGCTTGATGCCGAGCGAGATGCGTTCCTTCTCGACGTCGACGTCGAGAACCTTCGCCTTGACCATGTCGCCCTTTTTGTAGCGAGCCATGGCTTCTTCGCCCGACGCGCTCCAGTCGATGTCCGACAGGTGCACCATGCCGTCGATGTCGTTGTCGAGGCCGATGAACAGACCAAACTCGGTCGCGTTCTTGACTTCGCCTTCGACGGTCGAGCCGACCGGGTGGGTTTCGATGAACGAATCCCACGGGTTGGCCAGAGCCTGCTTCAGGCCCAGCGAAACGCGGCGCTTGGACGGATCGACGTCCAACACGACCACGTCGACTTCTTGCGAGGTCGAGACGATCTTGCCGGGGTGGACGTTCTTCTTGGTCCAGGACATTTCCGAGACGTGGACCAAGCCCTCCACACCCGCTTCCAGCTCAACAAACGCGCCGTAGTCGGTGATGTTGGTGATGCGGCCCGTGAACTTGGCGCCGACCGGGTACTTGGCTTCGACACCATCCCAGGGATCGGACTGCAGCTGCTTCATGCCGAGGCTGATGCGCTGGGTGTCCGGGTTGATCTTGACGATCTGCACCTTGACGGTGTCGCCAACGGCCAGGACTTGCGAGGGGTGGTTGACGCGCTTCCAGCTCATGTCGGTGACGTGCAGCAGGCCATCGATGCCGCCCAGGTCAACGAACGCACCGTAGTCGGTGATGTTCTTGACGACGCCTTCGCGAATTTCACCCTCTTGCAGCTGCGACACCAGTTCGGTGCGCTGCTCGGCGCGGGCTTCTTCCAGGATGGCGCGACGCGAGACGACGATATTGCCGCGCGGACGGTCCATCTTGAGGATGGCGAAGGGCTGTTCCTTGCCCATGAGCGGGCCGACGTCGCGCACCGGGCGGATATCGACCTGCGAGCCGGGCAGGAACGCCGAGGCGCCGCCCAGGTCGACGGTGAAGCCGCCCTTGACGCGACCGACGATGGCGCCGAGCACCGGGACGTTCTGAGCGTAAACGCCTTCCAGACGGGTCCAGGCTTCTTCGCGCTTGGCCTTTTCGCGGCTAATGACCGCTTCGCCGAGGGCGTTTTCCAGGCGTTCCAGAAAGACTTCGACGTGGTCGCCGACCTTGATGGTGGCCTTGCCGGCGTCATCAACGCCGAATTCCTTCTGCGGAACGCGACCTTCGGTCTTCAGACCGACGTCGATGATCGCGAAGTCCTTCTCGATCCCGACAACGATACCCTTGACGACGGTGCCTTCCTGGAAGTCGCGGCCGCCCATGGAATCGTTCAGCAGCGCTTCGAAATCGTCGCGCGTCGGGTTGAAGCTCATATCGTCAGCCATGCTGATGTTTAGTCTCGTGTTGAGGGAGGCCCCATTAGCGAAGGCCGTCGAATGACGGTTCTGGGGATTCCGGGTTGTGTGGATTTTCATGCGGACCGCAGCTTCCTAAGCGGCGGCGAGGCGGGCGTTAGATTAGCCCGGGAGGTTTCCCGACCGGGCGCGCGCCGTCTCGACAATGCGGCGGGCCGCATCGAAGGCCTGCTCTATAGTCATTTCTGACGTATCGAGCAAGACGGCGTCTGAGGCTTGGGTCATGGGAGATTCCGCGCGACCGCAGTCGCGCTCGTCGCGCCGCAGAATGTCGGCCAGGATTTCCTCGTAGGTAACGGTCTCGCCCTGACCGGTCAGCTGCTTCCAGCGCCGATCGGCCCTGACCTTCGCAGAGGCGGCGATGTAGAGCTTGGCCTGAGCTGCGGGGGCGATGACTGTTCCGATGTCGCGGCCATCGATGACTGCTCCGGGCTCCCGAGCGGCGAACTGCACCTGAAAATCACGGAGCGCCAAGCGCACCGCTGGATGAATGGCGACACGGCTGGCCAACTCACCTGCGGCGCGGGTGCGAAGCTGCGGTCGTTCCAGCTCTGCGGGCTCCAGCGCCATCGCCGCAGCCGTAGCGGCGGCGGCGTCATCGAGATCGCCGCCGCTCTCGCTTAGACGAACCCCGACGCCGCGGTAGAGCAGCCCGGAATCGAGTACGGGATAGCCGTAGAGCGCGCCCAGCCGATTGGCGATAGTGCCCTTGCCCGAGGCGGCGGGTCCGTCGACGGCGATCACGAAGCCCATGCTTCAGGCCTCCGACAGGTCGCCGCCGAGACCACGCATCATCTCGGCGAAACCCGGGAAGCTGGTGGCGATCATGCCCGGCTCGTCGACCGCGACGCCCTGCTGGGCGGCGAGGCCGAGGATCAGGTGGCTCATGGCGATGCGGTGATCGCCGTGGGTGTGGACCAGACCGCCGCCGCGCACAGGATGGTTGCCGCCGCGCGTGCCGACCACCGTCATGCCCTCGGGCTCCTCCTCGACCGTGACGCCGCAAGCCTGCAGACCCGCCGCCGTCAGGGCGATGCGGTCGCTTTCCTTGACCCGCATCTCGCCGATGCCGCGCATGACGGTGAGACCGTCTGCGAAGGCGGCGGCCACTGCCAGGATCGGATACTCGTCGATCATCGCCGGCGCGCGCTCGGGCGGCACGACGACGCCTCTCAGCCGCGAGTAGCGGGCGGTGATATCGCCGACTTCCTCGCCGCTCGACATCCGAACGTTCGAGATCACGAGGTCCGCACCCATTTCCTGCAGCGTCGTGAAGAGACCGGTGCGCAGCGAGTTGAGCATGACGCCCTCGACCGTCACCTCCGAGCCCGGAACGATCAGGCCGGCCACCAGCGGGAAAGCCGCCGACGACGGATCGCCCGGCACCGAGACGTGGGTTCCGGTCAGTTTCTGGCCCTCGGGCAGACGGATGTGGCGGACGCCGTCTCGGTCCTCGACGATCACTTCGGCCCCGAAGGCGCGGAGCATGCGCTCAGTGTGGTCGCGGGTAGCTTCGGGTTCGATGACCTCGACGCCGCCCTCGGCATGCAGGCCGGCCAGCAGCACGGCCGACTTCACCTGGGCCGAGGCCATCGGCAGAGTGTATTGTAGGCCGCGCAGATTGCCGCCCTTCAAGGTCAGGGGCAGCCGGCCCTTGTCGCGCCCGAACCAGGTGGCGCCCATGCGGGCGAGGGGATCCAGCACCCGGCCCATCGGGCGTCCGCGCAAGGATGCGTCGCCGGTGAAGGTGGAGCAGATCGGAAAGCCCGCCGCCGCGCCCATGATCAGGCGCACGCCGGTGCCGGCATTGCCGCAGTCGATGACGTCGGTCGGCTCAGAGAAGCCGCCATTGCCCTCGATCCGCCAGCGCCCGCCGCCCTCCTGCTCAACCCGCGCGCCGAAGGCCCGCATGGCGCGCGCGGTGGCCAGGACGTCGTCGCCCTCAAGCAGCCCCTCGACCGTGGTGGTGCCGCTCGCCAGCGCGCCCAGGATCATCGACCGGTGCGAAATCGACTTGTCGCCAGGAGCGCGAACGGTCCCGCGAAGGGCTCCGCCGGGCCCGCTTTTCAGTCCAGCCGCCGTCATGCCGTAACCGGCTCCCTGGTTATGGTGGGGTTCGCGAGGGGATTGCTTTTGACAGCGGGCCTTGGTCATGGCAAGTCACCGGCCGCTTTTCCCATCTGGATCAAAGGTCCGCCTCTTGGCCAATCCCGAATTGGGCGCAAAACAAATTTGCCCCAACTGCCAATCGAAATTCTACGACCTGGGGCGCCGTCCGGCCCTCTGTCCCAAATGCGGCGACTCGTTCGACCCGGAAGAGGCGCTGAAATCGCGCCGCGTCCGCGCTCGCGCGGTCACGCCTGACTATGACGCCGAGGACGAGAAGCCCGTCGTCGCTCCCAAGGAGGAGGACGGCTTCGAGGACGAGGTCGATGAGACCCCGGAAATCGACAAGGTCGAACCGGACGTCATCGAGACCGACGACGAAGACGCCGATCCGGGCACGCCGACCCCTGCGGACGGCGACGACCTGGGCGTCGACTTCGCCGAAGACGAGGATCTCGCCGAAGACGAAGCTGACGATGTGCCCTTCCTCGAAGACGAGGACGAAGACGATCTCGACGACGAAATCGAGGGTCTTCCGGGCGCCGGCAACGACGACACTTAGGACCTGAACCAGCCTTCGAAAAATTCTTCGAAAAAAGTTCGCCGGGAGGGTTGATCCAAAAATCCTCCCGGCATAGGTTCCGCGCCTCTTCGGGGGTCCAGACGATCGGCACCACGCAGAGACACCAAGGTTCTCTTGGGAAACCAAGGACCTCGGGGCTTTAGCTCAGCTGGTAGAGCGCTTGCATGGCATGCAAGAGGTCAGCGGTTCGACTCCGCTAAGCTCCACCATCCTTCCCTCAACGCCCAGCGGTGTTGGGGGAAGGGCCATTCCCAAACGCTTTCTGACGGTCGGGTGTTACGCCTGTTATAGGATGTAACAGCATGTCTAAACCTGTTCGCCGCCAAGGCAGCGCCGTCTACTATGCGAGACGCGCCGTTCCCAAAGACCTCCGCGAAGCCTTTGGCAAACGCGAGATTTGGAAGACCCTAAACACCACGGATTTTGATGCGGCGAAGCCATTAGAGCGCCGCCAGCAACTAGATGTTTGGTCCCGGACTTTGATGGGTTGGATCGACGTTGAATCTGTCGGCTCTTTTGTCCAGATTTTGCAGATGTATTCGTATGGGGTCAGGCCGTTGAGGGTCTTCAGACGGCGCGCGAAATTGTAGGCGTCGATGAAGTCGCCGAGGTGGCGGCGGAGATGATC
>NZ_JAFCSZ010000010.1:0-145940 GCF_049895765.1 Caulobacter sp. DWR1-3-2b1
GGCTCCATCATCCCCTCAGCAGGGGCGCCCACGATGCCGTGGAATCCGTGCCCACCATCGCGTGGAAATCGTGCCCATGATGCCGTGGAATACGCGCCCACGATGCCGTGGAATGCGCAGCGCTAGAGCCCTTTCCGATCTGATGGCTTTCATCAGGGCCGGACGGAAAGGGCTCTAAATCATAAGTTTCCGATAACCGTTTCACACTTATCGGAAAATGCTCTAGGCGGCGACCATTACGAAGGCGTTGGGAAACTGACGTTCGAACCGACCCAAGGCTTGAGCATCGAGGCGCGCGACGATCGTCACGCCACCCTCCGCCTCGTCCTCGCGACTCATCACCCGGCCGTGGCGATAGATCCAGGCCAAGGCTTCGCCCTCGCCTGCCGTGAGGCGGATGGCGATGGGCGGGGAGTCATCGATCAGACCGCTGATGCGCTTGAGCAGCGCTTCGCAGCCTTCGCCCGTGGTAGCCGAAACCGGTGAGGCCTCGGCCCGGCGGGCGCTTCCATCGACCTCCTCGCGGTCGTCTTCGGAGACCAGGTCGATCTTGTTCCAGACCTCGACGACGGTCTTGCCCTCGTCGAAAGTGACGCCAAGTTCGGCCAGCACGGTCTCGACGTCCCGGGCCTGAGCCACGCTGTCGGGGTTGGCGATATCGCGCACGTGCAGCACGACGCCGGCCTCTTGCACCTCCTCGAGGGTGGCGCGGAAAGCCTCGACCAGTTCGTGCGGGAGGTCTGAGATGAAGCCAACCGTGTCGGACAGGATCGCCGGCCGGCCATCGGGCAGTTTCACCGTCCGCAAGGTTGGATCGAGCGTCGCAAACAGCATGTCCTTGGCCAGGACATCAGCCTCGGTCAGGCGATTGAACAACGTCGACTTGCCGGCGTTGGTGTAGCCAACCAGAGCCACGGTCGGATACGGGACCTTCTTTCGAGCCTTGCGATGCAGGGTCCGGGTGCGACGCACCTCTTCCAGCTCGCGCTTCAGCTTGATGATATTGTCGGCGATCAGGCGGCGGTCGAGCTCGATCTGGGTTTCGCCGGGGCCCCCAGTATTACCTGTGCCGCCGCGCTGGCGCTCAAGGTGGGTCCAGGTGCGGACCAGGCGCGAACGCTCGTAGTCGAGCCGCGCCAGTTCGACCTGCAGCTTGCCTTCACGTGTGCGGGCGCGGCGGGCAAAGATCTCTAGGATCAGCCCGGTCCGGTCGATCACCTTGACGTTGAGGCTTCGCTCCAGATTGCGCTGCTGGACGGGGGTGAGCTGGTCGTCGAACACGGCGACGTCGATCTTCTCGACCTCGCAGATCGCAGCAAACTCCTCGATCTTGCCCTTGCCGAACAGGGTGGCGGGCGTGACCGCACGCAGCGGCGCGATCACCGTCTCCACGACGTTCAGGTCAAGGGCCAGCGCAAGGCCGACCGCTTCCTCAAGACGTGACTGAGGGTCACGCGCCAAGGCGGCGGCCGGGCCTCGCAGAGGCCGCACCGGGTGGATGACAAACGCCTTAAGAACCGGCGCGGCGCGATCTACGGATTTGGAGGATTTTGACAAGCGTCTCTAATTCAATCGTCGGAGTCGGCGCTCGGCTCGTACAGCTGAACGGGCTGGGCCGGCATGATGGTCGAGATGGCGTGCTTATAGACCAGTTGCGACTGGCCGTCGCGACGCAGCAGAACGCAGAAGTTGTCGAACCAGCTGACAACGCCCTGAAGCTTGACGCCATTGACGAGGAAAATGGTGAGCGGCGTCTTGGATTTCCGCACGCTGTTCAGGAACGTGTCCTGCAAGTTTTGTTTCTTTTCGGCAGACATGGGGGTTCCCCTCTTATTGTTTCGGAGGGCAAAGCGCCCCCCACACAAACAAAGCCATGCTAGAGGATTTTCCGCTGAACGCGATCACCATTCGGTGGGAAAATGCGCCCTGCGTCGAATTCGCGCTCTTTCAGACCAGTCATTTTAGACCACACCGTCAGACTGCTTTCTCGCGGGCGCGCTGGATATAGAGACGCCGAAGCCGCGTCGCCACCGGTCCGGGCGAGCCATCGCCAACTTTCACCCCGTCGACGCTGACGATGGGCAGAACCAGCGTCCCGGCCCCCGTGACGAAGGCCTCGCGGGCGGCTTGCGCCTCGGCGATGGTGAACGGTTTTTCGTTGATTGGCAGTCCCGCCTCGCGGATCACCTCGAACAGGGTGGATCGCGTTACGCCGCGCAGGATGTTGGCCTGGGTGTCGCGGGTGCGCAGGCTGCCTTCGGCGTCGATGATCCAGGCGTTGGATGAGGCCCCTTCGGTGACCTGCCCCAGTTCATCAACGAACCAGGCCTCAACCGCGCCGCGCTCACGCGCCGCCTGCTTGGCCAGGGCGTTGGGCAGCAGACCGACCGACTTGATATCGCAGCGCCCCCAGCGGCTTTCCGGCACACTGATCACAGCCGCGCCCTGCGCCGCCTTGCGTTCGGCAAGCTCGCGATCCGTGGACTTTGCGGTGACCACCATCGACGGCGGAACCGCCGGGTTTGGAAAGGCGTGGTCGCGACGCGCGACACCACGTGTCACCTGCAGATAGACCAGACCATTGCGGACCATGTTGCGGCGAACCGCTTCCCGCAGCACGAAGGTCAGGGCCGCCTGCCCCATCGGATGGGCGATGCGCAGTTCGTCCAGGCTGCGCCACAGCCGCGCGAAGTGCCCCTCCGCGTCGGCCAGCTTGCCGTCGAATACGGCCCAGACCTCATAGACGCCGTCGGCCAGCTGATAGCCGCGATCCTCGATATGCACGGCGGCTTCGCCGTGCCGGACGAAGCGGCCGTTCACATAGGCGAAGCGTGACATCTACTCTTCCTCGTCCGCCCGGGCGCCGGCGACACCTAACGACTTGAGCTTTCGATGCAGCGCCGAGCGCTCCATGCCGATGAAATTGGCGGTGCGCGAAATATTGCCGCCAAACCGCAGGATCTGGGCGTTCAGATATTCGCGCTCGAACAGCTCCCTGGCCTCGCGCAACGGCAAGGCGATGATCCGCTCGGCCCCGATCGCGCCGGCGTGGCCGGCCGAGGGCTGCTCCGCGCCAGCCAGCATCTCGGCGGTAATCAGTTCGCCCGGCTCGCCCGCCGCCAGGATCAGCATGCGCTCGACATTGTTGCGCAGCTGCCGAACATTGCCGGGCCAGGTCTGAACCTGCAGCGTCGCCAGGGCATCGTCGCCCAGACGCCGACGCGGCAGACCTGTCGCCTCTGCGATGCGCTCGATAAAGAAGCCGATCAGCTCGGGGATGTCTTCGCGACGCTCGGAAAGACCAGGCACCCTTACGGGCACGACGTTCAGCCGGTGGAAGAGGTCTTCGCGAAACCGGCCGGCGGCGATCTCGTCGCGCAGGTCGCGCGAGGTCGAGGAAATGACCCGCACATCGACTTGAACGTCGCTGTCGCCGCCCACGCGCCGGAAACGCTGCTCGACCAGGACCCGCAGGATACGGCTCTGGGTCTCGCGCGGCATGTCGGCCACCTCGTCGAGATAGAGGGTCCCGCCGTGCGCTCTCTCAAACACGCCGATCTTGCGCGGACGACCGCCCTCGCCTTCCTCGCCAAACAGTTCGACATCGAGTCGCTCGGGGGCCATGCCGGCCGCGCTGACCGCAACGAACTCCTGCCGGGTGCGGGCGCTGGCGCCGTGAATCAACCGGGCCACAAGTTCCTTGCCCGCGCCAGGCGGTCCGGAAACCAGCACGCGGCTGTTGGCTGGAGCCACCTTGGCGATCATCTGGCGAAGGGCCTGGGCGGCGGCCGACTTGCCCATCAGCCCGTCGGAGGTGAAGCTCTGGGCTCGTAGCCGGCGGTTCTCGCGCTTGAGGCCTGCCGCCTCCAGCGCCCGCTCGACCGCCAGAAGCAGCCGATCCGACTTGAACGGCTTTTCCAGAAACTCGTAAGCGCCGCGCTTGATGGCGCTGACGGCCGTCTCGATATTACCGTGGCCGGAGATCATGATGACCGGCAGATCCGGGTCCAGACCCTTGATCATGTCGAGCAATTCCAGCCCGTCCATACCGCCGCCCTGCATCCAGATATCCAGCACCAGCAGGGCCGGTTTGCGTGCGCGCAGGGCCGCCAGCGCCTGATTGGAATCGGCGGCGGTTCGCACGGCGTATCCCTCGTCCTCGAGAATGCCGGCCACGAGTTCGCGGATATCGACCTCGTCGTCCACGACAAGCACGTCAGCGCTCATATCATCTCCTCTACGCCACCAAAGGCCGCGGCGGGCAGGCGCGCGGTCGTTGGAAATTTCAGGATTACCCGGGCTCCGGGTGTTTCGCGGGCATCGGTAAGGACCAGAGTTCCCTCGTGATCCTCCATGATCCGCTTGACGATCGCCAGACCAAGGCCGGTGCCCTTCTCGCGGGTCGTCACATAGGGCTCGGTCAAACGATCACGATCACGCACCGGCAGGCCAACGCCATTGTCCTCTATGATCACGCAAAAATCGTCATCGCCCGCCACCAGGGTCGCGGTGATCCTGCCGGGCGACTCCGGCGTAGCATGGCGCCGCGCGCCGACGGCCTCGCCGGCATTCTTGAGGATGTTGGTCAGGGCCTGCCCCACCATCCGCGCGTCACACTTGATCAGCACGTCCTCGCCCGGTTCATGCAGCGCGACCTCGATCTCCGGATCGACGAAACGCTGGGCGAAGACTGCTTGGCGCAGCATTTCGGTCAGGTTGGCCGACTCGAAGCGCGGCGCGGGCATACGCGCGAATGCCGAGAACTCATCGACCATCCGGCCAATGTCGCCGACCTGGCGGATAATGGTTTCGGTGCAGCGATCGAAGGTCTCCAGATCGCTGGTGATCTCCTTGCGGTACTTGCGCTTGATACGCTCGGCCGACAGCTGGATCGGGGTCAGCGGGTTCTTGATCTCATGAGCGATCCGGCGCGCGACGTCCTTCCAGGCGGCGTTGCGCTGGGCGGCGACGAGCCGGGTGATGTCATCAAAGGTCAGCACCAGACCTTCAGCCACTTGACCGGCGCCCCGCACCCGCAATCGGCGGGTCTCGCCGTCGCGCGCCAGATCGACCTCGACCTCGGCGTCGGAGCGACCCTCGATGATGGTTTCGATGACAATGCCGAACTCCGGCGCCGCCTCGATCAGATCAAGTCCGACGGCGTCTTCCCGAAGGCTGAGCAGCGTGACCGCGCGGCGATTAAGGGCTGAGATTCGTCCCTGGGCATCGAGGCTCACCACCCCCGCGCTGACGCCAGACAGCACCGTCTCGATAAATTGACGCCGGGTTTCGGCGTCCAGACTCGCAGTTCGGAGTGCGGCCTGCTGCACCTGAAGATCGGTGGTCATCATATTGAAGGCGTTGGACAATGCCCGGATCTCATCAGGTCCGACTTCCGCATCAACGCGCGCGTCCAGGTCACCCGCAGAGACGCGGCCGGCGGCCTCGACCAGTCCAGCCACCGGGCCTGCGATGGAGTTGGCGGCGGCTATGCCGACCCAGACGGCCGCGACCAGCACCAGCAATGCCGTTTCTGCATAGCTGAGGCCAAAGATCGCTTGAATCCGAACCCGACTGCGCTCGGCGTCTCGATAGGAGATCAGCGAGTCTTCGGCCTCGATCAGATGGCTCAGGATTCCCGGATCGATCGGACGGACGACGTAGAGATAGGCGTCCGGGAAGGCCTTCAGCCGGTAGAGCGCACGAAACAGGTCTGACGACACGAAGCGTTGCGCCATCGCCTCGCCGGTGTCGGTACCCTGAAAAGTGGACGGCGGCGGCGCCAGGAATGCCGGCGCGCCGGGCATCTCGGCCCGGGCCAGAACTCGCCCGTCGCGGTCGAGCACATAGGCGGCGGAAAATCCGCTGTTGGCGGTATGGCCTGCAAGGAAGTGGCTGAACACTACCGGAGACTGCGCCATCGCCGGCGCGGCCTCGTTCAGGTTGGCGGCCATCGGGCGGATGTGTTCGCTGATATAGTTGGTCTGTTCCGAAACGTAGGACCGCGCCACCTTGGCCGAGTTTTCGACCACGGTTCTGACTCTCTGGCTGAACCAGCCCTCTACGCCGCGATTGACCAGCACGCCGAAGAACAGCGCCACGATCACAGCCGGCGCCACGGCAGCCAGCGAGAACAGGCCGACAAAGCGGAGATGCAGGCGCGCGCCCGCGTCGTTGGCCCGCGCGTCGATCATCTCGAAAAGCCGAAGCCCGACCACAGTCGCGACCCCGAGGATCAGGACGAGGTTGAAGCCCAGAACGATGAGGATCGCCGTGCTGGCCGGACTGATCGGGCCACTCTTCGGCGGTGAGGACGCCAGAGCGACCCCGGTCACTGTCAGAACCACCGCTAGAGCATAGGCCCCGCCGATCACATAACGCGACCGCAGAAGCTCCCGCCACCAAGCCCGGCTGAACCGGGGTGGCGGGCTATCGGATTCCAATGCGGACATCACTGACGCCATTGCATCAGTCTAGAAGTGGGTGTGCCCCAAAATCAACAGCTATGTGCCAAATAAGCTTCAGCGTCGACCGCGGGTCATTTCCACGCCCAGATCCTGAATCTTCTTGCGCAGGGTGTTGCGGTTGAGACCAAGAATCTCGGCCGCTCGCACCTGATTGCCCCGTGTGGCCGAGAGGGTCAGCTGGATCAGAGGGCGTTCGACCTCCTGAAGAACCCGATCATACAGACCCGCTGCCGGCACGCCGTCAGGCTGATCGGCGAAATGGCCGGCCAGGTGACGCTCCACCAGCATCGACAAGGTCACAGGCCCCTCCTCCGACCGGACGGCCGGGGTATGGTCCTGCAACTCACGATCGACGATACGGGCGTTGATCAGTTCTTCGGCGTAGAGAGCACACATCCGTCGGATCAGGTTTTCCAGCTCACGAACGTTGCCAGGCCAGGAGTGGGCCTTCAGGCGGTCGAGAGCGCTGGAATCGATGGTCTTGGCCGGCAGGCCTTCTCGATTGGCGCGCAGCAGGAAGGTGCGGGCGAGATCCGGGATGTCCTCGGTGCGATCGCGCAGCGGCGGCAGACGCACCGGCGCGACGTTGAGGCGGAAGAACAGGTCCTCGCGGAACAGGCCTTGCTGGATCAGCCCGCGAAGGTCGCGGTTGGTGGCCGCGATGATCCGGACGTTTGGTCGGCGGCCGGTCTTCGGGTTCAGCACCGGCTCGGTGCCGTCGATTACCCGTAGCAAGCGCGTCTGGGCGTCCAGCGGCATGTCGCCGATCTCGTCCAGGAACAGGGTGCCGCCATCGGCCTCGATCAGGCGACCCAGATCGCCGTCGCCGCGCCCAAAGAGCTCGGTTTCGACCCGTTCACGCGGCACCGCCGCCAGATTGATGACCACGAACTTGCCGTCGCGACGGCGTCCCAACTCGTGCAGAGCGCGGGCGACCAGCTCCTTACCGGTGCCGCTTTCACCAAGGATCAGCACGGTAAGGTCGGCTCCGACCAGCCGGGCGATGGTGCGATAGACCTCCTGCATCGGCGCCGAGCGGCCGATTAAAGGCAGGCGCTCGTCGCGTATGGCGCGGGCTTGGGCCTTGGAGGCCTCGGCGTCGGCCGGACGCGAGAGGGCGCGGCGGGCGGCAGAGGTGACGTCGTCGAGGTCGAACGGCTTGGAGATATATTCGAACGCCCCCGCATCGGCCGCGTTGACCGCCGTCAGCAGCGTATTTTGCGCGCTCATCACGATGATCGGCAGCTTGGGGCGCTCCTTGCGGATACGCGGCAGCACGTCGAAGACGTTCTCGTCGGGCATCATCACGTCGGTGACGACCAGGTCGCCCTCGCCGTCCATGACCCACTTAAGCAGGGTGGTCGCATTGCCGGTGGCCCGCACCTGATAGCCCAGACGGGTGAAGGCCTGGCTGAGAACGAGCCTCACCGACGAGTCGTCGTCAGCGATCAGGATCTTCTTGCTGGCGGCATTCATACTTACGTGTCTCCGACGGAAGGTTCAGGCGCCACGGGCAGCAGCACGCGGAACACGGTGCGGCCGGGCTCGGACTCGAAATCGATCAGGCCGCCATGGGCGGTGACCAGCTTGGTGACCAACGCCAAGCCAAGGCCGGTGCCATTGGGCTTACTGGTCACAAAGGGCTGGAACACATGGTCGCGCAGGGTCTGCGGCACGCCTGGGCCGTTGTCTTGGACGCGGATCTCGATGGGCGCGCCGCTGGCGGCCTTGCCATCGGCGCCACGCACCCGGACGCCGGGACGCCAGGCGGTGTGGATGGAAATCGCGCCGCGTCCGTCCCCGCGCATGTGGGCGGCTTCAGCGGCGTTCTTCACCAGGTTCAGAAAGATCTGGATCAGATGATCCTCGTCGCCCCAGACGGGCGGCAGCGAGGGATCGTAAGTCTCGCGCAGCGAAAGGCCGTCGGCGACACCATTGGCGACCAGGGCTCGAATGCGATCCAGCACCTGGTGGATGTTCACCGCCTCGCGCGGCGTCGGCAGATCCTCGGAGAAGGCCTCCATGCGATCCACCAGGCGGCGGATGCGGTCCGTTTCATCGACAATAAGTTGGGCCAGCGGCTGATCGGCTGCCGAGGCGCCGGTCTTCAGCAATTGCGCCGCGCCGCGAATGCCGGCCAAGGGGTTCTTGATCTCGTGGGCCAACATCTTGCCCAAGCCGACTACCGAGCGAAGGCCGGCGGCATCCGCGCCCCGGTCGACGCCCAGGACGCCCTTGACGTGCAGGGTCAACAACACCGAGCCATCGCCAAGCGGCGCGGCGGCGCCGTCGGCTTCGAAGGGCGGCTGGCCGAACAGGTTAACCTCGACGCCATGCTCGCGGACCGGAGCACCTTCGAAAATCGCGCGGTCGAGCAGCGAAACGAGCACCGAACCTGGCGGCAGGGCGGCGCGGAAGCGACCGCGCGCCAGAAGGGACAGGCCGTGTCCGAACAAGGCCTCGGCGGCCTCGTTCACGGCCACTAGGCCGCCCTGGCTGTCGACAACGAGGGCGGGCTCCGGGCTGAGGTCGAAGGCGGCGGATTTCAGCGCCTCGAGCGCCCTACCACCAAGAACGCGCGCGCGGTCGCTCATGCGGCGATCCTCCGGTCCCCCAGCCAAAGGCGCGTCAGAGCGCTTTCGACCAGTTCAGGTTGATCCAGGCGACATAGAGCAGCCCGCGCGGCGCGGCGCGCCTGGGGCTCTTCCGGCCAAGGCGCAGCTTCGATGTAGGAAGCCAGGTGTTTGCGAAACATCTTCAGGCCAAGCGGCAGGCCGTAAAAATCCAGGCTTCGCCGGAAATGGGTCAGGGCGATCGCTAGGCGTTCGTCGGCGTCGGGCTCGATAAAAGCGCGGCCCTCCAGAGCAGCCTCGATGGCCCCGGCGATCCATGGACGGCCGTAGACGCCGCGACCGATCATGACCCCGTCGGCCCCGGACTGATCGAGCGCCATCCGGGCGCTGTCACCGTCGACAATATCGCCATTGACGAGAACGGGGATCGACACCGCCGCCTTGACCTCGGCGACGGCCGACCAGTCGGCGACACCCTTGTAGAATTGGCTGCGGGTGCGGCCATGGACAGTGATCGCCTTCGCCCCGGCCGCTTCGGCCCGGCGTGCGATGTCGGCGGCGTTGCGGGTATTGTCGTCCCAACCCAGCCGCATCTTCACCGTAACCGGCACATTCACCGCCTCGACGGCGGCGGCGACCAGGGCTTGCGCCAAATCCGGATCGCGCATCAGGGCCGAGCCGCACTGCTGGCCGCCCGAGACTTCCTTGGCGGGACAGCCGAAGTTCAGGTCGATGATCTCGGCGCCGGCTTCGGCGGCCATGCGAGCGCCTTTGGCCATCAAGCCGATATCGCGACCGACCAGTTGCACGACCATCAGCGGCAGCCCCTCGCCCACGGCGGCGCGGCGCACGACATCCGGCCGCCCGCGCGCGAACTCGGCGCAGGCCACCATTTCCGTCGCCACATAAGGCGCGCCAAGCGCCGTGGCCGTTTCCCTGAAGGGCAGATCGGAGATGCCGGTCATGGGTGCGATCCACACACGCCCGGGCACTTCGACTCCGCCGACATCGAGCGTGTTGCTCATTTTGTAATCATCCCCATCGCTGTGTTTTTAGGCATATTGTGCGGCGCAGTAAAGCCCGGATCGACTGGACAACCGCAACGGCCGGACTAAACACCGGCCATGACCTTTTCCGCCGTGATCGTCGCCGCCGGCTCCGGAACCCGGGCTGGCCCTGGCCAAGCCAAACAATGGCGATCCGTGGCGGGTAAGCCCGTTTTGCGCTGGTCGGTCGAGAGCTTCATCGCCGCAGGCGCGGCCGATATCGTCATCGTCACCACCGAGGACGGCGCTCTGGTCTTGCCCGAGGTGCTGTCTGGGCTGCACGGCTGGCGCAGCGCCCAAGGCGGCGCGACTCGCGCGCTGTCTGTTCAAGCGGGCCTGGCGGCGCTTTCAGACCGGTCGAGCGACGAGCCCGTGCTCGTACACGACGCCGCCCGCCCCTTTCTCACCCGCAAGACCATCGAAGGTCTGCTGAGCGCCCTGACCGACGCCGATGGAGCGATTCCCGCCCTGCCGGTAGCCGACACCTTAAAGCGCACCGAGGCCGGGGCACCACTGACGACGACCCCGCGTGACAATCTCTGGCGCGCCCAGACCCCGCAGGCCTTTAGGCGCGCCACGCTGGTCTCTGCCTATCGGGCCTGGACCAGCCAAGTCGAGCCGACTGATGACGCCCAGGTGGTCGAGGCGGCGGGCGGCCACGTGGCCATCGCGCCCGGCGACCCACTGCTGATGAAACTGACCTATCCGGAGGACTTCGCCATGGCCGAACGACTGGCGGGAGCGGCCCGCATTACCCGCATCGGGCAAGGTTTCGATGCTCATCGCTGGGGACCGGGCGACTCCGTGTGGCTCTGCGGCGTCGAGATCGTTCACGACGAGACCCTGGTCGGCCACTCCGACGCCGACGCCGGCCTGCACGCCCTGACCGACGCCTTGCTAGGCGCTATCGGCGAGGGCGACATCGGCGACCATTTCCCGCCGACCGATCCGCAATGGAAGGGCGCGGCCTCCGACAAGTTCCTGATCCGCGCCGCCGATCTGGTTCGCGCCAAGGGCGGCGTGATCATCAATGTAGACGTGACCCTGATCTGCGAACGCCCCAAGATCAAACCGCACCGGGCCGCCATGCGCGAGCGTCTGGCGGCAATCTTGTCGCTGCCGCTCGACCGGGTCAGCGTCAAGGCGACCACGACCGAGCAGATGGGCTTCACCGGCCGTGGCGAAGGCCTCGCTGCTCAAGCCGTCGTGGCGGTCGAGACTCCGGCCTGACAGGTATAGGCTGACGTCGCGAATCCGCTGGAGCGCCGCATGTTTCCTCTAGAGATCGAAACCCTTGCCCGCCTGCTGGTCGCCGAGGCGCGCGAAAAATCTCTTCGGCTGGTGGCGGCCGAGAGCTGTACGGGGGGTCTAGTGGCCGGTGCGATCTGTTCGATCTCGGGCGCGTCCGACGTCTTCGAGCGCGGCTTCGTCACCTACACCAACCGCGCCAAGTCAGAGATGTTGGGCGTACCCGGCGACCTGATCGCCGACCATGGCGCGGTCTCCGAGCCTGTAGCCCGGATGATGGCCGAGGGGGCGCTGAGGAACAGCAACGGCCATGTCGCCGTCTCGATCACCGGCATAGCCGGCCCTGGTGGCGGTACGCCGATGAAGCCGGTCGGCACCGTCCATTTCGCCGTGGCTCGGGCTAATAGCTCGGTCGTGCATCGGCATGAAGAATTCGACGGCCAGACCCGCGAGGCGGTGCAGCTGGCGGCCGTCCGCACTGCGCTGGAGATGCTGCGCGAGGCTGTGGCTAGGCCTGCTTAGCCCCATGGATCTGCCGGGCGCGAGCCTCGAAACAGGCGATCAACTTGTCGGCCGCCCGGTCGAGGTTGGCCGCCAGCAAGGCGTCGAGCATCCGCGATTTGAACGCGAAATCGATCACGAACTCGACGCTGGTTCCGGCGCCGTCGGGCGTGAACCTCCATTGATTGGATAGCCGCTTGAAAGGGCCATAAAGCAGGTTGACGTCGACGGTCAGATGCTCCGCGTCGCGGCGCACGCGCGTCGCGAACTTCTCTTTCAAGAAGGAGAAGCCGACCTGGGCTTCGGCGTCCACCGTGCTGATCGGACCGTCCTGACGGGCGTTCCAGGTGCGCATGCCCGTTATCCACGGCACGAAGCTGGGATAGGCGTCGACGTCCCCAACCAGCACGAACAGCTGTTCAGGCGTGTACGGTAAAACCCGCGTTACGACGTGGCGGTGCAAGCCTAGACCGTCCGGGCGTCGAGAGCGCGCCGCGCCGCCTGCAGCTTGGCGAAGTCTTCGCCGGCATGGTGCGACGAGCGGGTCAGCGGGCTGGCCGAAACCATCAGGAAGCCCTTGGCGCGCGCAATGGCCTCATAGGCCTTGAACTCTTCCGGCGTCACGAAGCGATCGATGGCGGCGTGCTTGCGGGTCGGCTGCAGGTACTGGCCGATGGTGATGAAGTCGATGCCGGCCGAGCGCATGTCGTCCATCACCTGCATGACCTCTTCCTTGGCCTCGCCAAGGCCGACCATCAGGCCCGACTTGGTGAACTGGGTCGGGTCGCGCTCCTTGACCCGCTCCAGCAGGCGCAGAGAGTTGTAGTAGCGGGCGCCAGGTCGGATCTTCAGATAGAGCCGCGGCACGGTTTCGAGGTTGTGGTTGAAGACGTCCGGACGGGCGTCGATGACCACGTTCTCGGCGCGATCCTTGCGCAGAAAGTCGGGGGTCAGGATCTCGATGGTCGTGCCCGGCGCGGTGGCGCGGATGGCCAGGACCACTTCGGCGAAGTGCTGGGCGCCGCCGTCGGCGAGATCGTCGCGATCCACCGAGGTGATGACCACGTGCTTGAGGCCCATCTTGGCGACGGCTTCGGCCACGCGGCGCGGCTCGTCGGCGTCCAAGGCGTTGGGCAGGCCGGTGGCGACATTGCAGAAGGCGCAGGCCCGCGTGCAGATCTCGCCCATGATCATCATGGTGGCGTGCTTTTGGCTCCAGCACTCGCCGATGTTCGGGCAGGCCGCTTCCTCGCAGACCGTGGTCAGCTTGTGTTCGCGGACGATGCTTTGCGTCTCGTTATAACCCGCCGAGCCGGGAGCGCGTACGCGCAGCCACTCGGGCTTGCGCAGCACCGCCGTGTCAGGGCGATTCTGCTTTTCGGGGTGACGCACTGCCCGGTCATCCAGGTTGCGCGCCTTCAGAGTGTCGATCACCGTGGCCATGGCTCTTAAATCGGTCTTCTTGGCCTCCGGTTCAAGCACGCGATCTTGCATGCGACGCGAAGGCGCGAAATGACTGCATCACATGCGCCGCCATCTTCTTGCCGTCCTGATGTTCCTGACCCTCGCCGGCTGCGGTGAGGGCGGCTCGCGCGCGCCGTTCGCCGAGAGCCGCACGCCGTCGTCCATCGCGCCGCGCTTCTACGCGCCGGACAACTGGGCATGGGGCTATGTGCGGGTCGGAAATGGCCCAGCGCAGCGGTACGGGGTGTCCGCGCCGGCGGTCGGCCCTCGCGCTACGATCCTGATTTTGACCGGCTACTCCGAGCCTGCCGAGAAATGGTTCGAGACGGTGCGGCGTCTGAACGAAGGCGGCTATACGGTCTGGGTGCTTGAGCGGCAGGGCCAGGGTGGGTCCGAACGCCTCACGCCCTGGCGCGATGTCGGCCATGTCGACAGCTTCGATCCCGACGTCGCCGCTGTCCGCGCCCTGGTCAACGTGGTGATCCGCCCCAAAAGCGACAGGCCATTGCTGGTGCTGGGACATGCTGATGGTGGTCTTGTCGCCCTGCTGGCCGCGGAGAGCGGTCTGCCGACCGATGGCGTGATCCTGTCGTCGCCTGCCTTCGACCTGAACCGTCCGCCTGCCCAGACGCCGCAGCTCCTGGTCTGGGCCAGCCGACTGAAACTCGGATGGATCAGACCACCAGGCGCGCCCGGTTGGAGCCGCGACGGACCGGATGGCGTCGTTTCAGGTCTGACGGAGGACCGGCCGCGCGGCGCGATCCAGCAGGCCTGGCTTACCGCTAATCCAGATCTTCGCATGGGTGCGTCGAGCGTGGGCTGGCTAGCCGCTTTCTCCAGCGCATCAGAGCGCGCGCGCGCTGACGTCGGCAAGGTGAGGGCGCCCGTCCTGCTCTTGCGCGGCGAGAAGGATCGCACTGCGCCGTCCGCGCTCTCGACCAGGATTTGCGCGGCCCTCACCAACTGCCGCGAGGTTGGATTTCCGGCCGGCCGCCACGACCTTCATATGGAATCAGATGCCGTTAGAGACGCCTGGCTCGTCGAGATCGAGACCTTCATCAAGGCCCGCATCGCGGCTAAGACCGAACGCCACACGGGCTGATTTCACGGTTTGTGACTCTTCCTTGCAAAGCCGGACCTTCCCCGGCAGTCTCGCGTCTTAACGAAAGCGATAACGCTTTTCGGGGAGGTTTCGCCGGGATGCCGGTAGTTTTCAAAGCGGAAGACGGCCAGAAGGCCCTCTTCGACGCCCTTATCGATGCGCGTGACACCTACGGCGCCAAGAAGCCCATTCTTGAGGATCAGGACCGTAACCCCCTCAGCTATACCGACCTGATCCGGGCGAGCTTCGCCTTGGGCCGCAAGATCGCGGCGATGACCAAGCCGGGCGAAAATGTCGGCGTACTGTTGCCCTCGGGCTCGGCGGCCGTGGTGACCTTCTTTGCCTTGCACGCCTTTGGCCGCGTGCCGACCATGCTGAACTTTACGGCAGGGCTGCGAAACCTGAAGGCCGCCTGCAAGCTGGCCAAGGTTCAGCGGGTGCTGACGGCGCACAAGTTTATCGAGCTTGGCAATCTGCACGACATCGTCGACGCCCTCGAGCATCAGACGACCATCACCTATCTGGAAGATGTGCGCGGCACGATCGGCCTGACCGACAAGCTGTTCGCTGCCGCCGCCGGCCTGTTTCCGCGCCAGTTCCGCGCATCGGCCAAGCCGTCGGATCGCGGGGTGATCCTGTTCACCTCCGGCAGCTTCGGCGCGCCGCGTGGCGTGGTTCTGAGCCAGGCCAACCTTGTGTCGAACGCTGAACAGATCGCGACGCATATCGCGCTGGACCCGTCTTGGGTGTTCTTCAATCCCCTGCCCGTCTTCCATTGTTTCGGCCTGACGGGTGGCGTGATCCTGCCGCTGCTGAAGGGCATGAAGGCGTTCCAGTATCCGTCGCCGCTACACACCAAGCAGATCCCGGCCCTGGTCAAGGACACCGGCGCTTCGGTGCTGTTCGCTACCGACACCTTCCTCAACCACTATGCTCGGGCTTCCGATAGCGACGAGCTTTCGGGTCTGAGGTTTATCGTATGCGGCGCTGAAAAGGTTAAAGAAGAGACCCACAACCTCATCAATGATAAATTCGGTCCAGTGCCCGTGCTGGAGGGCTATGGCGCCACCGAGGCGTCGCCGGTGATCGCGGTGAACAAGCCCGACGATAACCGGCGCGGTACGGTCGGCGGGCTGCTGCCAGGCCAGGAGTTCCGTGTTGAACTGGTGGAGGGCATTGCCGGTGGCGGCAAGCTGCTGGTGCGCGGCCCCAATATAATGTTGGGCTATCTGCGTGAAGACGGTGGTGTCGACGCCCCTAAAGGCGGTTGGCACGACACCGGCGACGTCGTCGCGATGACCGACGACAACTGGATCACCATCAAGGGCCGCGTAAAACGCTTCGCCAAGATCGGCGGCGAGATGGTGTCGCTGACGGCCGCCGAAGACCTGGCCTCGGCCGTCTGGCCGGACGGTCGCCACGCGGTAATCTCGATGCCCGACAAGAAGAAGGGCGAGAAGCTGGTGCTGGTCACCGACCGTCACGATGCGGCGGTCTCCGACCTGGTGGCCCACGCCCAGACCATCGGCGCGCCGGAGCTGGCGGTGCCGCGCAAAATCCTGAAGGTGCCGGAAGTGCCCGTGCTGGGCAGCGGTAAGACCGACTATGTCGCTATACAGCGGATGGCCGATCAGGACGCGAGAGCCGCTTAAAGGCGACATGGACCCGGCGCGCTAGAGCATTTTCCGATAAGTGTGAAACGGTTATCGGAAAATGCTCTAAACTTTTGATTTAGAGCCCTTTTCGCCCGACCCTGATGAAGCCTTCAGGTCGGAAGGGGCTCTAGATCGCCGCCGCTACGCAAGCCTCCGAACGGCGCTGAACGGCGGCGAAGTAGCGATTCCCCCGGTCCTCTAAAACACGCCGCCCAGAGCTTCCAGTTCAACTCGGAAACCCTGCTTGCGGCCATGGAGGGCGCGCAGGTCGTCCATGAAGGCCTGATGGCTGGGGAATTCGCCGAAATCGGCAATCATCGGGGCCAGAGACTCCATCTCCAACCATTGCTGCGCTGCCGCCTTGTAGCGACCGGCGATCCCGTAGGTCAGCACATTGCGGATCATGGCGCGCAGCAGCAACGTCGCCGCCAGCGGAAATGGCCCCTCCAGCCGTCTAGCGGCGGCGGTCAGCAGATCCTCGTCCGCGCCGTTGATCGCGCCATGGCGGTTGACGATCAGCCGCGACGCCGCCGCTAGGTCAGGCCACTCGATCAGGAAGGCCAGGGCCGCTTCGAAGCGCGGAAACTCGGCAGCGATCTTCCTGGCGTCGTCCTCGGCCACGACATCGTCGAAGTCCGGGAGACCCTTCAGGAAGGCCCGCAGGCGCGGGATCGAAAGGGTCGCCTCGAAGGCCGCCCAGCGCCGACGCTGGGCCTCGTCCTGCCGGCCGTTGGCCTGCAGGGCGTCGAGATAGACATCTTCCCAAGAGGCCAGGTCAGCCGGGTCGTAAGGCTCGGGCGCGCGGCCCGATAGCAGGCCGCGAGGCTTGACCGCCGGCGCGGCGACCTCCAGCGCGGCCAGGGCCTCGCCTTCCCGTCCGACAGTTAGAAGACGGCTTCCGATCTCGGCGGCTATGGCGGGAAACCGGCGCTGGGTTTCGCTGAAGGTCGCGATGAAGGCTCCGACGTCGCCACTGATATCGGCCAGACGGCGTAAAGCGTCGCGGACCACGGAAACCTTGGCGTCATAGCCCCCCGCCGACCGCGCCGGCCGTTCGGCCAGAGCCGCCTCCAGACGCTCGCGAAGTCGCATCTGCCCGGTGGCGCCAAGTGACGGCGCGGCAACGGCGATCAGCGGGCCAAAGACGTAGTAGTCGTCGCAGAGGATCAATTGGGCCACGCGATCCGCCAGATCGACAGGCGTGACCTTGGCCAGGGTCGCGATGTCCCCGACGGAGTCGCGCGCCTCGGCGAAAACCTCGCCGATCGGGCCTTCCGGCTGGCTGACCCGGTCAAACACCGAACCGGCCAGGTCCAGGAAATCCATCAGCAGCGCCAGGGCCGTCTTGGGGTCGCTTTCGGCCAGACGCTGGATCATGCGCAGGTGCAGGTCGAGATCGCGCGCAAAGGCCGCGCGCTTGCGCCAATGGATGCGCGAGGTGGCCTTGGCGATCGCCGCCAGCCGCTTTGAGATCTCCAGAGCCAGACCGTCGGGGCTGACCTCGGCGAACAGTTCCAGCCGCAGGGCGCGCTTGACGTAGGCGTCGATCGACAACTCCATCAGGATGGAGGCCAGCCGCTCCGCGCCGAGATCGACGAGATTGGCCTCGGAAAGGGTGGTCCTGGACCCTTTCCGAACCTTGGCCGAAGCCTTGGCCGAAGCCTTGGCCGGCTTGTCTGCTGTTGTGGCCGTCGCGCGAGCCATCCGTTTCCCTAGATGTGGAGAACGCGTCCGTAAGCGTCGAGGGCGGCTTCGTGCATGGCTTCCGACATGGTCGGGTGAGCATAGACGATGCCGTGCAGGTCTTCTTCGGTCGCCTCAAGGGTGATCGCCGTGACGAAGCCCTGGATCATTTCCGTGACCTCATGGCCGATCATGTGCGCGCCGATCAAGGCGCCGGTCTGGCCGTCGAACACCGTCTTGACGAAGCCTTCGGTCTCGCCGGCGGCTACGGCCTTGCCGTTGACCTTGAACGGGAAGCGGCCGGCCTTGACGTCGATGCCTGCGGCCTTGGCCGCGGCTTCCGTATAGCCGACCGAGGCGACCTGGGGGGTGGCGTAAGTGCAGCCCGGGATGGGCGAATTGACGGCGGGCGTCTTGTAGCCGGCGATGTGCTCGGCGGCGTAGATGCCCTCGTGGCTGGCCTTGTGCGCGAGCCACGGCGCGCCGGCGACGTCGCCGATGGCGTAGAGGCCGGGGACATTGGTCTCGCCGTGCTTGCCGGTGACGACATGGCCGCGATCGGTAGTCAGGCCGACGGCCTCGGTTCCCTCGGTGTTGGGCACGATGCCGATGGCGACGATGCACTTTTCGGCGGTCAGCAGTTCGGCCTTGTCGCCGACCTCGACCGATACCGACACGCCAGTGGCGGTCTTTTCGACCTTGGTGACCTTGGCTCCAATGCGGAACTTGATGCCGCGCTTCTCGAACGCCTTCTGGGCGGCCTTGGAAACCTCGGCGTCCTCAACCGGCATGATGCGGTCAACGGCCTCGACCACGGTCACCTCGGCGCCCAGCGCGCGATAGAAGCTGGCGAACTCGATGCCGATGGCGCCCGAGCCGATGACGACCAGCGACTTGGGCATCGATTTGGGGGCCAGGGCGTCGCGATAGGTCCAGACCTTGTCGCCATCCGACACCGCGCCGATGGCGGGAATGTTGCGGGCGCGGGCGCCGCTGGCCAGGATGACGTTCCTGGCTTGAATGGTGCGGCTGCCGCCAGCCTTCAGAACCACGACGACCTTCGGAGCCGGCGCGCCCTTTTCGAGCTTGGCCTCGCCCTCGACGACCTCGATCTTGTGCTTCTTCATCAGGTAGGCGATGCCGCCCGACATGGTCTTGGCCACGCCGCGCGAGCGCTCGATGATCTTGTTGAAGTCGAACGACGGCTTCTCGACCGACAGGCCGTAGGCGTCCAGATGGGAAAGCTGCTCGAAGATCTCGCCGGACTTCAGCAGGGCCTTGGTGGGGATGCAGCCCCAGTTCAGGCAGATGCCGCCTAGGTTCTCGCGCTCGACGATGGCCGTCTTCAGGCCCAGCTGGCTGGCGCGGATCGCAGCCACATAGCCGCCAGGACCGGCGCCGATAACGACGACATCGAATTCGGTGGACATGATGTTCGTACCCTAGCTTGGACGTCGCCCGAAGGGAGCCGGGCGGCCTCGATCGATCGGCCTGCAAGCCGATCCGGGAGAATTTAGAGCAGCGCCTCGACCGCGACCTTGAGGTCCTCGGGCTTGGTGGTGGGAGCAAACCGCTCGACGACTTCGCCGTCGCGGCCGATCAGGAACTTGGTGAAGTTCCACTTGATGCCCTCGGTGCCCAGCACGCCCTTCTGCTCCTTCTTCAGGAACTTGTAGAGCGGGTGAGCCGAAGGGCCGTTGACGTCGATCTTGGCCAAAATCGGAAAGGTCACGTCATAGGTCAGGGAGCAGAAACTCGCGATTTCCTCGGCCTCGCCAGGCTCCTGAGCTCCGAACTGGTTGCACGGAAAGCCCAGGATCGTCAGGCCGCGATCCTTGTAGTCGCGATAGAGCGCCTCAAGGCCTTCGTACTGCGGGGTCAGTCCGCATTTGCTGGCCGTGTTGACGATCAGCAGCACTTGGCCGCGATAGTCGGCCAGGCTCACGTCCTGGCCGACCAGCGTCTTGGCGGAGTAGTCATAGACTGACATTGGCGCTCTCCCTGCCCGAGAGCTTTCTTCGAGGAAGAAAGCTCGGTTCAAATAGCTGGAACGCGACGGGCGCCGAAACCGGCTTCCACTTTCGGCTGTCGCGCTCCTGTTCGACTAGACGATCAGGGTCAGCGGCTCTTCGATCAGCGGCTTGAACGCCGCCAGGAACCTGGCCCCGACGGCGCCGTCGACGACCCGGTGATCGCAGGTCAGGGTGACAGTCATCACCGTGGCCACGGCCAGCTCGCCATTCTTGACGACCGGTCGCTGCTCGCCCGCCCCGACGCTCATGATCGCGCCCTGCGGCTGATTGAGGATCGACGCGAAAGCCTTGATACCGAACATGCCGAGGTTGGAGATCGAGAAGGTGCCGCCCTGGAATTCCTCGGGCTTCAGCTTCTTGGCCTTGGCGCGCGCGGCTAGGTCCTTCATCTCGGCGGAGATCTGGGCCAGGCCCTTGGTCTCGGCGGCGCGGATGATCGGGGTGATCAGGCCGCCGTCGATGGCCACGGCCACCGCGATGTCGGCGTGCTTGTGAAGCGCGATGCCCTCGGGCGAATAGGAGGCGTTAGCCTCCGGCACGCGCTTGAGCGCCACGGCCACGGCCTTGATGATGATGTCATTGACCGACACCTTCACGCCCTGGCTTTCCAGCAGACTATTGATCTTGGCGCGTGCAGCCAGCAGACCATCGATCTCGAGATCGATCGTCAGCGGGAAGTGCGGCACATCCCGGAAGCTTTCAGTCAGACGACGCGCGATAGTCTTGCGCATCATGTCCAACGGAGTCAGGTCGTAGGAGCCGGGCGGGATGCCCATCTGCTCCAGCGTCGGGCTGGTGCGCGTTCCAGCGGCAGGAGGAGCGGCCGCGACAGGTGCTGATGCGGCGGCCGGCTTGGGAGCGGCGGCAGCAGCGGGAGCCTTGCCCGCGGCTTCCACGTCAGCCTTGACGATGCGACCATGGGGACCCGAGCCGGCGATGGACTTCAGGTCCACATTGCCGGCCGAGGCCAGGCGGCGGGCCAAGGGCGAAGCAAAGACGCGGTCGCCAGTTGGCGCCGACGCAGCGGCCGGGGCTGGGGCCAGCTTGGCCGGAGCAGCGGTCTCGCCGCCGGCTTGGACGGGGGCGGCAGGCGTCGGAGCAGCCTTCGGTGCTTCAGCGGCCGGAGCCGACTTGGCTGCCGGCGGAGCCGGGCTTTCGCCCTCGCCGACCAGCTTGGCGATCAGGGCGTTGACCTTGACGTTCTCGGTCCCGGCGTCGACCAGAATGGCCTCGACCACGCCTTCATCGACGGCTTCGACTTCCATCGTCGCCTTGTCGGTCTCGATCTCGGCGATCACGTCGCCGGCCTTCACGGTGTCACCCACCTTCACGTGCCACTTGGCGAGGGTTCCCTCTTCCATGGTGGGCGACAGGGCGGGCATCAGGATGTCGATCGACATTGAGCAGCTTCCTCAAGCGTTCGGGACGGCTTCGACCAGCGTGGTCGGTGTCCATTTGGCCTTACGACGAACAAGGCGTTGTTCGTCGGTTTCGTCATGATAGTCCAGCCGTTCGGGCTCTCTGCCCTCGAAACCGGACAGATTGATCGCGACGACGTTGAGCGTGCTTAGGCCTTGCCCCCGTCCTCGATCGGAACGGCAACTCGTCGACGGGCTTGCCCGGGTCGAGTTGCACATGCACCGCGCCGCAGTGACACGAGCTGCCGAGCATCGCCACAGCCGTCACCCCGCCCGCCCGTCCAGGCCGGGGCCTAGTCGAGCGGGCATTGGGATCACCGGTAGCAAACCTTCTTCGCGGCCTGGACGATCTTGTCGATCGACGGCAGCGAAAGGGCTTCCAGATTGGCGGCGTAGGGCAGCGGCACGTCTTCCTGGTGCACGCGCAGAGGCGGCGCATCCAGATAGTCGAAACCGTGCTCGATGATGCGGGCGACGATCTCGGCGCCGACGCCCATCGGGCCCCAGCCTTCCTCGGCCGTCACCAGACGGTTGGTCTTCTTGACGCTTTCCAGGACCGTGGCGTGGTCCATCGGGCGGATGGTCCGCAAATCGACCACCTCGGCCGAGATGCCCTGGGCGGCGAGTTCCTCGGCGGCCTTCAGGGCGAAGCCGACCATGCGGCTATAGCCGACGATGGTGACGTCCGTGCCTTCCCGGCGGACCTTAGCCTTGCCGATCGGCACGACATAGTCCTCGACATCCGGGATATCGAACTCGATGCCGTACATCATCTCGTGTTCGAGGAAGACGATCGGGTTCGGATCCCGGATAGCCGCTTTCAGAAGCCCTTTCGCGTCGGCCGCATCATAGGGTGCGATAACCTTCAGGCCGGGCACGTTGCCGTACCAGGCGGCGTAGTCCTGGCTGTGTTGCGCGCCGACCCTGGAAGCCGCGCCGTTGGGGCCGCGGAACACGATGGACGACTTGATCTGGCCACCAGACATGTAGAGCGTCTTGGCGGCCGAGTTGATGATGTGGTCGATCGCCTGCATGGCGAAGTTCCAGGTCATGAACTCGACGATGGGCTTCAGGCCCGCCATCGCCGCGCCGACGCCCATGCCGGCAAAGCCGTGCTCGGTGATCGGGGTGTCGATGACGCGCCTGGGGCCAAACTCCTGCAGGAGATCGCGGCTGACCTTGTAGGCGCCCTGATACTGGGCGACTTCCTCGCCCATCAGGAACACGCGGTCGTCGCGGCGCATCTCTTCGGCCATGGCGTCGCGCAGGGCGTCGCGCACGGTGATCTTCTTCATCGGCGTGCCCTCGGCGATCTCAGGATCGGCGAAGGTTGAAGCAGCGGAGCTAACGGCGGGCGACGCCGCGACAGGCGCAGCGGCGACCGGAGCGGCCGCGGCGGTCGGAGCCGGGGCCGGCGAAGCCGCCTCGCCTTCGCCCTTGAGCCGTGCGATCAGCGTATTGACCTTGACGTTCTCAGTGCCGCCAGGAACCAGGATGGCCTCGACGACGCCTTCATCGACGGCTTCGACTTCCATCGTCGCCTTGTCCGTTTCGATCTCGGCGATCACGTCGCCGGCCTTCACGGTGTCGCCTTCCTTGACCAGCCACTTGGCCAACGTGCCCTCTTCCATCGTGGGCGAGAGGGCGGGCATGAGGATGTCCACGCTCACTGGGCGGCCTCCAGGTAAACGTCTGTGTACAGCTCGGACGGATCCGGCTCGGGGCTGGTGCGGGCAAATTCCGCGGCTTCGGCGACGATGCGCTTCACCTCGGCGTCGATGCCCTTGAGATCGCCCTCGGTGACGCCGGCCTTGGCCAGTCGTTCCTTGATGTGATCGATCGGATCGCGGGTCTGCTTGACCTCGTCGACCTCTTCCTTGCTGCGGTACTTGGCCGGATCCGACATCGAGTGGCCGCGATAGCGGTAGGTCTTCATCTCGAGGATGTAGGGGCCCTGGCCGCTACGAGCGTGCTCGGTGGCGCGGGCGCCGGCTTCACGCACGGCGACGATGTCCATGCCGTCGACTTCCTCGCCCGGGATCCGGAACGAGACGCCGCGCTTGTGGAAGGCGGTTTCCGACGCCGAACGCTCGACGCTGGTGCCCATGGCGTACTGATTGTTCTCGACCACGTACACGACCGGCAGCTTCCACAGCTGGGCCATGTTGAAGCTCTCATAGACCTGGCCCTGGTTGGCCGCACCGTCGCCAAAATAGGCGTATGAAACGGCGCCATTGCCCCTGTAGTGGTTGGCGAGCGCCAGGCCGGTGCCGAGCGCGACCTGCGCGCCGACGATGCCGTGACCACCGTAGAAGCCGGTCTCGATGTCGAACATGTGCATCGAGCCGCCCTTGCCGCGCGACGAACCGCCCGCGCGACCGGTCAGCTCGGCCATGACTTTCCTGGGATCCATGCCGGCGGCCAGCATGTGGCCGTGGTCACGGTAGCCCGTGATGATCTGGTCGCCCTTCTGCTGGATCGACTGCATGCCGACCGCAATGGCTTCCTGACCGATATAGAGGTGGCAGAACCCGCCGATCAGACCCATGCCGTACAGCTGGCCCGCGCGCTCTTCGAAGCGACGGATCAACAACATGCCCTGATAGAACTTGAGAAGCTCTTCCTTGCCGACGATGGCGTTGACACCGGTGTCACTCGCCTTGCCCTCGGAAGTCTCACCCTTGCGCGTTCGCGCCATTCAACTCTCCTTGGCCAATCTTCATCGCGGCCTTCATCCCAGAGCACATCCCGCCGAAGTCGTCGTCGGTTCCGCGAAGGAAGTGCTCGTCATGCAACGCCAAGATTGCTTCCCGGTTCGGATGATCCGGGAGCGATCGTCAGTCTTCGCCGTCAAACATGGTCCGACCGCGCTAGCGCTTGGTGCGGATCACATAGTCCTTCGGGTCGGCATATCCCAAGAGAGAACGTGCGCGTTCTTCCAGAAGATCGGCCGACAGACTGCCGCTGCGTAATAGACGAGCCCGGGCCTCCAGGTCCATCCTTTCGGCACGGATCTTCTTGAGTTCCTTCGTCTTGGCGGCGAGATCTGCGTTGCGCTGGGACGTCGACAAAAGCCCGCGCTCGCCGGTCAAGGCGTGAAACACGAAGTAGAAGATCAGGAAAAGGATCGCTGCGGTCGGCAGGAACGGTTGCAGTCGGGCGAACATCTGAGATTCCCGGGAGTCGATTCTCAGGGTCTCAGATCGTGCTTAACGCCTTCTGAATAAGGGCTCGCGAAGTGCGCCGACAATCGGCGTTTACCGGCCTCGCGGTGCTTTCATTTGAGATCGTTTCATCGGCATCTAGATACCGCATCGCAGCGCCCTGCTCGCACTCGCGAAGAGGTAATTTTCGGCGTTCGCAGCCTTCCCTTCGGCGTTGATAGAAAAAATGCGAGCGTCGGCGCTGAGGGAACAAGGCGACGCACATCTTGTGGTCGTCGGGCGCCCGAGAATCGCCATCTTCGGCTAGCGTCCTGTCAGCTAAAGGTTGCGGAGGGGACGAGTGTGATCGAGAGGCGAGCCATTCTGCCGTCGATGCTGTTGGCGACAGCCACGCCCATCAAGGCGCCGGCCGAGGAAGGCGTCGTCAAGGGTCGCCGAGGTGGCCCCAACATGATCAAGAGCGATCCGCCCAAGCTCGATTTCGGCGGCGGGCTGATAATCCCCCTGAACGCCTCGATTTTCAGAACGCTCTGGGAGGGTTAAGACCGCTGGATCACCTATGGTCGCGCGCTGTCGACCCAGAAGGTGCGTGCCATGGGTCAGGCCGACGCAGCCGCGATCGGATCGATGAAGCTGATGCTGCTTACCTTGGCCTTCTCGCCCGAGAGGCTCGAGCGGTTCGAGACCTGTGGCTGGAAGCTGAAATCCGGCAAGACCGACGACCTGATCAAGGGCGACATCGCCCCGCCCGGCCGCCCCGTCATGCCCACGGTGGACGAGGTTTCAGCATCGACGGGCCAGGTTCCCGAAGGCGGCTCGGTGGGTGATCCGGCCTATCGCGCCATCACCGGCTATATGGTCATGAAGAAGGACGCGCCCCTCTCCCACGTCAAGGAAAAGGCGCAGCTCCTGTTCGAAGCCGCGCCTTCCTGAAGTTCAAGCTCTGGAAGCGACTAGCGACCCTTGAGCGCTGAGCGACCGGCATAGATGCCTTGATCGTCGAGCATCTGCTCGATGCGCAGCAGCTGGTTGTACTTGGCCAACCGGTCCGAGCGGGCCAGTGAACCGGTCTTGATCTGACCGCAGTTCAGCGCGACCGCGAGATCGGCGATGGTCGAGTCCTCGGTCTCGCCCGAGCGGTGGCTCATCACGCTGGTGTAGCCGGCGCGGTGGGCCAGATCGACGGCGTCGATGGTTTCCGACAGCGTGCCGATCTGGTTGACCTTGACCAGGATCGAGTTGGCCAAGCCTTGGTCCAGGCCCATCTGCAGGCGCGAGGAATTGGTGACAAACAAGTCATCGCCAACCAGCTGGACCTTCTTGCCCAGGCGATCGGTCAACAGCTTCCAGCCTTCGAAATCATCTTCCGACATGCCATCCTCGATCGAGAGGATCGGGAATTTGTCGGCCAGGCCAGCCAGGTAGTCGACCATGCCGGCGGGATCCAGGCTCTTGCCCTCGCCTTCCAGCTCGTACTTGCCGTTCTTGAAGAACTCGGTGGCGGCGACATCCAGGCCGAGGACGAAATCGTCGCCAGCCTTGTAGCCCGCGGCCTCGCCGGCCTTGACGATGAAGGCCAGGGCGTCTTCGGCCGAGCCCAGGTTGGGGGCAAAGCCGCCTTCATCGCCGACATTGGTGTTGTGGCCAGCGTCCTTCAGAGCCTTCTTCAGGCCGTGAAAAATCTCCGCGCCCATGCGCAGAGCTTCGGAGAAGCTCGCCGCGCCGGTCGGCAGAATCATGAATTCCTGGATGTCGATCGGGTTGTCGGCGTGGGCGCCGCCGTTGATGATGTTCATCATCGGCAGCGGCAGGACGCGTGAATTGACCCCGCCGACGTACTTGTAGAGAGGCAGGCCGGCCGACTCGGCGGCGGCCTTGGCGGTGGCCAGCGAGACGCCGAGAATGGCGTTGGCGCCCAGGCGAGCCTTGTTGGGCGTGCCGTCCAGATCGATCAGCAGGGTGTCGACCCGGCGCTGGTCTTCGGCGTCGACGCCCGACAGCGCGTCGAAGATCTCGCCATTGACGGCGTCGACGGCCTGAAGGACGCCTTTGCCGAGGTAGCGGCTCTTGTCGCCATCGCGCTTTTCGACAGCTTCGTGAGCGCCGGTCGAGGCGCCTGAGGGCACGGCGGCGCGGCCAAACGCGCCGTCTTCCAGGATCACGTCGACCTCGACCGTCGGGTTGCCCCGGCTATCGAGAATTTCGCGGGCGATGATATCGACGATCTCGGTCATGGAAGTTCCTCAAGGCGAAAGGCGCGGGAGCCTTAGCCGTCAAGGCCGTTCGGCGCAACTTGACTTCCCCTCGGAAGGGCCGGTGATCGTTGGTCACAAAATGAAAACGGGCGCGCTGTCGATCAGGCGTTCATGATCCGGGGCTGCTGGACACCGCCGATCCGGAACAGCACTCGACCCGCGCCAAAATCCAGCTCGACGCGGGAAAACATCTTCAGGATATCGACGCCTAGCAGCAGCGCCGGCCTGTCGTTTAGTCCCCAGATGTCGAAGATATGCAGATCGGCGAAGGCCATCGGCAGATTGGTCATGCGCAGATCGCCCAGGGTCAGGGACGGCGCGATGCGGAACTGACCGACGGTGATCTCGCCCGACGCCGTCAGGAGCTTGGCGGACCTGACATCGTCATAACGCCGCCGCCGGGTCGCGATGGCCCGCGACAGCGCCATATTGCCGATGCTGACGCCGCCGCCGGAATCGATAAAGGCCAGCGCGCGAGCGCCGGCGACCCGGCAGTCGGCGACCGTGAGGCGGCCAAACCGATCATCCGCGATCACCGAGACCTCGCGCGGCATCCGGACGAGATCGAAGGGAGACCGGCTGCGACGCACCTCTAGCCGCCGCTTGCGAAAGTCCATGATCACATTGCGGCCTTCGAGAATGTCGACGCCCAGCAAGCCGTCGGCGCCGACCCGTTCTGGCGGCAGCACCGGAAGGTTGACGTTCGACAGCTGCGCGTCGCCGACCTGAAGTTGGGCGACCTTTGCGGTTCGGGCGATTATGGACCCGCCGATGCCGTGAACGAGGATGTTGGGTCCCTGCGCCAAGGCAAGTCGGTTGGCGAGCGTCTCCGACAGCACGCTGCGATCCGCGCCGCTGTCGACGATGAACTGGAACGGTCCGAGGCCATTGAGCATGACCTCGACGGTCAGCCGATCATTGATATCCAGCGAGGCGTCGAGCATCAGGACGGTTTCGAGCGGATCGACAGCAGCGGGCGCTGGCGCTGGCTGTTGAGCCGACGCGCCCTGGGTCATGAATGACAGACCCAGTCCCGCCGTCAGAATGCGGCGTGTGAGCATGGGCGGACCTTCCTAGATCCGCTTAGATAACACCGTTTTTTACACAAGTATGACGAAAAACGCCGCCCGGCGAACCGGGCGGCGTCTTCGAACTCACAGCCTTGAAGGAGAGACCTTAGTCTTCCTTGGGGGTGAGGATTTGCTTGCCGTTGTACAGGCCCGTCTTCAGGTCGACATGGTGCGGGCGGCGCAGTTCGCCCGAATCCTTGTCTTCCACGAAGGAATTGGCGCCCAGGGCGTGGTGCGACCGGCGCATGTTCCGGCGAGAAGGCGAAGTTTTTCTTTTGGGAACGGCCATCGAAGTAACTCTGCGCGCTGAGCGTGAAAATTAGAGACGGCGACTCGGGATGACCCAGGCCGCCGTGTGAGGGCGCGCTTATGCCTGAATCTCTTCAGACATGCAACAGCGCCAATTCAGACCAGTCTGCCCTGCTCTTTCGCCGCCGCGATGAAGCTCGCAAATAGCGGGTGCGGGGCGAACGGACGGCTCTTCAGCTCCGGGTGGAACTGTACGCCGATGAACCACGGATGGTCCTCGCGCTCGACGATTTCAGGCAGCACGCCGTCGGGCGAACGACCGGTCAGCTTCAGGCCGGATTCCTCCATCCGGTGGCTGTAGCCGATATTGACCTCATAGCGGTGCCTGTGGCGCTCGCTGATGGACGTGTCGCCGTAGATCTGGGCAACCTTGCTTCCCGGCGTCAGGACGGCGTCGAAGGCCCCCAGGCGCATGGTGCCGCCCAAGTCGTCGCCGGAGCGCCGCTGGACGGTCTCGTTACCCTTGATCCACTCGGTCATGATCCCGACGACAGGACGGTCGGTGGGGCCAAATTCGCTGGATGAGGCGTCGGTGATCCCGGCTACGTTCCGCAAGGTCTCGATGACCGCCATCTGCATGCCAAAACAGATGCCGAAATACGGCACCTTGCGTTCGCGAGCGAACTGGGCGGCCCGAATTTTCCCTTCGGCGCCTCGCTCGCCAAAGCCGCCAGGCACCATGATGGCGTGGGCGTTTTCGAGGCGAGCCGCAGCCGCGCCAGGATCGCCCTCGAAGGTCTCGCTCTCGACCCAGTCGAGATTGACCTTCACCTTGTTGGCCAGGCCACCATGGTGAAGCGCTTCGATCAGCGACTTATAGGCGTCCTTGAGGACGGTATATTTGCCGACCACGGCGATGGTCACTTCGCCGTCCGGATGATTGACCGTCTGGTCGATCTCCTCCCAGCGGCTCAGGTCGGGCTTGGGCGCGTCGTGCAGGCCGAACACGTCCAGCACCTCGGCGTCGAGGCCTTCCTGGTGATAGTCGATGGGCACCGCATAGATCGAGGAGCTGTCCATCGCCTGGATGACGGCGCTGGGCCGCACATTGCAGAACTGCGCGATCTTGCGCTTTTCCTCGACCGGGATTTCCTGCTCGCAGCGGCACAGCAGGATGTCGGGCTGGATGCCGATCGAGCGCAGTTCCTTGACGGAGTGCTGGGTCGGCTTGGTCTTCATCTCGCCGGCTGTCTTGATGAACGGCAGAAGGGTCAGGTGGACATAGCAGCTCTGGCCGCGCGGCAGGTCCTGGCGCAGCTGGCGGATGGCCTCGAAGAACGGCAGGCCTTCGATATCGCCGACAGTGCCGCCGATCTCGACCAGCACGAAATCGACCGGCTTCTCGCCCGTCTCGTCCATGGCCGGCGACATGACGAACTGCTTGATCTCGTTGGTGACGTGCGGAATCACCTGGACGGTCGCGCCCAAATAGTCGCCGCGACGTTCCTTCTCGATGATCGTCTTGTAGATCTGGCCGGTGGTGATGTTGTCGGCCTTGGTGGCCGATACGCCGGTGAAGCGCTCGTAGTGGCCAAGGTCCAGGTCCGTCTCGGCGCCGTCGTCGGTCACGAAGACCTCGCCGTGCTGATATGGGCTCATCGTGCCGGGATCGACGTTGAGATAAGGATCGAGCTTACGAAGGCGAACCTTGTAGCCACGAGCCTGGAGGAGCGCTCCGAGCGCTGCGGAGGCGAGGCCTTTTCCAAGCGAGGAAACCACGCCGCCGGTGATGAAGATGTACCGGGTCATGGGCGCTCAGATTAGCCGCGATTCGGCCATCGCGGCGAAAAGACCGACGTTCATCAACAGCTTTCGCTGAGAACGCTTACTGGGGCGGGGTTTGCGCAGGCGCGGGGATCACGGGAACCGGCTCAGGAGCCGCCGAAACCGACGCGGCGGGCGCCGACGGGGTCGGCTTTGCGGCGGCCGGTCGGGCCGGCGCGGGCTGGCTGGGCGACGGCGCGTTGATGCTGGGGGTCGGAGCCTGGATCGCGGCCGGCTGGGAAGTCGAGGGTGCCTGGCCGACGGGAGCCGGCGGGGCTGCCGGGGCATTCAGGGTCTTGGTGTCGAGACCGTCGATGTTCAGGCGATCCACGGCGGATGCTCCGCCCATGCGGCCCGTCAGGATGGTCAGGACCAGGCTGATGACCAGGAAAATCGAGAACAGGATCCAGGTAATGCGGGTCAGCAGATCGCCGGCGCCCCGCGCCGTCATGAAGCCGGTATTGCCGCCGCCCATGCCCAGGGCTCCGCCTTCGGAGCGCTGGAGCAGGACCACGCCGATCAGGCCGAGGCAGACGACGATGTTGATGGCGAGCAGGATGCCGATGAGCATGAGTAAACTGATCTCGATCCGGGCGACGGGACGTTCCGTCGTGAAAAACGAAGCGGCCCCTCTACCACTAGCGGCGCGCGCGCGCCATAGCTGGGAAGGACGCCGGCCAACTCAAGACCTCAACGCGAAGCCAAAACCTTCAATGATCCTCGAAACCGAACGACTGACCCTGGCGCCGCTGACATCGCTCGATGCGCCGCACGTCTATCCGTTCCTCAGCGATCCCGAAGTGATGGCCCATTGGGACCAGGCGCCGATCGAGGATCCTGACGAGGTCGAGGCCTGCGTCGTCGCCCAGGTCGCCGAGATGGATGAGGGCAAGGCTCACTACTGGGCCGTTCGCCAGTCACAAACCGGCGACTTCCTGGGCTATTGCGAGCTTGTCGACATCGATAAGCGGCATCATCGGGCAGAGCTCCGATTCATTGTCGCCCGCGAGGGCTGGGGCCAGGGTTATGGCCTGGAGGCCGTCCGCGCCCTGCTGGCCCACGCCGCCTCCATTGGCCTGAAGCGCCTGATCGCCCGAACCCATGTCGGGGACACCCGCGCCGAGCGGCTGCTGGAACGGTTGGGTTTCGAGACCGAAGGCTATCTGAAGGGGCATATCCATCGCGATGGCGAGCGGCGGGACTGCCGATTGTTCGGGCTGTTACTTTAAGCGACGACGCCCTTCCCACGCAGACGGAGTCGCGGCCACTGCGGAGAAGTAAAGCGCGCTTCGTCCTTTCCGCCCGGCGCCGGGCGGAGACGTCCAATAGGGGAAATGACGGCAGGCATGGGGATCGGCCGCGCTCTGTCCCCGTTCTTTTCAAGACAAACCCCAGCCAGATCAGCGGCTTGCAAAATTCTTGATCGCCCCAATCCTCGGCGCTGAAACCGCCCGCATAATCGATCTCACCTGACAGCACGGGAAGGGCGTCCGGCCGGCGACCAGCGACGGCTGTCAGGGGTGATCGAGCGGGGTTTGCCAGAGTCGCGAGAGCGGGACCGGCGGACTTAATCAGAGGACAGGGGACGTAAACCTGTCCATCGGGGATCTGCCAGGGTGCCCGCCCGTCCGAAGGTTCGTTCCGGGTCCCCGGGAAGACCGTGGCTGCAGCTCAAGGGCTGGGTCCGGTTTCGAAGGGGGCAAGCCCGGATGGGGGCAAAAGGTTGAACGAGACCTGCGCGCCCCGGCCTGAGGGATAACGATCACGCGGAGCGTCTGACTTCGTCGAAACGGTACTTTGAAACACCCCTCATCCGGGCGAGGCCCGGGCGCTCCGCGACCCTTCCCACCAACTCGGCGGTTTCCCGCGTGAGGTCGCGAGGTCGTGTCTTCCGGCCGCAACTGGCGTCCCGCGAGCGTTCAGCTACGGTTCAGCCGCACGGCCTAGCTTGGCTCGATACAGTTCAAAGCGCGGGGAAAACCGCAATGCGCAAGACCATCAGCCTGATCGCCTTTGGCGTCGCTTCAACCCTGGGCGCGACCGCTCAGGCCCAGGCGCCCAGCTGGAACGGTCCGTACCAGGAACCGCCGCGCGGCTCCTACGTCGAGACGTGCCGCGAGATCACGACCTTTAGCGGCAACGTCTATGCGCGCTGCAAGACCAGCGAGGGTCGCTGGACCTGGACCGGCGCTCATCTGCGCGACTGCAACAACCAGGGCCTGGCCAACGCCGGCGATGGCCGGCTGATCTGCCAGAGCTTGGTCGGCGGGGGCGGCAGCGGGCCCGGCGGTGGTGGCGGTCGTCCCGGTGGTGGCGGTGGCGGCGGTAACGTATATCGCGCTGATGCGGTGCTGTTCGAACATGCCGGCTATGAGGGCCGCCCCTACCAGGTGCGCGGCGACATGCCAGACCTGACGGCCATCAAGTTCAACGACGTCGCCTCGTCCATAAAGATCATGCGCGGCGAATGGCAGGTCTGCGAGCACACCAACTACGACGGCCGCTGCTGGACGCTGTCGCGCGACGAGGGCCTGTTCAACAAGGACCTTAATGACCGCATCAGCTCGATCCGTCGCATCCGCTAAGGGGTTGGCCAAAACGCGTGGCGACCTCTTGAAGGTCGCCACGCGCCATGGCTAAGGTCCGAGTTTTCTGTTGGAGCTTGAATATGCGCAAGATCGTCGTCCTAGCCGCTGCGGCCGCCGCCCTGCTGGTCTCGGCCTGCAACACCATCGAAGGCGTTGGTCGTGACGTCACCGCCACCGGCCGCGCAGTTACCGACACCGCCCGCGACGTTAAGAACTAGCGGCTTTAGGCGTCCTCTTCGCGGGACGTCTCGGCTCCGATGGCCTGCTTTTCGTGCGGAGCGATCTCCTGATCGGACGCCTCGCGCGCCGCTTGCTCGGCGCGCGAGGCGGCCGGCGGACGATCATTTTCGCTTGGTTTGACGGGGACTTCCGGCATAGCGATCTGGCTCCACTTCACACATGACCTTAAACGGCGGGCCGGCTGGATGGTTTCAAGCTATGCATTCACAAAATCCTGACCAGAACGGCGATCCGACAGAGAATATTGCTTGACCTTGGTCAATCGTGTCGAGATTTTGTTCTAAATTAGACCGAAACGATACTTGATACGGGTGAGTTTTATCCCCGATTAACTAACAGATGCGTCGCTGGGTCGCCTTTTCATCGCCGTTCTGGAGCCCCATATAAACGCCATGTCGAGTTCTCCCTCTCCCAGCGTCATGACCGGCCTCAAGCGAGGCATCCTCCACCGCTGCCCTAACTGCGGCGACGGCCGGCTGTATGTGCGCTACCTGAAGGTGGACCCCGACTGCGAGGCCTGCGGCCATGACCTGGCCGCATATCCCGCGGACGACGGCCCCGCCTACTTCACCATCCTGATCATCGGCCATCTGTTCGTGGCGCCGCTGCTGCTGTTCCCGTTCATCTGGAAGGCGCCGGTGGGCCTGGTGTTGCCGCTGACCATCCTGCCCCTGGCGGCCCTGACCCTGCTTCTGCTGCCGCGCGTCAAAGGCGCGGTGATCGGCGCGTTGTGGGCGATCAAGCTGCGCAAGGCCCAGGACGCGCCGCTCGCCTAAACTGACTTCACCGGAACCGACAAGCGGCGCCGCACATTCCCCATCCCGACACCGCGACCCCGGCGCTGAAGCCGGTCGTCGAGGCCGAACGGGAGAACGACATGATCGGCACGATCCTCATTATCATTCTGATTTTGGCCCTGGTCGGCGCCCTGCCGACCTGGGGTCACAGCCGCTCGTGGGGCTATTTCCCCAGCGGTGGCCTTGGCCTGATCCTGGTCATCCTGATCGTCCTGGTTCTGATGGGACGCCTCTAGAGCCCTTTCCGACCTGATGGCTTCATCAGGGTCGGGCGAAAAAGGCTCTAAATCAAAAGTTTAGAGCATTTTTCGATCCGATAACCGTTTCACACTTATCGGAAAATGCTCTAGCGCTTCTGCCGGACGCCGCCGAACAGCGGTTGGCGTCCGGCTTTGCCTTCGCCTAAGCTCCCCGCCAACACTTCGGGGGAATCTGGGCATGACGACGCAAGCCGCCGAGGCGAAGACCGGCATGAGCCCCATGACCCGGGCCCGCGCTATCCTCGGTGGATCGGCCGGCAACCTTGTCGAGTGGTACGACTGGTTCGCCTACGCCGCCTTCTCAATCTATTTCGCCAAGGTCTTTTTCCCGGCCGGCGACCAGACCGCCCAGTTCATGAAGACTGCCGCCGTTTTCGCCGTGGGCTTCCTGGCCCGCCCGGTCGGGGCCTGGTTGATGGGCCTCTATGCCGATCGCGCCGGTCGCCGCGCCGCCCTGACCCTGGCGGTCGGCCTGATGAGCCTGGGCTCCCTGATCATCGCCCTGACGCCTGGCTTCGACCAGATCGGCGCCGCCGCTCCCGCCATCCTGCTGGCCGCCCGGGTGCTGCAGGGCCTGTCGGTCGGCGGCGAATACGGCGCCAGCGCCACCTATATGAGCGAGATGGCGGGCAAGAAGCGCCGCGGCTTCTGGTCCAGTTTCCAATACGTAACCCTGATTATGGGCCAGCTTGTCGCGGCTCTGGTGCTGGTGATCTTGCAACGAACTCTGGAGCCAGCCGAGCTTTCGGCCTGGGGTTGGCGCATCCCGTTCTTCATCGGCGCGGGCCTGGCGGTGATTGTCTTCTGGATCCGCAGCGGGCTGGAAGAGTCCCAGTCCTACACCAACGCCAAAGCCCAGGGCGCGCCGCGCGCCAACACCCTGGCGATGTTCACCCAGCACCCGCGCGAAGCCTTGGCCATCATCGGCCTGACCGCGGCCGGCTCCCTGGCCTTCTACGCCTACACTACTTACATGCTGAAGTTTCTGACCAACACCACTGGCTTCTCCAAGGAGGTTGCGGGCGCGGTCAACCTGGCCACCCTGGTCGGTTTCATGCTGGTCCAGCCGCTGTTTGGATGGATGTCCGACAAGTGGGGCCGGCGGCGAATGCTGGTTTTCGCGTTCGGCGGCGGCGCGATCCTGGCTTGGCCGATCTTCACCCTGGTAGCCGGGGCGACCGATCCGATCGTGGCCTTCCTGCTGGTCTTCGCCGCCCTGGTGGTTCAGTCGGCCTATACCTCGATCAGCGCTGTGGTGAAGGCCGAGCTCTTCCCCACTCATGTGCGGGCCCTAGGCGTCGCCCTGCCCTACGCGATCGGCAACGCCGTGTTCGGCGGCACCGCCGAGTTCGTCGCCCTTTGGTTCAAGAGCATCGGCATGGAGAGCGGCTTCTACATCTATCTGGCCGCCATGATGGCCATGGGGGCGATGATTGCCCTGGTCCTCCGCGACAGCGGCAAGCACAGCCTCATCCACGAGGACTAAACCGCGCTCTTCGCCGAATCTCCTTCCAGCCGTAAACTCAAAGCCATGCCGATCATCGACATCGCCGCTCTCGCCCTCTTTGTGTTCGCCTGGCTGTTCTATGAGCCCCTGCTCAAGCGGCTGGGCGAAGGCGGCAACCTGATCAACACCGACATGACGGTGATCCGGCGGCGCTGGATGCAGGAGATGGCGGTGCGCGAGATCGCCCTGCTGGACGGCCAGCTTCTGGGCCACGCGATCAACTCGGCCAGTTTCTTCGCCTCGTCCAACCTGATCCTGATCGCGGCGGCGGCTGGCGTGCTGTTCGGCGGCGACACGACGCTCAAGAGCATCGAAGGCCTGGCCGTCCTTGCCCCTGCCACCCAGACCCTTTTCGAGCTAAAGCTGGGCCTGGTGCTGTTCGCCATGGCGCGCGGCCTGCTCGACTTCATCTGGGCCATACGCCAGATGAACTATTGCCTGGCCGCAATCGGCGCCACGCCGATGTGGGCCTCGCCCGCTACGCTGGCGGAATATGCCGAGGCCACCGGCGGCATCCTCAACCCGGCCCTATCGGCCTTCAACGCCGGGGTGCGCGGGTACTATTTCGCCCTGGCCGGCGCCGCCTGGCTGCTGGGGCCCTATGCCTTCATCGCCGCGACTCTGGGCGCCCTGGCGCTGCTGCTCTGGCGTCAGCGCCGCAGCCGAGCATCATCGGCCGTTCGCAAGGTGCGCCAGATTTTGGAACGGCAGCCGGTCGTCCGTGGGCCGCATATGCGACACGCCGAGAAGGACCCGCCGGTCGATACGATCTAGATCAGACCCAGCTCAGCCCGCAGCTTCTTGGTCAGCTTGCTGGCGATTACGTCGAAGGATTCAGAACTCAACTGTCTACGCCCACACCAATCGGGCAGGTCACGCCCGTGCCGCCGATGCCGCAATAGCCGCCCGAGTTCTTGGCCAGGTACTGCTGGTGATAGTCCTCAGCGAAGTAGAACGGGCCGGCCGCGGCGATCTCGGTGGTGATCGAACCCAGTCCCTTGTCCGAGAGCGCCTGGTCATAGGCTTCCTTCGACGCTACCGCCGCCGCGGCCTGACCGTCGCTCGTCACATATATGCCCGAGCGATATTGGGTGCCGATGTCGTTGCCCTGGCGCATGCCCTGGGTCGGATCGTGGTTTTCCCAGAAGGTCTTCAGCAGGCTCTCGTAGCTGACGGCCCGGGGATCGAAGACCACGAGCACCACCTCGGTGTGGCCGGTGCCACCGCTGCAGACCTCCTGATAGGACGGATTGGGCGTGACGCCCGCCGCGTAGCCTGCGGCGGTCACATACACGCCCGGGACCTTCCAGAAGATCCGCTCCACGCCCCAGAAGCAGCCCATGGCGAACACCGCCGTCTCCATGCCGTCGGGATAGGGTCCCTTCAGCGGATGGTTGTTGACGAAGTGCGTTTGCGCGGTCGGGATCGCCGCCTCGCGGCCCGGCAGGGCGCTGTTGGCGGTGGGCAGATCCAGGGACTTCTTGGCGAACAGCATGGCGGGGCCTCGGTGGGAAAGCGTCCCCGCCGATATATGTGCTCGCGGGCTACATTTCATCCCTCATGAGCGCTTGCCCCCGAAAGCCCCATGAGTATATTGCGCGCCTTCCTGCGAAGGGGGGCCTCAACCGCCCCCGATTCCTTGCGCATGGTGAGGTGGCCGAGTGGTTGATGGCGCACGCTTGGAAAGCGTGTTTAGGTGAAAGCCTAACGAGGGTTCGAATCCCTCTCTCACCGCCACGCACCTTCCAACCCTCCCCCACAAGAGAAGCTTCGCACGCTCATTCTTTGACGAGGCGCGCGCTCGTGGAAGCTTCAGTCCAGACGCAAGCGGTCAGGACCAGAAGTGCTAGCAACGGCGCGGGCGGTGTCGAGCCAGAGGGGCCTCTTGGCTCGAAGAAACTGAGCGTCAAACGCCAGTGGGCGGGCTTGGCGCACCAGTTTCGCGTGGGTGGCGACGCCTGGACCCATGACCAGCGCAGGGTCTCCTTGCGCTACAATTCGACGGTCGCCACGCCCTACGCCATCGACATATTCAATCCGGTCTACGGGCAGCCCAAGCCCGTCGCCACGTTGAACCAGGACTTGCTGGAGGAACTGCGTGGCCAGTGTCTCTACGCTCAGGACCTGGTGACCTTGGGCCGCTTAACCGCCCTGCTTGGTCTGCGTCACGATTGGGTACAACAGACTGAGGTGGCGCCGGTTGTCCGTACAGTTTGGCGGCTTGGCTAAGGTTGGTTCAGGTTCAGATCACGCCGCCAGTTTGTGCTCGAGGTTGGCCCTATCCGGGGCGAGCCCCGGATAGGGCGGCGCCTGGATTTGCCCATAGGCCTCGTCGGGGGTGGCCTCCTCAAGGGCCCAGTGGGGCCGGTTGGTGTTGTAGTAGCCGATCCACTTGGTCAGGCCGGCCCGCATCTCCGATCCGGTCTCGAAGGCGTGGATGTAGACGCACTCGTATTTGAGGCTGCGCCAGAGCCGCTCGATGAAGACATTGTCCATCCAGCGGCCGCGGCCGTCCATGGAGACCCGCATGCCGGCGTCCTTCAGCACGTCGACGAAGCGGGGCGAGGTAAACTGGCTGCCCTGGTCGGTGTTGAAGATCTCTGGCGGCCCGTAACGGGCCAAGGCCTCCTCAAGGGCCTGGATGCAAAACTCGGCGTCCATGCTGTTGGAGAGCCGCCAGGACAGGACTTTCCTCCTCGCCCAGTCCATTACCGCCACCAGGTACAGGAAGCCCCGCCGCATCGGGATGTACGTGATGTCGGCGCACCAGACCTGATTGGGCTTGTCGATGGTCAGCCCGCGCAGCAGGTACTTGTAGGCCCGGTGTTCCGGGTGCGGGATCGTCGTGCGCGGCTTCTGATAGATCGGCGCCAGGCCCATCCTGGCCATCAGCCTGCGCACCCGCATCCGGCCGACCATGTAGCCTTGGCGGCGTAGATGCCGGGCCATCTGGCGCGAGCCGTACCAGGGTGTCTCCGGAACGCCTCGTCGATCAGCCGCATCAGCGCCAGGTTCAGCGGGGTCTCGCCCGCCGGCTGATAGTAGAAAGCCGAGCGGCTGATCGACACCAGGGCGCACTGGCGCTGGATCGATAGCCGGGGATGCTCGGGCTCGATCATCTGTCGCCTCCGGTCCAGGCTCAACGACCGAAGGCCTTGGCCAAAAAATCCCGCTCCACCACCAGCTGGCCGATCTTGGCGTGCAGCTTGTCGATCTCGCCCTCCCGGGCGCCCTCGGTCGCCTCGGCCTTGCCGGAGAACACCCCGGAAAACCCCTCGATGGCCTGCTTGCGCCACGCCGCAATCATCGTCTGATCGACGCCGTGTTTCGTCGCCAGCTGAGACAGGGTCAGCTCCCCCTTCAACGCCTCCAACGCGACCTTGGCCTTGAAATCAGCCCAGTACCGCTTCCGCTTCCCAGTCATAAAGCACGTCCTTCATCGAGGTCGAACCACCTTAGCCAACTGTCCGAATTTCCGGCGCCACCTCAGTGTCGGCATCCGGGCAAGACCGCGGCGCTGGAGACCTTCAAGCGCTATTGGCCCAACCCCGCGGCCGGCCTCCCGGCGACGCCCGGTGCCTTCTTCCAGTTGTCACAAGGCGGCGTGGACTTCTTCTTCCTGGACGTACGGTACTATCGCGACCCCAATGAGGACCCAAATATTGCGGGCAAGACCATGCTGGGCGCCGCCCAGCGCGACTGGCTGCTCTCTGGTCTCAAGACCAGCCGAGCACCATTCAAGGTGCTGATCTCCGGTTCGGGCTGGAACGACGGCAAGGTTGAGGGCGCGGATTCTTGGGCTTCCTTCACCCACGAGCGCGACGCCATTCTCGACGCCGTGATGGCGGCCGGCGTGACAGGGGTGATCCTGCTGTCTGGCGACACCCACTGTGGCGAACTGAACTGCCTCCCCTGGTCGCAGCGCGGCGGCTACGACCTCTATGAGTTCATCGGCTCGCCCCTTGCCCAGGACACCGTCGATCAATACCTGACCGGCCGGCCGGCCGGTCATGCGAGTGCGCCAAGCCTTCTCCACCGACGTGAACTTCGGCATTATCGACTTCGACCTCACCCAGCAGGACCCCACCGTCCGCTTCGAACTTCGCGACGAGGGCGGACAGGCCGCCTGGCCTGCCGCCGTCATCAGGGCGTCAGAACTGCGTCCGGGCATGAAATCCTGGCCGAACAAGCTGGATGCGGTCTCCGCACGTCGCTGGACTGCGGCCTTGGCCGGTTCGGGCTACTATGGGACACCTCCCCCCTAAATGCTCTTGCGTCCCCACGCGCCGCGCTCACGGTCGGGATTACGTCTGGCGGAAGCCGATGGCGCGGAGGCGATAGAGGCGCGCGGATCGGGCAAACCCCGACAAGCTTGCCAAGGTTCACGCGCTTGCGCTTATAGGGACGCGCACGCAGCCCAGGAACCATACACTCATGCCGTTGGACGAGCCGAACGACAAGCCGATCCCGCGATCGGCGAGAGGCTCGGGGCGGCGTCTTCGCGGTGCGGTCGCGCATTATCTGGGCACGGCGATCGTCTCTGGCCAGATTGCCCCCGGCGAGAAGCTGACCGGCGAAATCGCCAACGCCGAGGCGCTCGACGTCTCGCGTAGCGCCTATCGTGAAGCGGTTCAGGTGCTGACCGCCAAAGGCTTGGTCGAAAGCCGTCCCAAGGTTGGCACGCGCGTCCTGCCGCGCAGCCGCTGGAACATTCTGGACCCGGCGGTTTTGGCCTGGGCGTTCTCGGCCGAACCCGACCTGGCCTTCGTGCGCGATCTCTTCGAGCTTCGAGCAGTGGTCGAGCCTGCCGCCGCCCGCTTCGCCGCCGAGCGCCGCGACAAGGACGATATCAAGGCGATGAAGGACGCCCTAGTGGGGATGCGCCGCCACACCTTGGCGACCGAAGCTGGCCGAGCGGCTGACCGGGCTTTTCATAGCGCCTTGCTGCACGCCACCCACAACAACGCTATGATCGCGCTCAGCGCCAGCATCAGCGCTGCGGTCAGCTGGACGACCGAGTTCAAGCAGCGCTCGCGCGCTCTCCCCCGCGATCCGGTGCCCGACCATGCCAGGGTCTGTGACGCGATCGTCGCCGGCGACCCGGAAGCCGCTAGCGCGGCCATGCGTACGCTTGTTGACCTTGCGCTGGAAGACACCCGCTCGGCCATGTGACGACGCCGCTGGCATCTGGCGGGGCGCCTGCCCAACGCCCGAAAGCCACCGTATACCGGCCGGAATGAGACCGGTATCATTTCTCAGCCTTGGGTGATTGCGCCGGAATTTATTGTCTGAGTATAAAAGCGCACGCAGGGTCGCCAATGAAGCGGCCGCTCATCTGGTGAGGAAACCCGAACATGCGCGCTTCCACGCTATTATTCGCGTGTGCCCTGGCTTGGTCGTCTTCCGCGCCCCTCGGCGCCCAAGCGGCTGACCTGACGCGCAAGTCTTTTGGCCAGACCCCGTCAGGCGAGGCCGTCGAGGCCATCACCCTGACCAACAGCCATGGCGTCAGCGCCACGATCATCACCTATGGCGCGACGCTGCAGTCCCTCGTCGCGCCGGATCGCTCGAGCAAGACGGCCGACATCGCGCTGGGCTTTGCCAACGCCGCCGCCTACGCCACGAACGCCAGCTATTTCGGCGCCTCGGTCGGCCGCTTCGCCAACCGGATTGGCAAGGGGCGCTTCACGCTCGATGGCAAGACTTACCAGTTGGCGCTGAACAACAACGGCGTTGCGGCCCTCCATGGCGGCGTGAAGGGCTTCGACAAGGTCGTTTGGAAAGTGCTGGACGCCAAGTCTGGTCCGACGGCTTCCGTGACCTTCGGCTATCTCAGCCCTGACGGCGAGGAAGGCTATCCCGGCGCCCTGAGCGCCACCGCGACCTACGCCCTGGACGAGCAGAACAATCTGACCGTCACCTACGGCGCCACGACCGACAAGCCGACGATCGTCAACCTGACCAATCACGCCCTGTTCAACCTCGCCGGCGAAGGCTCGGCCGATGGGGCGATGGGCAATGTCCTGACCATTCCCGCCGACGGCTACACGCCCGTGGACGGCGAACTGATCCCGACAGGCGCGACCACCTCCGTGGCCGGTACGGCCTTCGATTTCCGCAAGCCCACGGCTGTCGGGGCGCGGATCCGTGACGCCAGCGATCCACAACTGGTTATCGGCCGGGGCTACGACCACAATTACGTGTTGGACGGCAAGTCCGGCGGCGCCCTGCGGCTGGCCGCGCGTCTGGCCGATCCCAAGAGCGGCCGCGTGCTGGAGATCCTCAGCGACCAGCCGGGCATCCAGTTCTATGCCGGCAATTTCATCGACGGGACCACGGTCGGCAAGAGCGGCAAGATCTATCGCCAAGGTGACGGCATCGCCTTGGAACCGCAGCATTTCCCGGACGCGCCGAACAATCCTCAATTCGCCTCGACCCGTCTGAACCCCGGCCAGAGGTACAGCAACACCATGGTCTTTCGGCTGAGAACGGCGAAGCAGGGCCAGTGAGACACGTCTGCTTGAGACGCGATCATCAGACCGGCTCATCGGCGCGCTTGGGGGGGGTAAATTTCGGCCCTAGGCTGCCGCGATGATTGCCAGGAAGTCGGCCGCCTTCAGCGAGGCTCCGCCCACCAGTGCGCCGCCGACCTCAGCCGCGCGCAGGATTTCTACGGCGTTGTCGGGCTTTACCGAGCCGCCATAGAGGATAGGCGGCGCTTTTCCGGCCTCTCCGAAGATCAACACCAGTTGGGCGCGGATCGCTGCGTGCATCTCTTCGATATCAGCGACTGTCGCCGTGCGGCCCGTGCCGATGGCCCAGATCGGCTCATAAGCCACCGAGAAGGCCTGCCCCGCCAGACTGGCCGGCAACGATTCACGCACCTGGGCGGTCACCACCTCCAGCGCCGCGCCCGCCTCGCGCTGCGCCAAGCTCTCGCCCACACAGATGATGGGCTCCAGCCCCGCCGCCAGAGCGGTCTCGACCTTGGCCGCCACCAGGGCGCTCGTTTCGCCATGATCCTCGCGGCGTTCGGAATGGCCAAGGATCACAAGCCTGGCGCCCGCGTCGATCAGCATGGATGCAGCAATGTCGCCGGTGTGAGCGCCGCTGGCCTTCGCATGGCAATCCTGCCCGCCTGTCAGCACGCTAGAGCCTTCCAGCGTCTCGCTCAACCGATGTAGCAAGGTGGCCGGCGGGCAGATCGCCACGCGGGCGGCGGCGGGCCTGGCGTCCAGGGCGGCAGCCACAGCGCGGGCTTGATCCAGCGCCTCGGCAAGGCCGTTCATCTTCCAGTTTCCGGCGATTAGCGGCCGGGGCGTAAGGCTCGAAAGGGTCATGGATAGGGTGTTGACCCCGCGGCCCCTTGGGAAGTCAAGATCGCCGTGACTTGCCCCCTCACCTCCCGCTCTACTATACCCGCTGCTCGCGTCCGACGCGTCGCCTGTGTGCGCCCGCGCACACGGTCAGTCAGGAAGGTTTTCGCAAGTATGCTCGCCGGTTTCCGCACCTTCGCCAAATCGCCCTTCGCGGTGATCCTGTTTGGCCTGCTGATCCTCAGCTTCGCCGTGTTCGGGATCAGCGACGTCTTCAACGGGCCACGCATGTCGGGCGTGGTCGCCGCCGGGTCGCGCTCGGTCTCGGCGAACGACTTCAAGACCCGATACGAGAACTATCGCAAGGAAACCGAGCGTAGGTCGGGCGAGTCCCTGACGCCTGATCAGGCCGTCGAACGCGGCGTCGATCGCCAGATCCTGCAGGAGGTAGCTCTTCAGGAGTCGATGGCCGAGGTGATCCGCAAGTTCGGCATCCACCCGTCCGACAAGCTGATCGGCAACATCGTGCGCGAGCAGATGAGCAACCTGCACCCCAACCAGCGCCCGTTCGACCCGATCACCGGCAAATTCGATCCCAAGATGTACGAGGCCCTGCTGCGCGAAAACGGCATGACGCCCGACAGCTACCAGGCCTCGCTCAGCGACGAGATCGCCCAGACCCACGTATTCACCGGCGTGGCCAACGGCCTGCACGCGCCGCGCATCTATGCGGCGCTGCAGGCGGCCTACGGTCTGGAGGGCCGCGATCTGGCGGCCTTCGCGATCAATCCGGCCACCATCGAGCGCCCAGGTGATCCGACCGACGCCCAACTGACCGCCTTCATGAAGGAAAATGCCGGGCGTCTTACGCGCCCCGAGACCCGCGTCCTGTCGGTCATGCGCGTCAGCGCCCAGGCGCTGGAGCCGTCGGTGACGATCAATCCCGCCGACGTGCAGAAGACCTTCGATTTCCGCAAGGACACCCTGGCCACCCCGGAAACCCGATCGCTGGTCCAGATCGTCGCGCCCGACGCCAAGACCGCCGCCGTCATCGCCCAGCGCCTGGCCAAAGGCGACCAGCCGGCCGTCGTGGCCAACGCCTATGGCAGGCAGCCGGTGATTGTCAGCGACAAGCCCAAGTCCGCCCTGCCCGACCGCAAGGTCGCCGACGCGGCCTTTGGCCTGGCTGTCGGTCAGGTCAGCCCGCCAATCGTCGGCAGCCTCGGCATCTCGGTCGTCAAGGTGACCAAGATCACCGCCGGCGCCGCCCCCAGCCTCGACAGTGTGCGCCCGCAGATCGAAGCCGAGCTTCGCACACAGGGCGCTCAAGCCAAGGCCTACGACCAGACCCAGGCCTATCAGGACGCCCATGACGCGGGTTCGGACCTAATCGCCGCCGCCACCAAGGCCGGCGCCATGGTGATGACCACGGCTCCGATCACGGCCCAGGGCGCCGACCAGACCGGCCAGCCGATCCCCGGCCTGACCCCCGACATGCTCAAGACCGCCTTCGACCTGTCGGCAGGTGGCGAGAGCGAACTGGTGGAGCTGGGCAAGGGCGAATACTACGCTGCCAAGGTCGAGAAGATTATTCCAGCCGCCCTGCCCGCTCTGGCCGAGGTTCGCCCGCAACTGGTCCAGGTGTGGCTGCAGAACGAGATGACCGAGCGCCTCCAGGCCAAGGCCACGGCCCTGGCCGCCCGCGTCAAAAAGGGCGAGTCGATGGAGGCTGTGGCCGCTGCGGCTGGCTCCAAGGTCCAACGCGTCTCGGGCATCAGCCGCGAGAACGCCCAGCAGCACCAGGGGCTGGGCCGCGACCTGCTGCTGGCCACCTTCAACGCCAAGCCTGGTGAAGTGTTCGCCTCGCGGGCCGGCCAGATGGCCTTTGTGGTCGCCAAACTGGAAACCGTTCACCCGGGCAAGATCGCCGACATGGCCCGCATCACCCAGGCCATGCGCCCGCAGATCGACAGCGGCCTGATGCGCGACCTCGGCGAGGCCGCCCGCCTCGGCGCCCAGGCCGGCCTGAAGACCAAGACCAACCTGACCCTCGCCCGTCAGTCTATAGGCGTCGACACCGACGCTCTGGCCAAGGCCGAGGCCGCCAAGACCGGCAAGGTCAAGAAATGAGCCTCGAGCCAGCCTTCGACGCCTTCGCACAGACCTACCATGCTGGTCAGCCCCAGGTCGTCTGGACCCGGCTGATCGATGATCTGGAAACCCCGGTCTCGGCCTATCTGAAGATCGGACAGGGCAAGCCCTACGCCTTCCTGTTCGAAAGCGTCGAAGGCGGCGCCTGGCGCGGCCGCTATTCCATCGTGGCGATGAAGCCGGACTTCGTCTGGCGCTGTCGCGGCGACCAGGCCGAGGTCTCCGAAGGAGAAGCCATCGCTCGCGGTGAGTTCACGCTCCAGTCCGGCGGCGCGCTGGACAGCCTGCGCGACCTGGTCGCCGCCTCGCGCATCGAGCTGCCAAAGGGTCTGCCGCCCATGGCCGCCGGCGTGTTCGGCGCTTTGGGCTACGACATGGTGCGGCTGGCCGAACGCCTGCCCGACATCAATACCGACACTACCGGCCTGCCGGACGGCATCATGACCCGGCCGTCCATCGTCGCCGTCTTTGACGCCATCGCCCAGGAGATCATCCTGGTTACAACCGTGCGACCGACGGACGGCGTCTCTGCAGAAGACGCGCACCACGCCGCTCGGGCCCGTATCGAGACCGTAATGGCCGACCTGCGCCGGCCGCTGGCCCACGAGGCTCCCCGCACCGGTCACGCTCCCATCGAGTTCACCACGCCGGTCAGCCGCGAGGACTATGCGGTGGTGGTCGAGAAGGCCAAGGAGTACATCCGGGCCGGCGATATCTTCCAAGTCGTGCCCAGCCACCGCTTCCGCGCGCCGTTCGACCTGGCCCCCTTCGCGCTCTACCGCTCACTGCGCCGTACCAATCCATCACCGTTCCTGTTTTTCCTGAACCTGGACGGCTGCCACCTGGTGGGCTCCAGTCCCGAGATTCTGGTGCGCTTGCGCGACGGCAAGATTACCATCCGTCCCATTGCTGGCACCCGTCCGCGCGGCGCGACTCCGGAAGAGGACCTGGCGCTGGAAGCCGAACTGCTGGCCGACCCCAAGGAACGCGCCGAGCACCTGATGCTGCTGGACCTGGGCCGCAACGACGTGGGCCGCGTCTCGATGCTGAAGGAGCCGGGCAAGAACGAACCGGCCAGACCGCACAAAGGCCCGCGGGTGAAGGTGACGGAAAGCTTCAAGGTCGAGCGCTACAGCCACGTCATGCACATCGTCTCCAATGTCGAAGGCGTTGCGCCCGAGGGCGTCGATCCGGTCGACGTGCTGATGGCCGCCCTGCCCGCCGGCACGCTTTCCGGCGCGCCCAAGGTGCGGGCCATGGAGATCATCGACGAGCTAGAGATCGAAAAGCGCGGTCTCGGCTATGCCGGGGCGGTCGGCTATATCGGCGCGGACGGCTCTGTCGACACCTGCATCGTGCTGCGCACGGCGCTGGTCAAGGACGGCATGATGTATGTCCAGGCCGGCGGCGGCGTCGTGGCCGACAGTGATCCGGACGCCGAATATGACGAGACCCTGCACAAGTCCCGCGCTCTGAAGCGCGCGGCCGAGGAAGCTTGGCGGTTTGCCTAGTAACCGAGGCGGTCGGCCGGCAGATGCTGGATAACCGCCGGCGGGGCCAGCACCATCACGGTGGCGAAGCTCAGCGCGCAGAACGCCGCGAAGGCCGCCGCCGCCAGGACGGGTCCCATCTTCTGGCGGCGCTCCTTGGGCCGCAGCAGGGCGCGGGCATAGGCCATGGCGACAGGGTCGAGGGCGGAATCAGACGAGACCATGGATCGACCATGCCCCACGCCATACGATCTGTAATCGCCTTAAGCCTTTCTCGCGCTCAAATGCCGCAAACCCCCTCCCGCTTCGGGCTCGCCCGTTCTAGAAGCTAAGTCATGATCCTGGTCATCGATAACTACGACAGCTTCACTTACAACCTCGTCCACTATCTGAACGAGCTTGGGGCAGAGACGGTCGTCCACCGCAACGACGACCTGACGGTGCAGCAGGCCCTAGCCCTGCGCCCCGCCGCGATCCTGCTGTCGCCGGGGCCCAAGGCTCCAGATCAGGCCGGAATCTGCCTGCCTCTGCTGCGCGGCGCGCCAGATGACATGCCCATTCTCGGCGTCTGCCTTGGCCACCAAGCCATCGGCCAGGCCTATGGCGGCGAAGTGATCCGCGCCAAGGAAGTGATGCACGGCAAGACCAGTCCCATCCGCCACGCCGACAAGGGCATCTTTGCCGGCCTGCCCAACCCCTTCACCGCCACCCGCTATCACAGCCTGGCCGTCCGTCGCGAAGACCTGCCGGCCGAGCTGGAGGTCACCGCCTGGACCGACGACGGAGAGATTATGGGCGTGCAGCACCGCACCCGCCCCGTGCATGGCGTGCAGTTCCACCCCGAATCCATCGCCACCGAGGGCGGCCACCAGATGCTGGCTAATTTCATCGACCTGTCCGGCGTGAAGCGCGACGCGGCGATCTGGGTCTAGGCACAGCATGTCCGACACCTTCAAGCCGCTCCTGGCCAAGCTGGCCGACGGCCAGACCTTTTCCGAAGACGACGCGGAAGTCTTCTTCAGCGCCTGCCTGCGCGGCGAACCTACTCCAGCCCAGATCGGCGCGGCGGTCACCGCCATGCGCCTGCGCGGCGAGACGGTGGGCGAGATCGCCGCCTGCGCCCGCGCCATGCGCCGCGCCGCCGTCGTGCTGGATCATCCCTATGACGTGATCGACGTCTGCGGCACCGGCGGCGATGGCCAGCATACGCTGAATATCTCCACCGCCGTCGGCTTCGTGGCGGCGGGCGGCGGGCTGAAAGTCGCCAAGCACGGCAACCGCGCCGTGACCTCGAAGTCTGGCACTGCCGACGTCCTGACCGCTCTGGGGGTCAATATCGACGCCAGCCGCGAGCAACAGCGCCGCGCCCTCGACGACGCAGGCATCTGCTTTCTGTTCGCCCAAGCCCATCACGGGGCGATGAAGCATGTCGCGCCGATCCGGCAGCAGTTGGGCTTCCGCACCATCTTCAACCTGCTGGGTCCCCTGACCAATCCGGCTGGAGCCAAGCGGCAGGTGGTAGGCGTCTCGGCCCCGCGCTTCGTCGAGCCCATCGCTCGCGCCCTGGGCGCCCTGGGCGCCGAGCGCGCTTGGTCGGTGCATGGCTCAGGCATGGACGAGCTGACCACCACCGGCGAGACAGAAGTCGCCGAATGGCGCGATGGGGCGGTGCGCCTGTTCGTCATCACCCCCGAGGCCGTCGGCCTGCCGCGCGCCTCGCTGGCCGACCTGACCGGCGGCGAGCCCGACTTCAACGCCGCCGCCCTCACCCGCCTGCTGGATGGTGAAAAGGGCGCCTATCGCGACATCGTCCTATTGAACGCCGCTGCCGCCTTCCTGGTCGCCGACAAGGTCGAGACCCTGATGGAAGGCATTGAGGCCGCCGCAGCCTCAATCGACAGCGGCGCGGCCAAGGCGACCCTGGCCGGCCTGGTCATGGCCACCAATACCGAACTGGCGGGCGCATGACCGACATTCTGGCCAAGATCGCCGCCTACAAGCGCGACGAGGTTGTCGACCGCAAGCGTCGCCGCACCCAGGCCGCGCTCGACAACGCGGCCCGCAACGCCTCTTCCCCGCGTGGCTTTAAGAACGCCCTGAAGAATGCTCATGCTCCCGGCAAGCTAGCCCTGATCGCCGAGATCAAGAAGGCCTCTCCGTCCAAGGGCCTGATCCGCGCTGATTTTGATCCACCCGCCCTTGCCCGCGCCTATGAGGCCGGCGGCGCGGCCTGCCTGTCGGTGCTGACCGACGGTCCCAGCTTCCAGGGCGCCGATCCCTATCTGATCGACGCCCGCGCCGCCGTCAGCCTACCCTGCATCCGGAAGGACTTTTTGGTCGATCCATGGCAGGTCTCCGAGAGCCGCGCCTTGGGCGCCGACGCCATCCTAGTGATCCTGGCCATGATCGACGACGTCCTGGCCGCTGAATTGATGAGCGAAGCCGAACGCCTGGGCATGGACGCGCTGGTCGAGGTCCACGACGAGGCCGAAATGGCCCGCGCCGGTGAGCTGGGCTCCACCCTGGTGGGCATTAACAACCGCGACCTGAAGAGCTTCGTGGTCGATCTGGCGGTCACCGAGCGCCTGGCCGCTCAGGCTCCAAAGGACGCCTTGCTGGTCACCGAGAGCGGGATATTCACGCCCGAGGATGTGGTGCGCATGGACGCGGTCGGCGCGACAGCCATGCTTGTCGGCGAGAGCTTGATGCGCCAGGCCAACGTCACGGCCGCGACAAGGGCGCTGCTGGCCTAGCCTGCCCTTTTGCGGGCTTGCAGCCGACGCGCTTAATAGGCGCCTGCCGGACCGCCCTCTTGGCCGGCGCGCGCCACAGGGGCGCGCGTCGGTTGGAGATCAGGCGATTAGTGGGTTTTAGCGGCGGCGGCGGCAGCCGCCTCGGCCTTGCGTCCCGCCGTCGCAGCACCTTCAGCGGTCGCGTCGGCGGCCTTGTCGGCAGCTGCAGCGGTATTGGCGGCGCCGGTGGCGACCGCGTCGCCCGTCTTGTCGGCGGCGATGGCAGTGTTATTGGCCGCGTCGTTGGCGGCCGACGCTGTGGCGGCGCCAGCGTGATCGGCGGCGGCGGCGGTTTCGCTTTCGGTCTTCGGCGAGCAGGCGACCGCGGCTGATGCGATGGCGGCAACGGCGACGAGGGTGAGTAGACGCATGGGAAATGCTCCTGAGTTGACCGCCGCCAAGTCGACGGAAGCTCAACCGGAAACACAATTCTCCAGTTGAGGTTCCAAACAGCCCATCCCGTCATCTCGAGGATCGGGACGGACATGAAGCGACGCGCGATCCGCCAGGAGGCTCCGTACGCTGCAGTCGCTGTCAGCGACCATCACCGGAGAGGGAATCTCGCGACAACCTCAAAGGCCGATTCGACGAGCGAGGGCCTGATTGGCACTATCCACGCCAGCAAATGCTCGACCTGTGACGCCGCAAGCGCGTCAACTTGACATTAAGGAAGAACACCTAGAGAACATTCACAAGGTTTGCGGTTTGTTCCGCGTCTTCATCGAGGTCGAGATGCTCACGCGCAAGCAGCACGAGCTGCTGATGTTCATCCACGAACGCATCAAGGAGAGCGGCGTATCGCCGTCGTTCGACGAGATGAAGGAGGCGCTGGATCTCGCGTCGAAGTCCGGCATCCACCGGCTGATCACGGCGCTGGAAGAGCGCGGCTTCATCCGTCGTCTGGCCCACCGGGCCCGGGCGCTGGAAGTGGTGAAGCTGCCGCAACAGGCGACCACGGCCGCGCCGCCCAAGGGACGCGGCACGTTCAAGCCACAGGTTGTTGAAGGCGGCGGCGTTCCACCTGCGACGAGCAGCGGCTCGGCGCCGACGGCGGCCAATGACAGCCGCGAATTGCCGATGCTGGGCAAGATCGCCGCCGGTACGCCCATCGACGCCATCCAGCACGAACGCGAGCGCCTGCCAGTGCCAGAGTCGATGCTCGGCAGCGGGGAGCATTACGTACTCGAGGTTTCCGGAGACTCGATGATTGAGGCCGGAATCCTCGACGGCGACTACGTCATCATCAAGAAAGGCGACACCGCAAATTCCGGCGAGATCGTTGTAGCCTTGGTGGGCGAAGAAGCCACACTCAAGCGCCTGCGCAAGAAGGGCGGCTCGATCGCTCTGGAGGCGGCAAACCCGAAGTACGAGACGCGCATCTTCGGTCCGGATCAGGTCGAGGTGCAGGGCAAGCTGGTGGGGCTGATCCGGCGGTATCACTAGCGCCGCGGCGACTTTTCCGAAATCGAAGGCCGTCCCGGCGATGTCGGGGCGGCCTTTTTCAATTTCAAACCTTATCATCCCGGCCGAAGCGAAGCGGAGAGTCGGGACCGCAGCAAGCTCATGGACTTGCTGCGGTCCCGTGTAGCCTCTGCGAGGCTTCCGGGATGACAAGAATAGATAGGGAGCGGGCTCCGGAGCCTCTACTCCTTCGCGATCCGCGCCAAGTGCCCCAGGATCTTCTCCGCCGCATCGAGCCGCTGAGCCGGGGTGTCCCACTCGCCCTTGATCACCACCTTCTGATCCGGACGGATCTTCCAGATCAGACCGTTCTTGGCGACGTACTGCATCAGGCCCAGCGGATTGGCGTAAGTATCGTTGCGGAAGCTGGCCACGGCGCCCTTGGGTCCCACATCGATCTTGGCCACATTGGCCTCGCGGCACAGGCCCTTGATGGCGACGACCTTGAGCAGGCTATCGGTCTCGGGCGGCAGCGGGCCGAAGCGGTCGATCAGTTCGGCGGCCAGGGCTTCGCGGTCGGCCGACTTCTCAGCCTCGGACAGGCGGCGATAGAGCGACAAGCGCACATTGAGGTCCGGCACATATTCGTCCGGGATCATCACGGCCGCGCCAGTATTGATCTGCGGCGACCAGCCTCGGTCCTCCAGCAAAGCCTCCGCGCCCTGGCGCTGGCGCAATTCGGCGACGGCGTCTTCCAGCATCTGCTGATAAAGCTCGACGCCGATTTCCTTGATGTGGCCGCTCTGCTCGTCGCCCAGCAGGTTGCCCCCGCCGCGCTGGTCCAGGTCGTGACTGGCCAACTGGAAGCCCGCGCCAAGACTATCAAGCGATTGCAGCACCTTCAGCCGCTTCTCGGCCGACAAGGTGATGGTCTTCTCGTTGGGCGTCGTCAGATAGGCATAGGCGCGGGCCTTGGAGCGGCCGACCCGGCCGCGGATCTGATACAGCTGGGCCAGGCCGAACATGTCGGCGCGGTGGACGATCAGGGTGTTGGCCGAGGGGATGTCGAGCCCGCTCTCGACGATCGTGGTCGCCAGAAGCACGTCATATTGGCCCTCATAGAAGGCCGTCATCACGTCTTCCAGCTGGGTCGGGGCCATTTGTCCGTGGCCGACCACGTACTTGACCTCGGGCACCTGGGTGCGAAGGAACTTTTCGATCTCCTCCAGGTCCTTGATGCGCGGCACAACATAGTAGGCTTGGCCGCCTCGATACTTCTCGCGCAGCAGGGCCTCGCGCAGGGTCACCGGGTCGAACGGGCTGATATAGGTGCGCACCGCCAGGCGATCGACCGGCGGGGTGGCGATGATCGACATCTCCCGGATGCCGCTGAGCGCCATCTGAAGGGTGCGCGGGATCGGCGTCGCGGTCAGGGTCAGCATATGCACGTCGGCGCGAAGCTCTTTCAGCTTCTCCTTGTGCTTGACCCCGAAGTGCTGCTCCTCGTCGACGATCACCAAACCGAGGTCCTTGAACGAGACCTGCTTGGACAGCACCGCGTGGGTGCCGACCACGATCTCCAGCTGACCATTCGCCAGGCCCTCCCGGGTCTCGGCGGCTTCCTTGCCGGTGACCAGACGAGACAGTCGAGTGATCTCGACCGGCCAGCCCTGGAAGCGGTCCTTGAAGGTCTTGTAGTGCTGGCGGGCCAGCAAGGTGGTGGGGCAGACAAGAGCCACCTGCTTGCCGCTCATCGCCACCACGAAGGCGGCGCGCAGGGCGACTTCGGTTTTGCCAAAACCGACGTCACCGCAGATCAGGCGGTCCATCGGTCTGCCCGAACCCAGGTCGCTCAGCACGTCGGCGATGGCCGATAGCTGGTCGTCGGTCTCTTCATAGGGGAAGCGGGCGCAGAACTCGTCGAACACGCCATGCGGTGGATCGGTCTCTTCCACCGATTTCAACTGGCGGGCGGCGGCGATCTGGATCAGGCCCTCGGCCATGACCCGCAGGCGCTCCTTGGCCTTGGACTTGCGGCTCTGCCAGGCGGCTCCGCCCAGCTTGTCCAGCTGGACGTTCTCACCGTCGGTTCCATAGCGGGTCAGCAGGTCGATGTTCTCGACCGGCAGGTAGAGCTTGCTCTCACCGGCGTACAGCAGGTCCAGGCAGTCGTGCGGCGCGCCCTGGACGTCGAGGGTTTTCAGGCCCTCATAGCGGCCGATACCGTGGTCGATGTGGACAACGAGGTCGCCTTGCGTCAGGGCGCTGGCCTCGGCCAGGAAGTTGGCGGCGCGGCGCTTCTTGCGCGGCCGGGCCAGGCGGTCGCCTAGTATGTCGGTCTCGGAGATAACCGCGAGATTTTCGGTCTCGAAGCCGTGGTCCAGCGGCAGGACCACGCGCTGGGGGGTCTTAGGATCATTGGCCTTGGCCGCCTGCCAATAGCCGGCATGGGTGATTTTCGTCAGGCCATGGTCTGCCAGCATGGTCCCCAGGCGCTCGGACGAGCCCTCTGACCATGAGGCGAAAAGCACGCGCTTGCCGCTGCTCGCCAGATCGCTGGCATGGGCCGCGGTAGCCTCGAACAGATTGACGCTGTCCTGGGCCCGCTCGGCGGCGAACACCCGGCCCAGCTTGGCCCCCATGTCCACCACGTCCAGGCCCTGAGGCTGGAACGGCGTGAACCGGCGATGCGGGCGATCGCCTAGAGCCTCTTCCCACTCTTCCGCCGTCAGATAGAGCGCGCGGGGCTCCAGTGGGCGATAGGCCGACTTCCGGTCGGCGCTGGCCCGGGCCTGATAGGCGTCTTCGATCATCGACAGGCGCTCGTCACGCGCTTCCGAGGCTTGGTGATCGATCCCGACCAGCGAGCCGTCGGGCAGATAGTCGAACAGGGTGGCCATCCGCTCGTAGAACAGCGGCAACCAGTGCTCCAGACCTGCGCGGCGACCGCCCTCGCTGACCGTGGCGTAGAGCGCATCGTCGCCCGGCGCGCCGAAGGTGGCCACATAGCCCCGGCGGAAGCGCGAAATGCCTTCGGCGTCCAGCAGGGCCTCGCTGACCGGCAGGAGATCGACTTCCTTCAGCTGCCTGGTCGAGCGCTGGGTCTCGGGATCGAAGGCGCGGATGCTCTCCAGCGTGTCGCCGAACAGATCCAGGCGCACAGGCTCCTCGGCGGCCGAAGGATAGACGTCGATGACGCCGCCCCGGATCGCGAATTCGCCCTTCTCCGACACGGTGGAGGCGCGAACATAGCCGTTGACCGCGAAGTAGCGCTCCAGGTCCTTGATATCGACGCTGCCGCCGACCTTGGCCGAATAGCTGGCCCGCATCAGGACGGTCTTGTCGGGCACGCGCTGCAGCAGGGCCGGCGCCGCGATAACCAGGAGGGCCGGCTCGGTCGTACCCAGGCCCCTGGCCAGTCGAGACAGGGTGGCCATACGCTGGGCGGCGACGCCGGCCGAGGGTCCGACCCGGTCATAGGGCAGGCAGTCCCACGAAGGGAACGGCACCGCATCGATCTCGGGCGCGAAGAACTTTAGGGCGTCGATAAAAGCGTTGGCCCGCGCCGTGTCCCGGGCCACGAAGGCGGTTAGACCGCCCCGCGCGCGGGCGATGTCAGCCATCACCAGGGCGTCGAAGCCCTCGGGCGCGCCGGCCAGGGTCAGGCCGCCTGCGGCCTTGGCGATCTGCTTGGCGTCGTAGGCCATGAAACTCTCTTAAGCGCCGTCGCCGACCGGGCGAACGGCATGGGCCTCGAAGCGGAATTCGCGAATCATCGCCAGCACATCAGTCTCGAATTCCGCCGGCGTGGCTTCCTGCCCAACGATCCAGGCGTAGATTTCGCGATCGGGTTGATCGAGCAAAGTTTCGAGGGTGTCGAACTGTTCCGACGTCAGGTTCTGGCCATGGTTGTCCGCGAACGGCCCCAGAATGAGGTCCGCCTCCCGAAAGCCGCGATGCCAGGCGCGGAAGCGAAGCCGCCGAAGGCGGGAGTCGTGATCGATGGTCATGTGTCGGGCGGATATAGAGCTTACGAAGGCTTCGCGCCAGTGACGCCGGCCGCCAAACAGTCTTCGTCGAGATTGACTTTCCGGGGGTTCCGCCTATTTATCCCCAGCTTCGGAGCAGGTCAGGCGAATCCGCGCCGCCCGTTCGCCCAAACACGGGCGGCTCTGAATTCAGCCAGATTGATATGACAGAATTTTCCGAACTCGGGCTTTCGCCCACGACCCTCCAAGCGGTCGCAGACACCGGCTACACCACGGCCACCCCCATTCAGGCCGCCGCCATCCCGGTGGCCCTCGCCGGCCAGGACGTTCTGGGCATCGCCCAGACGGGCACCGGCAAGACCGCCGCTTTCACCCTGCCCCTGATCGACAAGCTGATGACGGGTCGCGCCAAGGCGCGCATGCCGCGCGCGCTGGTCATCGCCCCGACCCGCGAGTTGGCCGACCAGGTCGCCTCCAGCTTCGAGAAATATGCCAAGGGCACCAAGCTCTCCTGGGCGCTGCTGATCGGCGGCGTGTCGTTCGGCGATCAGGAAAAGAAGCTTGATCGCGGCGTCGACGTCCTGATCGCCACCCCCGGCCGCCTGCTCGACCATTTCGAGCGCGGCAAGCTGCTGATGACCGGCGTGCAGTTCCTGGTCGTCGACGAAGCCGACCGAATGCTGGACATGGGCTTCATCCCGGACATCGAGCGCATCTTCAAGATGACGCCGCCCAAGAAGCAGACCCTGTTCTTCTCGGCGACCATGCCGCCGGAAATCACCCGCCTGACCAAGCAGTTCCTCAAGGATCCCGTGCGGATCGAGGCGACACGTCCGGCGACGACCAACGTCAACATCACCCAGCTGCTGGTGAAGGTCCCCTCCTCCGATCCCAAGGCCAAGCGACTTGCTTTACGGGCTTTGATCGAGAAGGCCCAGATCGAAACCGGCATCGTGTTCTGCAACCGCAAGACCGAGGTCGATGTGGTCGCCAAGTCGCTGCGCTCGCACGGCTTCGACGCTGCAGCCATCCACGGCGATCTGGACCAGAGCCAGCGCATGAAGACCCTCGCGGCCTTTCGCGACGGCTCGCTGAAGATCCTGGTGGCCTCCGACGTCGCCGCGCGCGGCCTGGACATCCCGGCCGTCAGCCACGTTTTCAACTATGACGTCCCGCACCATGCCGATGACTATGTGCACCGCATTGGTCGCACCGGCCGGGCCGGTCGTTCGGGCATCACCTACATGCTGGTGACGCCGGGCGACGACAAGGGCTTCGACAAGGTCGTCAAGCTGATCGGCTCGACGCCCGACGAAGAGAAGCTTGACCTCGACTACTCGCAGGCCGTTACCGTCCATCGCGACGGCGACAAGAAGCGCGGCGGCCGTGGCGCGCCCAGCCGTGATCGTGGCGGTGAGCGCGAAGTCGGCGAACGTTCGGCCCGTGGTGGTCGCGGCGCTCGGACCCGCGACGCCGAGGCTGCTCCGGTCGGAGCCGTCGTTCCTGTCGAAGGTGCGGTCGAAGTCGCGCCTGTGGAAGCCCGCGGAGATCGTCCCGCCCGCAGCCGTAGCGAGCGCAAGCCTCGCGAACGTAGCCCCCGCGCTGATCGTCCCGAACGCGCCGCCGGGCCGGAAGCGGCCGAGGCCGTTGTCCAGGTCGAAGTTGAAGCAGAAACCGCAGCGCCTCCGGCGCGTGAGCGCAGTCGCGACCGTGGTCGTGGTCGCTCGGAAGGCGGTCCGCGCCCAGAACGCGTCGAAGCCGCTCCCGAAGTCGAATCCGAAGCTCCGCGCGAACGCGGTCGTGACCGGAGCCGCCCCGAGCGAGCCGCCGCGCCCGAGCGTGCAACTCCTCTTGAACGCGAAGCCCGCCCGGCTTCGCCCGTGCGCGGCGTTCAGCCGGTTCGTGGTCGTGAAGACGAAGACGACCGCCGGGTCGTGGGCTTCGGCTCCGACACACCGGCCTTCCTGATGCGCGCCCCGCCCCGCCTCCCCAAGGTCTCTTCCGACGACTGATAGGGACGGCGGCACCAAAGCTTTGCCATTCCTTTGAAAAAAGTGCATGATAGCGGCGTTCTCGGCTCTGGCCGGGGCGCCGTTCACGCGACGCCGTGGCCGATCCGAGCCCCTCGAAGGTCTTTGGCATGCAATTCGGGAACGACCCTGAAATCTCACGGGACCTTTTAGCCCACGAGCGCACTTTCCACGCGTTCAACATGCTGCTGCGCTGGTCGATGCTCGGCCTGGCAACCGGCCTGACGATGCTGACCATTTGGTTCGCCACGCCGATCGGTTTCTTCGGCGCGCTGATCACCGGGATCATCGTCTGGCTCGCGGGGTATTACGGGCTCGTTCGCCATGAGGCGCGGCAGCCGCTGGATCCCTGGGCGATGGGACGCTGAACCGCCATCGCCTCGGTTCTGATCAGCGCTTGATCTGACCTGCCAGATACTTGCGGATGCCCTCGCCATAGGGCGGCCGCAGGCCCAGCATCGGCGCGATGTCTTTCTTCAGCTGCTGAAACACAGCCTTCCTGTGGCTGAACTCCAGGAAGCCGTCATATCCATGATAGGCGCCCATGCCGGCCGGTCCAATGCCGCCGAACGGCAGCTCTTCCTGGGCGACGTGAAAGATCACGTCATTGACCGTAACCCCGCCGCTGGTGGTGCGCTCCAGCACCCGGTCCTTCTCGGCCTCGTCGGTTCCAAACCAGTAGAGCGCCAGCGGCCGGTCGTGGGCGTTGATGTAATCCACGGCCTCCTCGACCCGCTGATAGGTCTTCACCGGCAGCACCGGGCCGAAGATTTCCTCACGCATCACTGCCATGTCGTCGGTGGGATTGAGGATCAGGGTCGGGGCGATCTTGCGATGCGGCTGCTGCGACAAATCTTCGCTGGCCGGATTGATCTCGATGATCGTGGCGCCCTTGGCGCGGGCATCCTCGACATAGCCGGTGATCCGGTCGAAGTGGCGCTGAGCGACCACGGCGGTGTAGTCGGGATTGTCCTTCAGGGTCGGAAAATAGCGGCCGACGGCGGCCTTGGCCTCGGCCACGAAGCTGTCGACCTGATCGGCCGGCGCGAAGACATAGTCTGGCGCCAGGCAGATCTGGCCGGCGTTCAGGGTCTTGCCGTTCATGATCCGGGCGGCGGCGGTGGCCATGTCGGCTCCGCGCGACAGGATGACCGGGCTCTTGCCGCCTAGTTCCAGCGTCACGGGCACTAGGTTTTCGGCCGCCGCACGCATCACGTGCCTGGCCACTGAGGTTGCTCCCGTGAAGACCAGGTGGTCGAAGGCCAGGCCCGAGAAAGCCTGTCCAGCCTCGGCGCCGCCGACGAACACCGCGACCTCTTCTTCGGTGAAAGCCTTGGCGAACATCGCCTTCATCAGATCAGACGTCGCCGGTGTGAATTCGGACGGCTTGATCATCGCCCGATTGCCGGCCGCGAGAATGCCGGCCAGGGGCGCGAAAGTCAGGTTGACCGGGAAGTTCCAGGGACTGATCACTCCGACCACGCCCTTGGGCTGATACTGCACGCTGGCCTTGGCGCCGAACAGGCCCAGGATGGCCGGCGTCGTCTTGCGCTTCTGCGGCTTCATCCACTTGGTCAGATTGTCGCGCGCGAACTTCAACGGCCCGATGGAGCCGGCCACGTCGGTCAATGCGGTGGCTTCAGGCGAGCGAGACCCAAAATCGGTACTGATGGTTTTTGCGATCTCGGCCTGATGGCCGACCAGCAGATCGATGCAGCGGTTCAGACGCTCGATGCGTTGGCCGGCGGACCAAGGTCCATCGCGCAAATGCGCCGCCTTCTGGCATTCAAGCACGTGATTCATCTCGAACTTGTGGGCGTCGAGCGTCAGATTCGTGGTTGCGTTCATGGTCGCGATCCTCCCCGGCGGCCCGCTGCGGGGCTCATCTTATCACTGTTCACAATGATCGGCCGAGAAGCGAAGCGCAAGAGAACCTTGTTCGCTCTTAACGCCTCGTTCGAACTCTCCGGGCTAGAGTGTTTCTCCAAGCGGTCGGCATTCTCGCTACGAGAACACGCCGGCGGGGGAAGAAAAGATGTCGGACGTCGAAACCACGCTGCGCGGCCCCGAGGCCTACAAGATCGCCAAGCGCGCTCTGGAACTGATGGAGCGCCATCAGGTTTGGCCCACTGCGCTGAATTTCGAACTCTGGACGCACTATGTCGCCGATCCTGAAGGCGCGCTGGCGCGCGAACTCACTCGGCTGATCTCGCTCGGCGAACCGATGACCGAAATGGTCAGCGAGGAACTGGCCGCGGCGTACCTGCCCAAGGCCAAGCTGAACGAACAGATTCGCGACGCCGGCGACCTGCTGAGCAAGGAACTGGAATCGGTTTCCAAGGCCATCCAGAACGCCCAGAAGACCAACGCCGCCTTCGGAAAACAGCTGGACGGTGTCACAAAAGATCTCGGCGCGGACGCCGACGTCGCCACCATCAAGTCGGTTGTCACCAACCTGGCTCAGGCCACCCGCCGCGTTCACAAGGAAAACCAGTCGCTGGAAACCCGCCTGGCCGAATCGACCGCCGAGGTTGATCGCCTGCGCGAACACCTTGAGCAGGTTCGCCGCGACGCGACGACCGACGGCCTGACCAATCTCGCCAACCGCAAGGCCTTCGACGAAGAGCTGGACCGCGCCTGCTCGGAAGGCGACGAGGCCGGCACCAGCCTCTGCCTAGCTGTGCTGGACATCGACCATTTCAAGGGCTTCAACGACACTTGGGGCCACCAGACGGGCGACCAGGTCATTCGTTACGTCGCTTCGGTCATCGGGCGCGTCGCCGCCATGCCCCGCTTCGCCGCCCGCTACGGCGGCGAAGAGTTCGCGATGATCTTCCCCAGAGAATCCTCGGCCATCGTCGCCGGTTGCCTGGAAGAGATCCGCGTCGAGGTATCATCGCGCATGCTCAAGCGTCGCTCGACAAATGAAGACCTGGGCACGATCACCATCTCGTCTGGTTTCGCTGAGCGCGCCAAGGCCGAAAGCAGCCACTCGCTGATGGAACGCGCCGACGCTGCGCTCTACGCTTCCAAACGCGGTGGCCGCAACAAGGTCAGCTCCGCCGAGGGCAAGCCGGCTTCGGCCAACGCCGCCTAGGCTTTTGGTTTCAAGACTATCGAGCGCCGCCGTTTTCGCAAACGGCGGCGTTTTCGTACGAAAAACCTTCTGGCCTTCCCCAGGGTTAGCGGCGCCTAGCTACTCACCAAGAGCGCCAAGCCTTGGGAGGACGCCATGGACTATGAAAAAATCCGCCTGACCGCCGAGGACGGCGTCGCGACCATCACCCTAGCCGATCCGACCACCCTCAACGCCGCTAGCCCCGCCGTGGCCAACGAAATTCGCCACGCCTTGGCGTCCATCGCCTTGGGCAAGGTGGAGGCCCGCGCCTTGATCCTAACTGGCGAAGGTCGCGGCTTCTGCTCCGGCGCCAATCTCTCGGGCGGGGGGGCCTCGACGCGCGACATGGACGTCGACGGCAAACCCGACGCCGGCGCGGCCCTCGAAGCGATCTACAATCCGATGATGACAGCGCTCAGGGACTTTCCCTATCCGATCGTCACCGCCGTCAATGGCGTAGCGGCGGGCATTGGCTGTCCCCTCGCCTTGATGGGCGACATGATCGTGGCGGGCGAAAGCGCCTATTTCCTGCAGGCCTTTCGCCGGATCGGCCTGGCTCCGGACGGCGGCTCCTCCTATCTGCTGCCGCGTCTGGTGGGCAAGGCGCGGGCCATGGAAATGATGCTGCTGGGGGAAAAGATCCCGGCCGCCAAGGCCGTGGAATGGGGCCTGATCAACCGCTGCGTCCCCGACGCGGACCTGCTGGGTGTCGCGACGACCCTGGCCAGGGAACTGGCCAAGGGTCCCGCCTCGCTGGGGGCGATCCGCAAGCTGGTCTGGGAGAGCCTCGACGCCGACTGGAACGGTCAGCTGCATGCCGAGCGCAAGGCGCAGAAGATGGCTGGCAAGACCGAGGACTTCATCGAGGGCGTCAGCGCCTTCCTTCAAAAGCGCGTCGCGGCGTTCAAGGGGCGCTAGCCGGCCAGATACGGCTTGTAGCTCTTCTCCTCGACGATATCGGAACCGGCCGCCGCGTTGATCGCCCGCTTGATCGCGGCGCGCTGGTCGTTCTCGATATAGACGCGGCGGGCCAGGGCCACGAAGTCGGACCCGAAGTCCTGGCGGCGCTCGCAACCGCGCTTGCCGTCCTCGACGTCCCAGAGGGCCGCGTTTACGGCAGTCAGCTCGGCGGTCAGGCGGTCCATGTCGGCGCTAGGCGAGATGTGCGAGAGCGCGGTGGCTTCCAGAAGGGCCAGTTCCTTTCGGACATTGGCTTCCTTAACCGGATCGCCGATGCGCTGAGCCTTTACGCGCAGGATGGTGATCTTGTCGATCAGTTCACCGGCGGAGATGGGCGCCAGAATAGGCATTCAGTTTACTCCGACATCAGGCGAGCAAGCGCCGCCTCGACCGCTTCGCTGGGCAAGGCGGCCATGACATCTCCGTAGTCGCCAGCGACCAGCATCTCAAGTCGCACGGCGGCCGGGCGGAATTTGACGGCCTTCCGGGCGTCCTTCTGAAGCGACAGCAATGGCGCCCCGCCCGCGGCCATCATGTGGCCCGGGCCAGCGTCGTTGGCGACGGCCGCGCTCAGCCGGCTAGCCAGGGCGATGACGAGAAGCGGGCCCTTCACGTGCGGATAGGCGTCGCGGCGGTCATGTTCCGGGAAGCGCGCGGCTGGAACCTCGCGCCGCGTTCGGGCGGCGTCCTCGACTTCATCGGGACCAAAGAAGAACACCGGCGTCGCCCCGGTCTTCTCCACGTGATGAGCCAGGGCGATGTAGCGCTCCAGCGGCCAGCGCTTGTCCTGCCCGCCCGCGCCTGGCGCCAGCCCAACATAGGTCGGCCCCTCAGGCAGCAGGGTCCTGGCCGCTTCGAAGGCGTCAGGATTGGCCAGGATGATCGGCTTCGGCGCGCCCTGCCCGTTCGACGCCAGCGCTAGCAACCTGGCCAGCCTGTCGGTGACGGCCTCCGGCCAATCCTTGACCCGCGCCAGAGCCGCAGCCGAGACGAACGCGCCAGTCGTCGCGCGACGGGCCACGGCGCTGCGGCGCAGGTTTTCCTGGGTGTCGATGACCAGGTCGAAGCGCCGCCCCCCGAATGGCTGGACCCAAGGCAGAATGTCGAAGGCGCCGGCGCCGGTCGGCCTCACGGTCAGGATCTCGTCGACATAGCCTTCAATCACCGCCTTCAGCGCCCCCGCATAGACTGTCTCGCCCTTGGCCGCGCACCAAGTAATCCGGGTGTCCGGAAAGGCCGCGCGCAGGCCGGCGATGAAAGGCAGCTTGATCAACCCATCGCCGATCACCTCGCCCATCGAATAGACCAGAACGGTTTTGACCATGGGCTGGATTAGGCCGGCGGAAAGGACCCGGTCAATGTTCACGAAAATGTATGTGAGCGTTCACTTGCAAAAACATGGTCCTGGGGTAACGTCGCCTCATGAGCGCCAAACCTCGCATCGAGCGCGCCGCCCTCGAAGTCTTCGTCAGCGAAGGCGTCGATGCGGCGACCACCAAGGCCATAGCCGCCAAGGCCGGGGTGTCAGAAGGCGCGATCTACCGCCATTGGAAGAGCAAGGATGCACTGGCCCTGGGCCTGTTCCTGGCCACGCACCGCCGGCTGTCGGACCTGATCGCGACCAACGCCGAAGCCAGTCGGTGCGTTCACGCCAAGGCCGCCGCGCTCGTATCGGCCTATTGCACGGTAGCAGACGAGGACTGGCTTCTGTTCTCGTTCCATCTGCTGCACCTGCACCACTTCCTGCCCTACTATCAGGAAGACGGGCAGGACCCGGTGACCTTGGTTGAGGGCGTCATCAAGCGCGCCATGCTGGCCACTGAACTGCCGCCGGGCGATCCGCGCGTCATCGCCGCCATGGCGATCGGGGTGATCGCTCAGACCGCCCAGAACAAGGCCTATGGCCGGCTTGGCGACGACGCCCTTTCTGCCCACGCCCCCCTGATGACCGCGGCCGTCCAGGCCGTGCTCTTCGCCCGCTAGAGGATCGCAAGACATGCGCAGCGCGCTGTTCAACGCCTACTACTGGGTTCTCTCGATCTTTTACGGCCTGTCAGCGGCCCTCTCCGCCCTGCTTCCGGGCCGCCGGCCGGTCGCCTTCGCCCTGCGCCTGTACAGCCAGCGAATGCTATGGGCGCTGCGGACCTTCGCCGGTATCAGGATCGACCTGAAGGGCCAGGAGAACCTGCCCAAGGGCGCCTTCATCATCGCCGCCAAGCATCATAGCTGGGGCGATGGCTTCGTGATGTTCGCCAATGTCGAGAACCTCAGTTTCGTAACCGGCGACCACCTGGAGAAGTTTCCGCTGGTCGGCGCGATCCTGAAAAAGCTCGGCGCCATCGTGGTCGACAGCTGCGGCGGTCCCGAAGCCCGCAAGGCCCTGTCCGAAAACGCCGCCCAAGTCGCCGCCGAAGGCCGCCGCATCCTGATCTATCCGGAAGGCCGCCTGGCCGCGCCCGGCGAGCGGTTCCGCTACCGCACCGGCGTCTACTATATGAGCCAGGACTTCAACCTGCCGGTCGTGCCGGTGGCGACCAATCTGGGCTGCTTCTGGAAGCAGCAGGAAAAAGCCAAGACCCCCGGCCAAGCGACCATCGAATTCCTGCCGCCGATCATGCCGGGGCTCGCCAAGGAAGCATTCATGGAGCGGCTCGAGGATGTGATCGAGACGCGAACCAACGAACTCATCGCTCAGGCGACCGGTAAACCCGTAAGGACTTCGGCTCTGGTGGAGTGGAACGGACGCGACAACGTGGCGGCGACCGCTGTCGAGCTCCCCGCGACCTAAGCCTCGACTTCGACCGGACAATCCAGCGGAATGGCGATGTAGCTTCGGTCGGCCTTGCGCTTGCGGAAATGCTCCGACGCGCAGCCCACCGAGCACAGGATCCCCCGATCCGACCAATAGGCCGGCCCGTGCTCGCGAATGCCCGCATGCGCCGTGAAGGCCGGCGAGGTCCCCGGCAGACCACATTCCAGACAGACGGCCTTGGGCGTGCGGGCCAGCACGTCAGTGCTCGGTCTCAATAGCGGGCTGGATCGTAACGCTCTCGCCGCAGCCGCAGGCGTCGGTTTCGTTGGGATTGTTGAACACGAACTTCGACGACAGTTTGGTGGTTTCGTAGTCGATCGTTGTGCCGATCAGAAAAAGCACCGCCTTGGGGTCGATCAGGATCGTGACGTCCTTGTCCTCGACCACCTCGTCCAGCGGGTTTTGCTCGGCGGCATACTCGAAAATGTACTCCGAACCGGCGCAGCCGCCGTTCTTCACGCCGACGCGCAAGCCCGCATAGGGCTTGTCGGCGCGCGCCATGATCTCCTTCACGCGCGCGGCCGCTGCGTCGGTCAAGGTGACGACCTTGGGACGGGGGCGGCGGGCGCGGGGCGTGAGGGCGATGTCCATGGCGTTTGAACCGATCAGAACATGTTCAGTTGCAGCTTGGCCTCGTCGCTCATGCGCGAGGCGTCCCACGGCGGTTCGAACACGAGGTCGACCGTGCAGGACTTCAGGCCAGGAATCTCCATGATCGCATCCTTGACCCAGCCCGGCATCTCGCCGGCCACCGGGCAGCCGGGAGCGGTCAGGGTCATGTCGATGGCGATGTCCTTTTCGTCGGAGACATCGACCTTGTAGATCAGGCCCAGCTCATAGATGTCGACCGGGATCTCAGGGTCATAGACCGACTTCAGCTTCTCGATCAGCAGATCGGTCAGCTTGGCCAGCTCTTCCTTCGGAAGAGCTGAAACGGTCTCGGGAACGGCGGCGTCGGTCATTGCGGGCTCAACTGAAGAAACTGCGGGCCTTGGCCAGCGCGTCCACGAACGCGTCGGCTTCAGCCTCGGTATTATATAGGGCGAACGAAGCGCGAGCGCTCGACGTCACGCCAAAGCGTCGCATCAGGGGTTCGGCGCAGTGGGTCCCGGCGCGCACCGCGACGCCGTAGCGATCCAGCACTTGGGCGATGTCGTGGGCGTGAGCCCCCTCGACGGTGAAAGACAGCACCGCGCCCTTGCCGGGCGCCTCGCCGAGGATCCGCAGCCCTTTGACCCCGCGCAAGCACTCGGCGACCCGCTCATAGAGGGCGTGCTCGTGGGCGAAGACAGCGTCGCGATCCAGGCCGTTCAGCCACTCGATCGCCGCGCCCAGGCCGACGGCTTCCAGGATCGCCGGAGTGCCGGCCTCGAACCGATGCGGCGGGTCGGCATAGGTAATGGCGTCCATCGACACCGACCCGATCATCTCACCGCCGCCTTGGTAGGGCGGCAAGGCGGCAAGACGCTCGGCCTTGCCGTAGAGCACGCCGATGCCAGTCGGGCCGTAGAGCTTGTGGCCGGAGAAGACGTAGAAATCGACGTCCATGGCCTTCACGTCGACCTTGGAGTGCACGATGGCTTGGCAGCCGTCGAGCAGCACCTGCGCACCGGCCGCGTGGGCCAGGCGGACGATCTCGGCCACGTCGTTGACCGTACCCAGTACGTTCGACATGTGGGTGATGGCGACCATCTTGGTCTTCTCGGACAGCAGGCCCTTGAAGGCCTCCATGTCGAGCCGGCCGTCGTTGGTTACCGGCACGAACTTCAGGACCACGCCCTTGCGCTCGCGCAGGAAGTGCCACGGCACGATATTGGCGTGGTGCTCCATCTCGGAGATGACGATCTCGTCGCCAGCGTTCAGCGATTGGCCGAACGTTGCGGCGACCAGATTGACGGCTTCCGTCGCGCTCTTGGTCCAGACGATTTCGCTCGGCTCGGCGTTGATGAAACGCGCGACGGTTTCCCTCGCCTTTTCATAGGCTTCCGTCGTTTCGTTCGCCAGCGTGTGAAGGCCACGATGGACGTTGGCGTAGGAGGTGCGGGCCAAACCCGTCATAGCGTCCAGCACCGCGTCGGGCTTCTGGGCGCTGGCGGCGCTGTCCAGATAGATCAGCGGCTTGCCGTGCACCGTCCGTTGCAGGATCGGGAACTGGGCGCGGATCGCCTCGACATCGAAGGGCGCGTCGAAAGCCATCAGATGGCGCTCCGTCCGAGGCGCTGGGCGACCCAGGCGCGGGCAACCCCGCGGGCGGCGTCGTGTTCGATGCGCTCCACCACTTCGCCGACGAAGGCCTCGGTCAGCATGGCGCGGGCTTCCAGCTCGGGAATGCCGCGCTGGCGGGCATAGAAGATCGCCTGCTCGTCCAGGGCGCCGATGGTGTTGCCGTGGGCGCAGGAGACGTCGTCGGCGAAGATCAGCAGCTCGGGCTTGGCGTCGACCTCGGCCCTGTCCGACATGATCAGGGCGTGGTGGCCCATGCGGGCGTCGGTCTGATCCGCGCCGGGCTGGACGATGATCCGGCCCTGGAACACGCCGCGCGCCTGATCGGCGACCATGCCCTTGGTCAGTTGCGAGGTCGTCCCATCGACACCGCCGTGGGTGACCTGGGTGGTCAGGTCGGCATGGCGCTGCTTGTCGAGCAGATAGATCCCGTCGAGGCGCAGGTCGGCATGGGCGCCCGGGTGGGCGACCCGGGTCTCGATGCGCTGGCGGCGCGCGCCAGTGGTCAGGATGGTTTGGGCGTACTTCGCGCCGGCCGCCAGGACCACCTCGGCGTCGACTACCGAGACGGCGTCGGCGGTGTCGGAGGCCAGCACGACGCGCTCGACGACGGCGTTGTTGGCCAAGCGGATGTCCAGCGCGATCTCGGACAGATAACCGTCGGCCTGGCCTTCGTGGCTTTCCAGCAGGGTCAGGCGCGCGCCCTCGCCCACCATGATCCTGACGCGACCGGCATGGGCCGTAGTCGCGGTGGATGAGATCAGGCGCAGAGCGACCACGCGGGTTTCGCCAGCGTTGATCGTCAGATCGATCGCGCCCTGGCCGTTCACCACGGTCAGGGTCTCGTCGGTCAAGAACGGTCCGGCGCCGACCTCGCCCTCAAACCTGGGCGAGACCGGCGGCAGAGTCCGGATCAGCCCGCGCAGGTCGGTCCAGCGCCAGTCCTCGTCACGGCGCGAGGGCAGCTCGGTCAGGTCGCCGGTCTTGAGGGCGGAGGCCAGGCTCATGCCGCAGCGCCCGCATATTTGTCGTAGCCTTCGGCTTCCAGTTGCAGCGCCAGTTCCGGACCGCCCGAGGCGACGATGCGGCCGACGGCCAGCACATGGACGCGGTCAGGTTTGATGTAGTCCAGCAGGCGCTGATAGTGGGTGATCACCAGCATGCCGCGCTCGGGCGAGCGCAGGGCGTTGACGCCTTCGGAGACGATCTTCAGGGCGTCGATATCCAGGCCGCTGTCGGTTTCATCAAGGATGAGAAACTTCGGCGAAAGCATCGCCATTTGAAAGATTTCCATCCGTTTCTTCTCGCCGCCCGAGAAGCCGACGTTAAGGCCGCGCTTGAGCATCTCGAAGTCGATCTTCAGCGAGGCGGCCTTCTCACGGGCCAGCTTGAGGAAGGCCGGGGCGGCGACCTCGTCCTCGCCCCGCGCGCGGCGCTGGGCGTTAAGGGCAGTGCGGATGAAGGTCAGGGCCGGAACGCCCGGAATTTCAAGCGGATACTGGAACGACAGGAACAGGCCGCTGGCCGCGCGCTCGTTGGCGTCCAGCGCCAGCAGGTCCTCGCCGTTCAAGCTGGCCGAACCCTCGGTGACCTCGTAACCGCCGCGGCCGGTCAGCACGTAGGACAGAGTCGACTTGCCCGCGCCGTTCGGTCCCATGATGGCGTGGACCTCGCCGGCCGGCACGTCGAGCGTGACGCCCTTCAAGATGGCCTTGTCTTCGACGCGGGCGTGCAGGTTTTGGATATTAAGCATTGAAAGCCGTGATCTTTTCGAGCGTCTGGATAGCGAACGTGGTCGGCTTGCCGGTCAGGGCCGGCGCCTCCCATTCATGTTCTGGGCTGTAGGCGGCGAGTTTCAGCAGTTCCGTCAGCAGGGCGCGCTCGGCGGCCGCGTCGGCATTGCCGCCCGACAGCAGCTTGGCGCTGCGGTCGATCAGCGGGGCTTCGTCGCCATAGGGATTGATCCACGTGCCATGCGCCGCCTGATAGGCTAGCTGGCGGGCGTATTTGTATTCCTTGTCGTTCAGCCCGAAGCGGACAGGGATCATGTCACGGGCTCCATCAGCTCGAGCCGGTTGCCGAAAGGGTCGTCCACATAGATCCGGTCGTAGCCTTCAAGCGGTTCATCGTCCCGCAGCGAACAGCCGCCGTCCATAAGCGCAGCCGTGAGCGCCCCCAAGTTGGAGACCAACAGGCCCGGGTGCGCCTTGCGCGCCGGCCGAAAATCGCTCTCGACGCCGAGATGGATTTTCAGCGCGCCGCGCTCGAACCAGCAGCCGCCTCGCTTGGCGAGATGTGGCGGCTTGGGCGTTTCCGGCAGGCCAAGGAGGTCGCCGTAGAATCTGCGAGCGGCGGCCTCACCGCCAGCCGGCATGGCCAACTGTATGTGGTCGATCGCCAGCAACATCAGCCCACCGAGCCTTCCAGACTGATAGCCACCAGCTTCTGGGCCTCGACGGCGAACTCCATCGGCAGCTTTTGCAGCACGTCGCGGACAAAGCCGTTGACCAGCAGGGCCACTGCCTCTTCCTGCGAGAGACCGCGCTGCTGGCAATAGAACAGCTGGTCGTCCGACAGGCGGGTGGTGGTGGCCTCATGCTCGAATACAGACTGGCCGTTGCGGGCCTCGATATAGGGGATGGTGTGGGCCGCGCAGGTCTTGCCGATCAGCAGGCTATCGCACTGGGTGAAATTGCGCGCGCCCTTGGCCTTGGGGTGGGCCGAGACCAGGCCGCGATAGGTGCTGGTCGACTTGCCGGCGCTGATGCCCTTGGCGACGATCCGCGAGCGGGTGTTGGCGCCCAGGTGAATCATCTTGGTGCCGGTGTCGGCCTGCTGGTGACCGTTGGTCACGGCGATCGAATAGAACTCGCCCGAGCTCCCCTCACCGCGCAGCACGCAAGACGGATATTTCCAGGTCACGGCTGAGCCTGTTTCCACCTGCGTCCAGCTGACCTTTGAACGGTCGCCCCGGCAGTCGGCGCGCTTGGTGACGAAGTTGAAGATGCCGCCCTTGCCGGTTACGGGATCGCCCGGATACCAGTTCTGGACGGTCGAATATTTGATCTCGGCGTCGTCCAGCAGGATCAGCTCGACCACGGCCGCATGCAGTTGGTTTTCGTCGCGCATCGGGGCCGTGCAGCCCTCAAGATAGGAGCAGTAGGCGCCCTTGTCGGCGATGATCAGGGTGCGCTCGAACTGACCGCTGTCCTTGGCGTTGATGCGGAAATAGGTCGACAGCTCCATGGGGCAGCGCACGCCCGGCGGAATGTAGACGAACGACCCGTCGCTGAAGACTGCGCTGTTGAGGCAGGCGAAATAGTTGTCCGAGGTCGGTACCACGGTGCCCAGATACTGCTTCACCAGATCGCCGTGCTCGCGGATCGCCTCGCTCATCGAGCAGAAGATCACCCCAACCGCCGCCAGCTCTTTCTTGAAGGTAGTGACGACGCTGACGCTGTCGAACACCGCGTCCACGGCGTAGCGCGGCGCGCCCTCGACGCCGGCCAGGACCTCCTGCTCGCGCAGCGGAATGCCCAGCTTGGCGTAGACGGCCAGGATGTCGGGATCGACCTCGTCGAGGCTCTTGGGCCCCTCCTTGGTCTTGGGCGCGGCGTAGTAGTAGGAGTCCTGGTAGTCGATCTTGGGATAATTGACCTTGGCCCAGTCGGGTTCTTCCAGCTCAAGCCAGCGGCGATAGGCGTCCAGACGCCAGTCCAGCATCCACTGGGGCTCGTCCTTTTTGGCCGAGATGAAGCGCACGATGTCCTCGGAGAGACCCTTGGGGGCGAACTCCTGGTCGATATCAGTCGTAAAGCCGTGCTCGTACTTCTCGAGCGCCGCTACGGTTTCGACAGTTTCCTTGACCGCGGCCATTACGCCATCTCCCGACGCCGAGCGTCGATACGCTTCCAGGCGGCGATCCAGGCGTCGCCGCATTTAATCCAGTCGTCTTCCGTGCTCGCCCAACCCCCGCTGACCCGCAGGGCAAAGGGGGCTAGATCAGACCGACCCATGGCCTCCACCACCCGGCTGGCCTTGACCTTGCCCGACGAGCACGCGCTGCCGGCGCTGGCCATCACGCCCGCCAGATCCAGGTTCATCACCTGGATCTCGGAGCCGAAGCCCATCCCGGCGAAGCATAGGGTCTGGGGCAGGCGATCAGCGCCCTCCCCGAGCACGACCGCGCCTTCCGCCATGACGCGTTCCGCGAGGGAGTCGCGCCAAAGGCCCAGTTTCGCCATCGAGGCAAGATCGCGGACGGCCGCATCGGCCGCCGCACCGAAGGCGGCGATGCCCGCGACGTTCTCCGTGCCGGCTCGGCGCCCGCGCTCCTGACCGCCGCCGTGTTGGCGACGATGCAGGGTCGCGCGCGTGCCGGCAACGAGAGCACCGACGCCCTGAGGGCCGCCCAGCTTGTGGGCAGATAGGGCCATGGTGTCTGCGCCGAGGGCGGAGAAATCGATAGCGATCTTGCCGCCCGCCTGCACCGCATCGACATGCAGCCAGCCGTCGGCGGCGCGAACCAAGGCGGAAGTCTCGGCGACAGGCTGAATGACGCCGGTCTCGTTATTGGCCAGCATTAGGCACACCAGCGCGCGGCCAGGGGCCTTCAAGTCGGCTTCCAGCCAGGCCAGATGCGCGACGCCGCTGGCGTCGACGGGCCAGGTCTCGACCGGCAGACCGCTGGCCTTGGCCGTCTCGATCACGGCGTCATGCTCGGTGGCGCCGACCACAATGCGAGAAAATCCAGCGGCTTTGGCGCTCTCGATGGCCAAGGCGTTGGCTTCGGTGCCGCCGCTGACGAAGGTCACCGAACCCGCCGCGACGCCGACCAAGGCAGCGACCTGAGCGCGAGCTTTCTCAACCACGTCACGCCCGGCACGACCGGCGGCATGAACCGACGACGGATTGGCCGGAGCCTCCAGGGCGCGCAGCAGCGCGTCGCGCGCTTCCGGACGGATCGGTGCGGTGGCGTTGTAGTCGAGATAGGCGGAAACGCGGGACATGGTCACTCCGCCGCGATCTCCAGAGCCTTGGACCCCAAGGCCGGAGATTGGGGACGCAGACGGCCTTGCAACACGTCGGCGACGGAGACCGACGCCAGATAGCCATGGATCTGACGGCCCATCTCTTCCCAGAGGTCGTGGGTCATGCAGCGCTCGCCGCCGGCCATGCAGCCCTTGGGACCGCCCTTGGTCAGGCCGCACCGGGTGGCCCGCAGGGGCTCATCCACCGCCAGCACGATATCGGAGATCAGGGTCTTTTCGGCGTCCATTGCGAGGCGATAGCCGCCGCCGGGCCCACGGGCGCTCTTGACCAGACCCTTGCGGCGCAGGCGCGCGAAAAGCTGCTCGAGGTAGGACAAGGATATCTGCTGGCGGGCCGCGATCTCGGCCAAGGCCACGGCGCGGCCCTCCCCGCCGTCCTGGCATTTAGCCAAGTCGGTCATGGCCATGACGGCGTATCGTCCCTTGGTGCTCAGGCGCATGCGCCTTACTCCTTGCAGATTCCGCGCGCATCGGCTTTTGCGTGTGCTACAAGCCGCGACTTCGCGCCGGACCCCAGGGTCCGCGTCGCTTGTTGCGATTTAGGAAGACCAAGCGCAGCGGTCAAGTATTCTGTCGGTCGAAAGGCCCGGAATCGTCCGCCGCTTCGAAAACCGATGGGGACGATATGCCTGATGTGATTTTGACCGGCGCGTCCGGGCGGATCGAAGGTCGCTACTCGCCGGGCAAGACCGAGACGGCGCCGATCGCGCTGATCCTGCACCCGCATCCGAAGGCCGGCGGGCACATGAACCACCCGGTCTCGGTGCAGCTCTACCACCTGTTCATGAAGCGGGGCTTTGCGACGCTGCGCTTCAATTTCCGCGGCGTAGGCCGCAGCCAGGGCGAGTTCGACGCCGGCATCGGCGAGTTGGCCGACGCCGCGACGGCGCTGGACTGGCTGCAGACGTCCAACCCGGCCGCCAGCCAGACCTGGGTCGCCGGTTTCGACTTCGGCGCCTATATCGGCATGCAGCTTTTGATGCGTCGCCCGGAAACGGACGGCTTCATCAGCGTTTCGCCGCCCACCAACATGTACGATTTCAGCTTTCTGGCGCCCTGCCCGGCCTCGGGCCTGTTCCTGACCGGCTCGGCCGACAGCATCACCCCGCCGGTCGAAGTCGAGCGCGTGGTCTCCAAGCTGCGCACTCAGAAGGGCATCGTCATCGACTACGAAGTCATCGACAAGGCCAGCCACTTCTGGACCGAGCATCTGCCCTTCGTGGAAAAGAGCGTCGGCGACTATCTGGACAAGCGGATCGAGATGAACCCGATCTAGCCTTCCCGATCCGCACGTTGAAAGGCCTCCCTTCGGGGAGGCCTTTTTCGTTCAGGGATAGGCGATCCGCCCGCCCGTCATCGGCGCGGCCACGCCGGTGGTTCCCGGGAAGCTGATCGGGAGAGCCTTGGCGGTGCGCGCCGCCAGGTAGGCGAAGGCCTCGGCCTCGATGGCGTCGCCGCGCCAGCCATAGTCCTCGGCAGTCTTGACCGGCACCGGCGCGCGTTCCGCGAGGGCGCGCATGATCTGCGGGTTGTGCCGCCCGCCGCCGCAGACAATCAGGGCGGCCGGAAGCGCGCCAAGCTCGAACGCCTTGACGACGGCCTCGGCGGTGAAGGCCACCAGGGTGGCGGCGGCGTCCTCGGCCGACAGGGATTCCACCAGATCGAGGGGGAAATCGTAGCGGTCCAGCGACTTGGGCGCGGGGCCGGCGAAATAGGCGCTGGCCAGAAACACGTCGAGCACCGTCTGGTCGACAGTCCCGGCGGCGGCGAGACGCCCCTTGTCATCGAAACGCCCGAGGCCGCGCGACTGCAACATCAGGTCAATCATGCCGTTGCCCGGGCCGGTGTCGAAGGCCAGGAGGTCGTCGCCCTCGCCGATCAGAGTGATATTGGCCACGCCGCCGATATTCAGCGCGGCCACCGGCGCGGCGAGGCCTGAAGCACGGGCCCGCGCCGCGTGGTAGATCGGAGCCAGAGGCGCGCCCTGCCCGCCGGCCGCCACGTCGGCGGTGCGAAAGTCGAAGGCGACGGGCCGGCCGCAGGCGCGGGCCAGACGTTCGGCATCAAGCAGTTGCACCGTGCGGCCGATGCGGCCGGGCTCGGGCCGTTCGTGCAGCACGGTCTGGCCATGGACGCCCAACAGGTCGAACTCCGACCACGACAGCCCATGCTCGGCCAGGAAGCTCTCGGCGGCGTTGAAGTGCTCGTCGGCCACGGCTTGGGCGGCTTCAGCAAAAATGTCCGGAGCCGGCTTGTCACGCGGCCAGCCTCGGGCGACCTCGGTGGCGACCAGCAACAGGTCGCGCGTCTCCTCGCGCAGCTTGCGCTCGCCCGCCGGGCCAAAGGCCTGGATGTCTTCGCCGTCGGTCTCCAGCACCGCCATGTCGACGGCGTCGAGCGAGGTGCCAGTCATGAATCCCAGTATGCGCATGAGCGTTGACTGCCATGCTCGCGGGCCTGTAGCTAGGTCCCATGATCGACGCTCGTTTCCTCGTCCGCGCTCATTACCGCCCGCTCAAATAGCGGGAGGCCGGCCTGACACGTCGATACGCCCCCGTCCTGCCGGGTCGCGTCTCACCAGATCAAGCGCTCCGGCCCCTCCGGAGACCGCGCTTATGAAACCCTCGCCACATCCGCGCCTGCCCGTGCTAGACGCCGCATCGTCCAATTCAGAAAGTCGATCCATGTCCGCGCCCGCCTCGTTCAAGTCGGAATTCCTGCAAACCCTGCAGGCGCGCGGCTACATCCACCAGGTCACGCATCCGGACGAGCTGGACGCGGCGGCGGCCGGCGGCGTGGTCACGGCCTATGTCGGCTTCGACGCCACGGCCTCGTCCCTACACGTCGGCAATCTGATCTCGATCATGATGCTTCGTCGATTGCAGCAGACCGGCCACAAGCCGATCGTTCTGATGGGCGGCGGCACCACCAAGGTGGGCGATCCTTCCGGCAAGGACGAGAGCCGCAAGATGCTGACCGAGGATGGTATTAAGGCCAACATCGCCAGCATCAAGCGCGCCTTCGAGAACTTCCTGACCTTCGGCGACGGCCCCACCGATGCGGTGATGGTCGACAACGACGAATGGCTGAGCAAGCTCGGCTACATCGAATTCCTGCGCGAATACGGCACTCACTTCACGGTCAATCGCATGCTGGCGTTCGACTCGGTCAAGTTACGGCTGGATCGCGAACAGCCGCTGACCTTCCTCGAATTCAACTACATGCTGATGCAGGCGACCGACTTCCTGGAGCTCAACCGCAAGCGCGGCTGCGTGCTGCAGATGGGCGGCTCGGACCAGTGGGGCAACATCCTCAATGGCGTGGAATTGATCCGTCGAGTCGATCAGAAGCCCGCCTTCGGCCTAACCACACCGCTGCTGACGACTGCGTCTGGCGCCAAGATGGGGAAGACGGCCGCCGGCGCCGTTTGGCTGAACGCCGACGCCCTGAGCCCCTACGACTACTGGCAATTCTGGCGCAACACCGAGGACGCCGATGTCGGACGCTTCCTGAAGCTGTTCACCGACCTGCCCTTGGATGAGGTCGCCCGCCTGGAAGCGCTACCCGGCGCCCAGATCAACGACGCCAAGAAGGTGCTGGCCGACGAGGCTACCCGCATGGCTCACGGTCAGGATGCCGCCAAGACCGCGCGCGACGCGGCCGAGAAGGCATTCGAGCAAGGGGTGACCTCGGCTGACTTGCCGACGTTCGAAGTTCCGGCCGCGGATCTGAAGGCCGGGATCATTCTTGCCAACCTGTTCGCCGACGCCGGCTTGGCCGCTTCGCGCGGCGAAGCCCGTCGCCTGGCTCAGGGCGGCGGCGTGAAGCTCAACGACAGGGCCGAGGCCGACGCCAACCGCGTCGTCACCGAAGCCGATCTGATTGATGGCGTGGTCAAACTGTCAGCCGGCAAGAAGAAGATCGTTTTGGTCAAACCGGTCTAAACTAAACGTCGTCCCGACTCGGAGCCGCGCTCTGGTCGGGATGCACTGCGAGTTGAGGAGAGAGACCATGCTTCAAGCCGGCGACAAGGCTCCCGCGTTCGACCTGCCGACCGACACCGGCCGGGTCAGCCTCGCGAGCCTCAAGGGCAAGAAGATCGTCCTCTATTTCTATCCCAAGGACGACACCTCGGGCTGCACGTCCCAGGCGCTGCAGTTTTCGTCCGAGGTCGAGGAGTTCGCCAAGATGGGCGCCGTGATCGTCGGCGTCTCCAAGGACAGCGCCGCGTCTCACGCCAAGTTTCGCCTCAAGCACGACATCACCGTTGAACTGGCGGCCGACACCACCGGCGAGATCGTCGAGACCTACGGCGCCTGGGTCGAAAAAAGCATGTATGGCCGCAAATACATGGGCATCGACCGCTCGACGTTCCTGATCGACGCCGAAGGCATGGTCCGCGAGGTCTGGCGCAAGGTAAAGGTGCCCGGGCATATCAAGGCGGTGCTCACCGCGACCAAGGCCCTAAAGAACTAGACGGGCCAATTTTCGCCAAAGGCGCGGAACAAGCCGTGCGCGGTGGTGTTGTATTTGCGCCGCGTCCTAGGCCCAACTGGCGTCTACCCGACTCTCGGCCTTGCCGATCACGTTCAGGTGGCGTTAACGCTTGTGGCCGCATGCTCAGTTTCCTCGAATCGCGCTCCCTTCGGGCGGGAAGAGCCTTGCGCGACTGCGTAAAGTCGTTGCATATCCCCGGTGTTCTGAAAACGGGGGTTTCGTGAGCAATGGCGATCAAACGCTTCAAGCGACTGAGGCAATCCCTCGAAGGTCTTTTTCCTGAAAGGCATCTCTATATCCGTTCCGGCGGCGAGATGCGGGGCTACGTTTTCTCCACCAACAAGCAACTGCTGGCCGCCACCGTCGTGGGTTGCGCGGCCCTGTGGATGGGCGTCTGCACCGCCGCCATGATGGTCAACGCCCTCGCCGTCAGCTCGACAGACCAGCAGGTCATCAAGCAGCGAGCCTACTACGAGCGCCTCAACGCCGACCGCCAGGCGCGCCTGAACAGCGCCGTCGCCCAGCTGTCGGCAACCAACGGCTCGCTCGACGAGCTGGCCGCCTCGGTTGAAAAGCGCCATTCCGCCCTGGCCATGTTGGTCAGCGACTTCAAGGGCGTGCCCGGCGCCGCCGACGCCCTGAAGACCGACTCGCCTCGCCTGCTTGCGGCGTCGCCCGTTCAGCGCATCCAGGCGACCCGGATGGATCAGGAGCGCCTGATCGACAATGCCGAGACCTTCGCCAAGAGCCGCGCCGAACGCCTTCGCCTGGCCATGCGCATGGCCGGCCTCGACGCCGGAAACTATACCGGTCGCGGCGCTTCGCTGGGCGGCCCCCTGATCGAGGCCAAGGATCCTCGCGCCCTCGCCGCCGTGCTGGACGTCGATGAAGAATTCGCCACCCGTATCCATCGCGCGGCCACCGACATGTCGGACATGCGCTCGCTGAACGCCGCAGCTCAAAAGCTCCCCTTCTTCCGCCCGACCAGCAACCCGGCGATGAGCAGCAGCTACGGCGTCCGCTTCGACCCGTTCACGCGCCGCCCCGCCTTCCACTCAGGCCTGGATTTCCCGGGTGCGTTCCACACGCCGATCATGTCGACGGCGCCGGGCGTGGTGTCGTTCACCGGGGTGCGTTCGGGCTACGGCAGCACCATCGAGATCGACCACGGCGGCGGCTTCAAGACGCGTTATGCGCACCTTCAAGCGATTTCAGTGCGCGTTGGCGAACGGGTCGCGATTGGTCAACGCGTCGGTGCAATGGGCTCGACGGGCCGTTCCACCGGTCCGCACCTGCACTACGAAGTCTGGGCCAATGGTAGGGCCCAGAACCCAAATCGCTTTTTGAAGGCTGGTGAGTATGTTCAGCAAGCAAACTAAGGCTCCGGCTCGCGGTCCGGCCAAGATCGAACCCCTGCCTACCCCCGTCGCTTCCATCGATCAGACGCGCAAGACGCCACCAAAGGTCGCCTCGCTGATTTCGTCCGACATCACGATCGAAGGCAATGTCACAGGCGACGGCGAGCTGCAGGTCGACGGCGTGGTTCGCGGCGATGTCCGAGTGGGTCGCCTGACCGTCGGTGAAACCGGCCATATTGAAGGCTCGGTCTTCGCCGAGGCCGTCGAGGTTCGCGGCCGGGTGGTTGGCGCCATTACCTCCAAGCAGGTCCGCCTCTACGGCACCTCCTATATCGATGGCGACATCACCCACGAGCAGTTGGCGATGGAAACCGGCGCCTTCTTCCAGGGCCGTAGTCTGAAATTCCAGCGCCCGGCGCAGCAGCAGACCCCGACGCCCGTTCTGGCGGCTCCAACAGAGGCCCAGGCCAAGCCGGCCTGATCCTAGCGACAGCGAGACAGAGAAAAACGCCCCGGATCGCTCCGGGGCGTTTTTCGATTCAGCGCACCCTGTCAGGCGTCGCGCGTGGCCCCGACCCGCTGAGCCAGGGAAGCCCCCATGAACGCGTCCAGATCACCGTCCAGCACCCCTTGGGTGTCGGAGGTCTCGACGCTGGTCCGCAGGTCCTTGACCATCTGGTAGGGCTGCAGGACGTAGCTGCGGATCTGGTGGCCCCAGCCGATGTCGGTCTTCTGGTCTTCCAGCGCCTGCTGGGCGGCTTCCCGCTTTTGCAGTTCGGCTTCGTAGAGCCGGGCGCGCAGCATCTTCCATGCTTCCTCGCGGTTCTGGTGCTGCGAACGGCCGGCCTGACAGGCCACCGCAATGCCGGTCGGAATGTGCGTCAGACGAACGGCCGAGTCGGTCTTGTTGATGTGCTGACCACCAGCGCCGCTGGCGCGGTAGGTGTCCGTCCGCACGTCGGAAGGATTGATCTCGATCTCTATGGTGTCGTCTACCACCGGATAGACCCATGCCGAGGCGAAGCTGGTGTGACGCTTGGCGGCCGCGTCATAGGGGCTGATGCGCACCAGACGGTGGACCCCGGCCTCAGTCTTCAACCAGCCATAGGCGTTTTGGCCCTTGATCAGCAGGGTGGCCGACTTGATCCCGACCTGATCGCCCGACGTCTCTTCGACCAGCTCGACGCTCATCTTATGGGCGTTGGCCCAGCGCGAATACATGCGCAGCAGCATGCCCGCCCAGTCGCAAGACTCGGTGCCGCCGGCGCCGGAATTGATTTCGACATAGCAGTCATTGCCGTCAGCCTCACCGGACAGCAGGGCTTCAAGCTCGGCGCGGCCGGCACGGTCCTTCAAGTCCTTCAGCTGGGCGCGGGCGTCCTCCAGCAGGGCGTCGTCGCCCTCCATGTCGGCCAGCTCGGCATATTCCAGAGCATCCTTGAGACCCTGGTCGAGCGCCTGCACCGCCTCGACGCGCGCCGACAGGCTGGCGCGCTCCCGAGAGACGGCCTGGGCCTCGGCGGGTTTGTCCCAAAGGGTCGGGTCTTCGACCCGGGCGTTCAGCTCATCGAGCTTTCGAAGTGCGGCATCCCAGTCAAAGACGCCTCCTGAGCAGTCCAACGGACTGCTCGATGTCGGCCGCGGAGGCCTCAACATCCGGTCGCATCACGTTACTCCGTGACAATAAAGAAAGGGCGCGGGAGATACCCCGCGTCGGCTACCGGCGCAACGCCGATGATGGATCAGTAGAGCCCGCTCAGCGGATCGGGCGCCCTGGGCGGCGGCTTGGCGGCTTCGGCGGCGTTGGGAGCGCCCGTGGGCACGCCATTCGGCCAGGCGTTCGAATAGGGCTGCGGACCCGCAGGAGCGGCAGGCGCTGAGACCTTGGGCTCAGTCCCCGGACGGAAAGCTTCGCGGATGCCGCGCACCGAGGCGAACTTGGCCGTCTTGGGTGGCTTGAAGTCGACTACGGGCTGGCCCTTCAGCGCTTCGCGCATGAAGTCCATGAACACCGGCACTGCGTCCGTGGCTCCGGTCTCGCCCTCGCCCAGCGAGCGGTTGTCGTCGAAGCCGACGAAGACCCCGACCACCAGGTTCGGCGAATAACCCACGAACCAGGCGCTGCGATACTCGTTGGTCGTGCCGGTCTTGCCCGCCAAGGGGCGGCCGAGGGAGCTGACCGACGCGGCGGTGCCGCGCTGGACCACGCCCTGCAACATCGAGGTGATCTGATAGGCGGTGACCGGATCCATGACCTGTTCGCCCGGCGCGTCAAAGCGTGGGCTTTCATCGCCATTGAAACCTGCGGTACACCGCACGCAGTCGCGCTTGTCGGCGCGGAAGATCACCTTGCCCTCGCGGTCTTGAACCAGCTCGATAAGGTGAGGCTCGACCCGGCGGCCGCCGTTTACGAAGGGAGCGTAGGCCGAGGTCAGCTTGAAAGGCGTGGTCTCCCCCGCCCCCAGCGCCATGGCCAGCACCGGCTGCATGTCGCGCACGACCCCGGTGCGCTTGGAGAATTCGATGATCTTCTTCATGCCGACGCTTTGGGCCAGACGTACAGTCATGGCGTTGATCGACTGTTCCAGGCCCCGACGCAGCGGCTGGGCTCCGTAGAACTCCTTGTGATAGTTCTCCGGGCTCCAGTCCTCGCCGTTCGCGCCCTTGAAGGTGATGGCGCTATCGACGACCACGCTGGCTGGCGTGTAGCCATTTTCTAGGGCGGCGGCGTAGACGAACGGCTTGAAGGCCGACCCCGGCTGACGCATCGCTTGGGTGGCGCGATTGAAGTTTGACAGCGAGAAGCTGTAGCCGCCGACGAGGGCGACGACGCGGCCGCTATAGGGCTCGATGGCCACCAGCGCGCCGTTGACGGCGGGCACCTGGCGCAGGCGATAGGTGGACGCACCCTCGACCTTCTCGACGAAGATCAGGTCGCCGGGCTTCAGACCCTTGCCCGCGCGGGCCCAAGCCACGTCTTCGCCAACGATGGCGCCCTCGCCCTCGTTCTTGATCAGACGGACTTGGCCATCCGTCGAAATAACAACGGCGGCGCGCCAATCTTGGCGTTCGGATGGCGGGCTTTTGGCGCGCGCGGCTTTTTCCCAATCGGCGTCGTTGGCCTCGACATGGCCCCAGGCGCCGCGCCAGCCGTGGCGGCGGTCGTAGTGCTCAAGACCATCCATCAGCGCCACACGGGCGGCGGTTTGCATGCGAGGGTCGAGCGTCGTGCGCATGTAATAGCCGCCTTCGCTCAGGCGGGGGCCAAGGGTGGCGACGCCGCGCTGGCGCACTTCCTCGACGAAATAGTCGGCGTCGCGATACGAGGCCCGTTTGGGGGCGGCCTGGACCACAAGGTCCTCGGCGATGGCCTTGTCGGCGTCAGCCTTGGACACCCAGCCCAGGTCGGCCATCTGGCCCAGAATCCAGTCGCGACGGGCCTTGGCCTTCGCCTTATTCCGGATCGGATGATAGTTGTCGGGTCCCTTGGGCAGAGCCGCGAGATAGGCGCTTTCAGCCAGGGTCAGCTCGGGCAGGGACTTGCCGAAATAGTTGTACGAGGCCGCGCCGACGCCGAACGAGCGATAGCCGAGCCAGATTTCGTTCAGGTACAGTTCAAGGATCTGCTGCTTGTCGAGCGACTGCTCCAGGCGGTGCGCCAGGATCGCTTCCTTGAACTTTCGACCGACCGTGGCGTCGCTGGTCAGCAAGACGTTCTTGGCGACCTGCTGGGTAATGGTCGAACCGCCCTCAAGGCGGCGCCCCCGCGCGGCATTGCTAACGTTCTTGACCATTGCGCGCGAGAAGCCGCCGACATCGACGCCGCTGTGGCGGAAGAAGTTGCGATCCTCGGCGGCCATGAAGGCCTGGGCCAGCTGAGGCGGGATCTGGTCGTAGGGAACGAAGATCCGGCGTTCCTTGGAATACTCACCGATCAGGGTGCCGTCCCACGCATAGACGCGCGTCGCCGTCGGCGGACGATAGTCCTGAAGCTCGCCTGCATCGGGCATGTCGTGGAACAGCCACGCGGCATAGATCGCGATCGCGAAGCCCGCCACGGCGATCGCGGAAAGCACCGCCACGCCTGCGATGGCCATCCATCGTTCGGTGGGTTTCAGATCCACGCGGCCTCCGTCGGACGACGCACACTCGCCCGCCCCTGCACTCATCCTCTAGAGCCCGTTCCACAAAAGTGTAAGCGGTTTTGCGGTCGCACCGTCGCGCCCGGGCTCTACCTCAAGCCTCTAACCTGCATCGCCGCAGGCGCCAACGGCGCGCACGTCTCAGGATTTTCGGACCTGGGTGGCGAAGTAAGATTCGATGGCGTCGCCAACCGCATTGACCACCCGGCCACGGCTGCCGGCATTGCTCAACAGGCGCTCATCCTCGACATTAGTGATGAAGCCCATCTCCAGAAGTACGGCCGGAACATCTGGTGCCAGCAGCACGATGAAGCCCCCGTCGCGATGGCTACGGCGCAGCAGTGGCGTCTCCTCGCCTACCCGTTCCAGAAGCAGTTGGGCAAAGGCGGCCGACCGGTTCTTGGTGGCGCGCTGGGAGAGGTCTAGGAGGATCTGGCTGACGGCGCGATCACGGCCCGGCAGACTGGCTTTCATCAGCCAGTCGTCCTTTTCCAGCACGCGAGCCACGCGCTCGGCGCCCTTTTCCGACAGCGTGTAGACGCTGGCCCCGCGCGTCGCGACATCAGGACCCGAGTCGGCGTGCATGGAGATAAAAAGGTCGGCATCGGCGCGACGGGCGATCTGCACACGCGCTTCCAACGGAATGAAGGTGTCGGTCTCGCGAGTCATCACGACCTGATAGCGACCGGATTTCTCCAGGCGAGCCTTCAGGGCTTTGGCCGCGAGCAGGGTGACGTCCTTTTCGTAAACAGACGCGCCCAGCGAGCCGGGATCCTTGCCGCCGTGGCCGGCGTCGATGACGATCACTTTCTTCAAGCGCAACGGCGAGGCTTTGACCGGGCTGGAGACCAGAGTCAGTCTCGGCGCGGGCGCTGGCGTGGCGCTATCGGTCGCCTTGAGGTCGATGACATAGCGATAGGCCGTCGCGCCGTCGCCCGGCGGCAACAGGAAGCGTCGGCGGACCTCTGCACGGGCGGAAAGGTCGAGGCGGAGGCGGGCGCCGCCGCCAGCCTCGTCGATGACCCAGCGCTTGACCAGACCCTGGCCAGCGCCCTGCAGGTCGCCGGAGACCGAAACATTGGGCAGGCCGATCACCACGCGCTGATCCAGAGAGCCATCGGCGATCAGCCGGCCTACGGCCGCGCGGTCCAGATCGATGACGACACGGGTTTCGGAGCGATCGCCGCCAAAGCGGACTTTCTGAACGCCGGCTGCTGGAGCGGGCCCCTGAGCAGTAGCCACAGCGACGCCAGCCACGGTCAAGCCGCCGACGATCAACGCCGCCTTTAACCAGCCTGTTCGAGCTAACCCGATGAGAACTCTACGCATCCCTCGCCCAAGCATTCCGGAGCCGGTGAACCGGCCGTCAATATCCGCCAGGCGCGGTAGCGAAAGCGTTAAATCTGACCTTGTTGTCGAGCGCTTTCCTTTTGCCTCGCGATGTTGCTACAATTCCGATGCGTGCGAGCGACGTTATCGTCATGGAAGCTCGCGCGGGCGTCTCGCGCCGAAGGAAGCCTTGCGCCTCTTTCGTCTCATGGGTCGCAGACTAGATAGTGATCAAGGACCAATCCTTCGTCCGCAGGCCTGACGCCTGCCTCGATAGCGGTCCGAGGAGCCCGCGTCGGGCTCTGCGCCTTCCCGGCGACGACGCGCCATCCGATCCGCGCCACTCCGGCGCGACAAGGAAAACCGAAACCTCATGGGCTGCGCCGCACCCGTCCGCCATTGGCATCCGACCTCTCGCAACCGCACTGGCGGAGCGACGGACGGTGACGCGCGCGCCTGTCTTTCATATCGGCGACCGGGCCAAGAGCCCGCCGTGCGCCGTGGAGATTCCCTTAATGTCGAAGAAGATGCTGATCGACGCAGCGCACGCCGAAGAGACGCGTGTGGTCGTCGTGGACGGAACCCGGGTTGAAGAATTCGATTTCGAAAGCCAGACCCGCAAACAGCTTCGCGGAAATATCTATCTCGCCAAGGTGACCCGTGTTGAACCCAGCCTCCAGGCTGCGTTCATCGAGTATGGCGGCAACCGCCACGGGTTCCTCGCCTTCAACGAGATCCATCCCGACTATTATCAGATCCCGGTCGCCGACCGCGAAGCGCTGATGCGCGACGATTCGCACGATGACGAGGACGACCACGTCGCCACGCGTCGCGGCGATGACGACGACGGTGATCACGTCGATGACGAGGAAGACGCCGTCGAGGAAGAGCTGGCGCGCCGCAAGCGTCGCCTGATGCGCAAGTACAAGATCCAGGAAGTGATACGCCGCCGGCAGATCATGCTGGTTCAGGTCGTCAAGGAAGAGCGCGGCAACAAGGGCGCGGCCCTGACCACCTATCTTTCGCTGGCTGGCCGCTATGGCGTCCTGATGCCAAACACCGCCCGTGGCGGCGGCATCAGCCGCAAGATCACCACGGTGACCGACCGCAAGCGTCTCAAAAGCGTCGTCCAGAGCCTGGACGTGCCGCAAGGCATGGGTCTGATCATCCGCACGGCCGGCGCCAAACGCACCAAGGCCGAGGTCAAGCGCGACTACGACTACCTGCTGCGCCTTTGGGAAAACATCCGCGAGACCACCCTGCATTCGGTGGCCCCGGCGCTGATCTACGAGGAAGAAGACCTCGTAAAGCGCGCTATCCGCGACATGTACGACAAGGAGCTGGAAGGCATCTGGGTCGAAGGCGAGGCCGGCTTCAAGGAAGCGCGCGACTTCATGCGCATGCTGATGCCCAGCCAGGCCAAGAAGGTCTTCCACTATCGCGAGCCGGCGCCGCTGTTCGTCAAGCACCGCATCGAAGACCACCTGGCGCAGATCTATTCGCCGGTCGTGCCTCTGCGTTCCGGCGGCTATCTGGTGATCAACCAGACCGAGGCGCTGGTCGCCATCGACGTCAATTCGGGCAAGGCGACGCGCGAGCGCAATATCGAAGCGACCGCGCTGAAGACCAACACCGAAGCCGCCGAGGAAGCCGCGCGCCAGCTGCGCCTGCGCGATCTGGCCGGCCTGATCGTCATCGACTTCATCGACATGGATGAAGGCAAGAACAACCGCGCCGTCGAGAAGGTCCTCAAGGACGCTCTGAAGGATGATCGCGCCCGCATCCAGATGGGCAAGATCAGCGGTTTCGGCCTGATGGAAATCAGCCGCCAGCGTCGCCGCACCGGCGTGCTGGAAGGCACCACCCACGTCTGCGAACATTGCGAAGGCACCGGCCGGGTTCGCTCGGTCGAGTCCAGCGCCCTGGCGGCCCTGCGTGCTGTCGAGGTGGAAGCCCTCAAGGGCAGCGGCGCGATCACCCTGAAGGTCTCGCGCGCCGTCGGCATCTACATCCTCAACGAAAAGCGCGCCTATCTGGTGCGTCTGCAACAGACCCATGGTCTGTTCGTGACGGTGCTGGTTGATGAGAGCCTGCACGCCGCCGAGAACGAGATCGAGCGCACCGAGCTGGGCGAACGCATCGCCACCACGGCGCCGCCAGTGTCGGACGACGACTTCGAAGACGAGGTCTATGACGACGAGGATGAGGACGAAGACGAGGAGATCCTCGACGACGAGGCCCTCGAACGCGAAGACACCGACGACGACGCCTCGGCCGTCCGCGCCGCGCCACGTGGCAAGCCACGCGCTGAAGCTTTGGAAGACGAAGGCGATCGCAATCGCAAACGCAAACGCCGCCGTCGCGGACGCCGCGATGACGTCGACGCCGCGCCGGAGGGCGAAGCTGTCGACGAAGCCGAAAGCGACGAGGACGGTGACGCCGATCGCGGCGACTTCCCTGCCCTCGAAGGCGAAGACGAGGAAGCCCGCCGCCGCCGCCGCCGCCGTGGACGTCGCGGCGGGCGCCGTGGTGGTCGCGAGGATGGCGATCGTCCGGCCGACGCCTTCGTCTGGACCCGTCCCCGAGTCCCGTTTGGCGACAGCGCCTTTGCCTGGCACGACCCGGCCGCACTGGATGGTCGCGGCGGCGAGCCGCGCCGTCCCGCGCCCGAACCGGTTGCCTCGACGCCGCAAGCCGAGCGCCCGGAACGCGCCGAACGACCCGAGCGGGCCGAACGGCCCGACCGGTCGGAAGGACGTTCGAGCCGCAGCCGTGGTCGCGGCCGAGGCGAGCGTGAAGCTCGTCCCGCGCCAGTAGAGGCCTTGGCCGATGTCGCGCTGCCCCCTATCCCGGCAGTGGCGGCTGAAGCTCCGCCCAGCGACATCTGGGTCGAATTGCCGGCCCCTGGCGACGAAGCTCCCAAAAAGGCTCGCCGTCCCCGGACACGCGGTCGCAAGGGTGACGCTCCGGCCACCGACGCGGTGATCGAACCCGCCGTCGAGGAAGCCGCCGTCCCTGAAATGGTCGCCGAACCGGTTGCGGTCGAAGCGCCCATTGAGATGGAGGTCGTCGCGCCTGCGCCGGTCGTTGTCTCCAAGCCTCAGCCCGCTCCCGAGCCGGAACCGGTCGCGGAAACGCTCTTGGCGCCCGCCGAACCCGATCCGGCCGAGATCACCGCTCCGCCGACCAAGCCGCGCGGCGGCTGGTGGCGCCGAGGCTGATAATAGATCGTGGACGGTCGGCCTCTGGTCCGGCCGTCCACGACGCCTATATGCAGATGGAGCCCGATGACGGCGGTGGTTCACACGCCGCCAGGTTCCACGCTACACTTGCCTGGACTGCGGGGGCGGGACTGGAGACGTTCGATGACCTCCCGCACGCGGTGGGCTGAAAAAAGGTTTCGCGCCTTCTGCTCCGTGACCGTGGTCGCGGCGCTCAGCCTTTCAACATTGATCCCTGCTGCCGCCCAGGAGGGCGCGTCGCTCATTCGCGACACCGAGATCGAGGAAATCCTCCTCAAGGACTCCACGCCGATTTTTCAGGCCGCCGGTCTCGATCCAAAATCCGTGCGTATCCTTCTGGTCGGCAGCAAAGATCTGCAGGCCTTCGCCGCGCCCGGCACCATGGGCATCTATACCGGCCTGATCCGTCAGTCCGAAAACCCGAACCAACTGCGCGGCGTCATCGCCCACGAAGTCGGCCACCTGCAGGCTGGCCACTCGTTTCGTTCCGGCGACATGATGAGGGCTGGCCTGAAGCCCATGATCCTGACCATGGGCCTGGGCGTCCTGGCTGCCTTGGCCGGCGCGCCAGACGCGGGCGCGGTATTGCTGGGCAACGCCAGCTATTTCGGCCAACTTGGCGCATTGGGCTACAGCCGCGAACAGGAAGGCCGCGCCGACCAGGCAGGCGCCACCCTGCTGGAAGCGACAGGCCAGTCAGGCCGAGGTCTGGTTGAGTTTTTCGATAACTTCCGTTACCAGGAGGTCTTCGATCAATCGCGGCGCTTCGCTTATTTCCGCAGCCATCCGCTTTCATCGGAGCGGATCGAGACTTTACGTAGCCGGGTGGAGCGACTCCCCAACTATGAGCAGGTTGATAGCCCAGACGACCTGGCCCAGCACGAAATCATGAAAGCCAAGCTGGAGGGTTTCATGAACCCTCAGTCGGCTCTCATCAAATACAAGGAAAACGATCGCAGCTATCCGGCCCGTTACGCCCGCGCCATCGCCTACTACCAGATGAAGGAACCAGATCGGGCCCTCAGCCAGATCGACGCCCTTCTGACTGAACAGCCGGACAATCCATACCTGTGGGAGTTGAAGGGCCAGATTCTGTTTGAGTTCAACCGCGTTCATCTGGCCGAGGAACCTCAGCGTCGCTCGGTGGCGCTCAAGCCCGACGCTCCGTTGCTGCGGATCAATCTGGGCCAGACCTTGATTGGCCAGAAAGAGCCCGCCAAGGTCGAGGAAGGCGTGCGCGAACTGAAGCGCGCGCTGTTGAACGATACCGACAACGCCGTTACCTGGCGCTTGCTCGCCCAGGCTTATGACCAGCAGGGCAAGGATGGCGACGCCCGTCTGGCTACGGCCGAGCAGTATTTCTCCATGGGCGCGGCCCAGGAAGCGCGGGTCTTCGCCATGCGCGCTCGTGAGCTTCTGACCAAGGACACGCCTGAATGGCGGCGCGCCACCGACATCGTCCTGGCCTCGCGTCCCAGCAACCAGGACCTCAAAGATTTGGCCAAGGAGGGCGCGACCCAGTCCGTCTTCCGTCGCTGATTCAGCACCCCGATTTCGAGACAGTCATGACTCTGCACCGCCGCGCTGGCGCTCTCGCCGTTTCGCTCGCCCTGTCGGGTATCCTCTTGGGCGCCTGCTCGCCTGCCAAGCCTGATAAGGAATTTGGCGAAAAGGTCCGCGCCTATCTGCTGGAGCACCCCGAGGTGCTGCTGGAAGTCAGCGCCAAGCTCGAGCAGAAGCAGGCGGCCAAAACGGCGGAGACCGGGCGCAAGGTCATCGGCCAATACCGCCAGGCCATCGAGCGGGATCCGCGCGACTTCGTCGCCAATCCCAACGGCTCGGTCACCGTCACCGAGTTCTTCGACTACAAATGCGGCTATTGCCGCGTCGCCACGCCCGAGTTGCTCAAGCTGATCGCCGAGAACCCGGACGTGCGCTTCGTGTTCAAGGAGTTCGTGATCTTCGGCCGCGATTCCGAAGCCGCAGCGCGACTGATGTTGGGCTCCAGGGAACAGGGCAAGACGCTGCAACTGCACCAGGCGCTCATGGCTGAGAAGAGCCTGGACGAAGCCGGGGCGTATCGCATAGCCGCAGGGCTTGGCGTCGACGTGGCAAAGGCTCGCGCCGTCGGGGCGTCAGCCGCCGTCACGCAGCATCTGGCCGACACCCATGACCTTGCGCAGTCGTTGTCCATCGAGGGCACGCCAGCCTTCATCGTCGGCGACACCATGATTCCCGGCGCCGATATGCAGGCTCTGAAGCTGGCCATCGCCAACACCAGGGCGGCGGCGCTCAAGAAAAGCTAGATCAGCCCCGCCAGTGGCGAGCTGGGATCGGCGTACATCCGCTTGGGCATTCGACCGGCGAGATAGGCCTCCCGGCCCGCGATGACCGCATGTTTCATTGCCCGGGCCATGCGGATCGGATCCTTGGCCTCGGCGATGGCAGTGTTCATCAGGATGGCGTCGCAACCCAATTCCATGCCGATCGCGGCGTCCGATGCCGTGCCGACGCCAGCGTCGACCAGGACCGGCACCTTGGCGTTCTCGATGATGATCCGCAGATTCACACGGTTCTGGATGCCGAGGCCCGAGCCGATCGGCGCGCCCAGCGGCATGATCGCCACGGCGCCGGCTTCTTCCAGCTTGCGACAATAGACCGGATCGTCCGAGCAATAGACCATCACCTGGAAGCCCTCGGTCACCAGCAGCTTCAGCGAGCGCAGGGTCTCTTCCATATCGGGATAGAGGGTCTTGGGGTCGGACAGCACTTCCAGCTTCACCAGGTCCCAGCCGCCGGCCTCACGGGCCAGGCGGAGGGTCCGCACGGCGTCCTCACCGGTAAAGCAGCCCGCCGTGTTGGGCAGATAGGTAAAGCGGTCCTGCTTGATATAATCGACCAGCAGCGGCTGTGTCGGATCGGTCAGGTTCACGCGGCGCACGGCCACGGTGACGATCTCGGCCCCGGCGGCTTCCGCGGCGGCGGCGTTGGTCGCGTAGTCCTTGTATTTGCCCGTGCCGACGATCAGCCGCGAGCGGAAGGTGCGGCCCGCGACGGTCCAGCTATCGTCGGACGTCAGGGCGGGGTCGGGGGAAACGTGCGCGTTCATAAGGTTGGTTTACGCCCCGTCCGGCGCAGTTTCAAACCCGTAAGAGCCTCAATACGCCCTTCGCGACTGGGCGATGTCTCGCGCTCCAGGCAACGAGACTAGCCGCCACCGATAAATGTCACGATCTCGATGCGGTCGCCGTCGACCAGAACCGTATCGGCATAGGTCGAGCGCGGCACGATCTCCAGATTGCGTTCGACGGCTACCTTGCGCGAGTCGAGGCCCAGCGCGGACACCAGATCGGCGACGCTGGAGACATCGGCGATCTCCCGCTCATCGCCATTCAATAAAAGCCTCATCTCACCTCCTGAGCGAGCGCTGCTTGTGACCCGGCGGAACCGGCTATACAAGACTTTCGGAATCGACGGCGGAGCCGAATGGTAAACCCGATCCATGTGCTGAGCGGCCCCAATCTCAACCTGTTGGGAACGCGTGAGCCCGAGATCTATGGCAAGGACACGCTGGACGATGTCCGGGCGCGCTGCGATGCGCGTGCGGCTTTGCATGGCCACTCCGTGGTCTTCCGGCAGTCCAACCATGAAGGCGAGCTGATCGATTGGGTGCAGGAGGCGCGTGTGTCTGCTTCCGCTCTGATCATCAACCCGGCCGGCTACGGCCACACCTCGATCGCCCTGCTGGACGCGCTCAAGACCCTGAGCATTCCAGTGATCGAGTGCCACCTGTCCAACCCGGCTGCGCGGGAGGAATTCCGCCGCCACACCTACGTCTCGCTGGCGGCCACGGGGATCGTCTCCGGCTTCGGCGCGGCGAGTTATGAACTGGCGATCGAGGCCGCTATCGGCCTGATCGGCGCGAACTAGGTCCAGCCCGCTGGCGTTTCAACGCCGCGAGCCAAGAGAACAAGGTAGCTTCAATGTCCAATCCCAAGGCTTCCGCCGATCCGGTCGAGACCCCGTCGATCGACGCCCGCCTGGTCCGCAAACTCGCGGACATCCTGAAGGACACCGGCCTGAGTGAAATCGAGGTCGAACACGCAGGCCTGAAGATCCGCGTCGCCCGCGAACTGACCCTGACCGCTGCCGCCACCACCTATGTTCAGGCCCCGCAGGCCTACGCGCCACAAGAGCCCGCTCCCGCTGCCCCTCCGGTCGTCGAAGCCGCCGCCGCTCCGGCCGCGCGCGCCGCTGGCGACATCGTCAAGTCGCCGATGGTCGGCACCGTCTACATGTCGCCCCAGCCCGGCGCCGACAACTTCGTGAAGGTCGGCGACACAGTGGCTGCGGGTCAGACCCTGCTGATCGTCGAAGCCATGAAGACCATGAACCCGATCGCGGCCACCAAGGCCGGTAAGGTCGTTGAAATTCTCGTCGGTGACGCCCAGCCCGTCGAGTTCGGCGAGCCGCTCGTCGTCATCGAGTAATGATCATGTTTGACAAGATCCTGATCGCGAACCGGGGCGAGATCGCGCTGCGGGTTCACCGGGCCTGCAAGGAAATGGGCATCGCCACCGTTGCGGTCCATTCCGAGGCCGACTCCAACTCCATGTGGGTCCGACTGGCCGACGAAAGCGTCTGCATCGGCCCCGCCCCCGCCGCCAAGAGCTACCTGAACATCCCGTCGATCATCGCGGCCTGCGAGATCACCGGCGCCCAGGCGGTTCACCCCGGCTACGGCTTCCTTTCGGAAAACGCCCGCTTCGCCGAGATCGTAAACGCCCACGGCTTCACCTTCATCGGTCCCAAGCCCGAACATATCCGCCTGATGGGCGACAAGATCACCGCCAAGCAGGCCGTCAAGGAAGCCGGCATTCCGGTGGTTCCCGGTTCGGATGGCGGACTGGCCACCGAAGAAGAAGCCTTCGCGGCCGCCGACGTCATCGGCTTCCCCGTGCTGATCAAGGCCGCGTCCGGCGGCGGCGGTCGCGGCATGAAGGTGGCCCAGACGCGCGAGGATCTGGCCGAGGCCGTCTCGACGGCGCGCTCGGAAGCCCGCGCGGCTTTCGGCGACGACACGGTCTATATGGAGCGCTACCTCCAGAAGCCGCGCCATATCGAAATCCAGGTCATCGCCGACAGCCACGGCAACGTGGTGCATCTGGGCGAGCGCGACTGCTCGCTGCAGCGTCGACACCAGAAGGTGCTGGAAGAGGCCCCCTCGCCCGCCCTCGGCGCCGCTGATCGCGCCAAGATCGGCAGGATCGTCGTCGATGCCGTCAAGGCCATCGGCTATCTCGGCGTCGGCACCATCGAGTTCCTGTGGGAGAACGGCGAGTTCTTCTTCATCGAGATGAACACCCGGCTGCAGGTCGAACATCCGGTCACCGAGGCTATCACCGGCATCGATCTGGTGCGCGAGCAGATCCGCATCGCCGCCGGCCTGCCCCTGTCGTTCACGCAAGCCGAGGTGGTTTTCGAAGGCCACGCGATCGAATGTCGGATCAACGCCGAGAACGCGCGGACCTTCACGCCCTCACCCGGCACGATCACCGACTTCCACGCTCCCGGCGGCCTGGGCGTTCGCCTGGATTCGGCGATCTACACCGGCTACGCGATCCCGCCCTATTACGACAGCCTGATCGGCAAGCTGATCGTCCACGGTCGCGACCGCCAGGAGTGCATCGCGCGCCTGAAGCGCTGCCTGGGCGAGATGGTTGTCGGCGGTATCGAGACCACGATCCCGCTGTTCCAAGACCTGCTGGTCCAGCCCGACATCCTGGCCGGCGACTACGACATCCACTGGCTGGAACGCTGGATCAAGGCGCAGGGCTAAGCTGGGCGGAGGCGCGGATGGACGCCTTCACGGTTGACGATTTGATCGCCTGCTATCAGCGCGGGGTCTTCCCGATGGCCGATGCGCGCCACGATGAGAGCGTCTTCCTGATCGATCCCGAACGACGGGGGGTGTTGCCGCTGGAAAGCGTCCACATCTCCCGCCGACTGTCTCGCACCGTTCGTTCCGACATCTTCCAGGTTCGCATAGACAGCGCCTTTGACGCCGTGGTCGAGGCTTGCGCGACCTCACGGCCCGGCCGTCTGGAAACCTGGATCAACGCGCCGATCCAGCAACTGTACGGCGAACTCTTCGCGCGGGGACTAGCCCACTCGGTCGAATGCTGGCGCGATGGTCAAATGGTTGGCGGCCTCTACGGCGTCTCCCTGGGCGCGGCGTTCTTCGGCGAAAGCATGTTCTCCACCGAACGCGACGCAAGCAAGGTCGCGTTGGCCCATCTGGTCGGACGGCTAAGGTTCGGCGACTACCGACTACTCGACACCCAGTTCATCACCGATCATCTGCTGCAATTCGGGGCTGTCGAAATAACGCGCTCCGACTACCGGCGCCGGCTGGTCAAGGCTTGGCCGGCTCAAGCCGATTTCTATCGCTTCTCAGCCGGAGCCACCGGAGCGGACGTCTTGCAGGCGATCAACCAAGCGTCATAGACCGGGTGCTGTAGCGGGTTCATGCCCGGCGAATTGGCGTACATCCAGCCCTTGTAGACCTGACGTCCCGGAGGCGCGACGCGGCCGGCTACGGCCTTGGGCTGGGTATCGACCACGAGATACGCCGTGGACTCGGGCGCGACCTCATCTACCGCTGAGGTTTCGCAGGCCCTCACGGTGAAGATCAGGGTTTTGTAACGGATGGGCTGACCAACCGGCGCCTCGAAGCGCATCGTCTCGGTAGTCACCTTGTCGAGCGCCTGGATGATGGCTACGGAGGAACGGCCGCGCTTGGCCGGTTCTGCCGGCTTTGCAGGTGTCGTAGCCTTGGCCGGCGCCGGCTTGGCCACAGGTTTCTCAACCGCTGGCGCAGGTTCTGGAACCGGTGTCGCAACGCGGGGCTGAGGCGTAGGTGTCGTAGTGCGAGGCTGCTGTGTTTCGGGCGCCGGCGCAACCGGGGCCGTTGGCGGCTGCGGAGCGACCGGGGCTGTAGATTGCCGCGCGGACGCAACGCCAACCATCGTCAGACCGATGGCCAGCACCGACACGGTGGTGATCACTCGGCAACGCATCAGGCCTATTCCGGCTTCCAGGGCTGGTAATCGCTGGTCGCGACAGCGCGTTCACCGCCTCGAGCCAGAGAGCCTTTCGGACGCCAGGCGTGAACCGTACCGGTCAGGTTGGGGATGTGGTCCTTTTCCCAGCTGCGACGCGGCAGCGGGTTGGTGGTCGGCGGCTCGTCGAACGTATAGTGCAGCCAGCCGCTCCACTCGGCTGGAACCTTCGAGGCCTCGGCATAGCCGTCATAGATCACCCAGCGGCGCTTGTGGGCGTCGTAGCTATCGCTGGCGTCGCGAGCTTCGAAATAGCGATTGCCGAAATCGTCCTGGCCCACGAATACGCCGCGACGGCCGATGTGGAACCGCTGACCCAAGGTCGCGCCGTTCCACCACGTGAAGATCGCTTTCAGCACTACGTTTGCACCCGAATTTGCAAGCACTTCCCGGTCGCGAAGAGCGCGACGAAGCAGCCGGACTATAGGGCGGCCGGTCCTTAGCGTCCAGCATCTGCCCGGCGATCGGAATTCAACATCTTGTGGACCATATGGCCCGAGGCCCCAACATCTATTGAAGGGCGGTTGGGGGCGATCTAGATTAGTCGTCTCTTGGCGCTTAGCCGCGGAATCGCCCATGCGCAGTCAGTCCGGATATGTCGATCAGCCCCCCGGGGCGGAACGACGCGAACTCGAGCGCAGCAACGCCGTCGTCGAGGTCCTGGCCCCGCCGACCTGGACGGATGCGCGCGTCGAGTCCTGGCTGGACTGGGCCGGCGAGTCACTCGACCCCGAATCGTTGCTTGGCGGCGGTCCCGCTCGCTATGCTGATCGCTTGGCCAAGGCCGGACTGGCCAAGGGTCTGTTCGCCGATGCCACTGATGCGGGCGCTTTCCGCGACGCGCTACTCGCGACAATGTTGACCGGCGTCGCTACGCCGACGGGATCGCGGCCAGCGCTGGATCATCTGCCCGACATCGCCGAGATTGAATTCCGCCAAGTCGTCAAGGGTCAATTGGGCCGTCGGCGCAGCCATGCGCTAGCCAGCAAGGCCGCCTCTCGCCTGGACGCCGCTCTGGCTCAGGTTTCAGACGCTGTCCAACGTTGCCATGGCGACGCCAAGGCCTGCGCCGATCCCCGCAAGAACAGCGCCTTGGCCCGGGCCGCCCGTCGTGCTCGCGATCTGGGCGCTGACGATCGGATGATCTCGGACGCTATCGCTCTGGCCGGTGCGCCTCGCACCCCGCTGATCGACAGCATCGCCACCCCGGCCACCGCCATGGTCGCCTCGGGCTCGCGAGCGACCGTGTCGGCCGGCGACGACAACGCCAGTTTCGCGGCTCAGGTCGGCTGGGAGACCAGCGCTCTAACCGTCACACTATCGCCTGAGGACGCCGAAGCGCTTTCCCGGGGCGGGGCAGTGGGCGCGGCTATCGACGCTTCCGCTTTCCAGTCCGAAGACGCCTTCGACGTTCAGGGTTTCACCTACGCTGTACATATCTGGGCGACTGCCCTTGACATCGAGCGCGGCGACCAGCCCGCCACTATCGGTCTGGCCGGCGTGGGCGACTGGCTGCTCGCCCAAGGCCTGTCGCTCACCAGCAGCGACGGGCGCGACGGCGCCTCGGCGCTATGGGCCCTCACCGTCGGCTCGGCGCTGGCCGCCAGCGCCGAGGCCGCGGCCACCTTGGGCGCGGGGGCCGTTTTTACCCAGGACCGTCAAACGGTGCTGCGTAGCCTGGCCGAACGTCGCGTGCGCGCCGCCGCCTTGCGATCCCCCTTGGCCTCCGAGGCCGCCACGGCCTTGGCCATGGCTCACGGCTTGGCCAAGAAGCACGGCCTGCGATCCAGCGCCTTGGTCGCCGCCTTCGACGACCCGGAAGCCGCCCTTCGGCTCGGCGGACGGCCGATGGGCTGGGCCGGCGCCGCTTCCCCGGTTTCGACGGTCCAGACGGCCGACGGTCTGTTGGTGCCTTCGTTCAGCGCCGCAGCGTTCAGTTGCCTGTCGAGCGCAAAGTGCGAGATCGACGCCGCCCGTCGCCACGCGCTCGGCCACGGCTCGCTGACCGACGCACCCGCTATCGACCACGCCGTCCTGCATGCCCGAGGCTTTACCGCTCACGAGATCGAACAGGTGGAGGACGTGCTGCGCTCGGCCAAAAGTCTGCGCCAGGCTTTCGCCCCGGCTGTTGTCGGCGCCGGGTTCCTCAGCGACGTGCTCGGCGCGCCGTCCAAGGCTTTGTCCCAACCCGATTTCGACACCTTGGCCTTCGCCGGCTTCTCCCCCTCCGAGATCCTAGCGGCAGAGCAGCATGCTTTGGGAACGGGCCTGCTCTCTGATTGCGGGGCCCTGAGCGCCGAGGTTCGGACCGTGTTCCTGTCGGTCGAGGCGCCGGTCCTAGCTGACCGCTTGGCGATGATCGCCGCGGTCGAGACCTTCACCTGCCTGCCGGTTCCCGTCGTTCTGCCCTTGCCGTTCGATGCCCGGCCGGTGGATGGAACCCGCTTGCAAGCCGCCGCGGCCCGGGCCGGAGTGCGCGCCCTGCGCCTGCACCGCGCCGATCCGCCGGCCGGGTTCCGTCTGGACCTGCCAGAGCAACCTGCCGAGGCGCCGCGCCAGCCGATCCGTGAACCCGTCATCACCGAACGGGTGATTGAGAAGATCGTTGAGCGCGACCGTTCGCGCCGCAAACTGCCGGACCGCCGCAAGGGCTACATCCAGAAGGCCGCGGTAGGGGGGCACAAAGTCTATCTGCACACGGGCGAATATGACGACGGCGAGGTCGGTGAGATCTTCATCGACATGCACAAGGAGGGCGCCGCCTTCCGCAGTCTGATGAACAATTTCGCTATCGCCGTATCGCTTGGCCTGCAGCACGGCGTGCCGCTGGACGAGTTCGTCGACGCCTTCGTCTTCACCCGTTTCGAGCCGGCCGGGCCGGTGACGGGCAACGACTCGATCAAGTCGGCGACCTCGATCCTCGACTATGTGTTCCGCGAGCTGGGCGTCTCGTATCTGGGCCGCGACGACCTGGCCAACGCCGACCCGCAGGAGTTCAACGCCGATGGCTTGGGCCACGGCAAGGCCGATGCGCCCGGCGTCGAGCCCGAGCCCCTGCCCGCCAGCAAGTTCATCTCCAAGGGCTTCTCGCGCGGCGCGGCGACCGACAATCTGGTGTTCCTGCCGTTCGGCGGCCGCAAGACCGAGGACGCAGTGCAGATCGCCAGCAGCCAGGCAGACTTCTGCCCGGCCTGCGGCGACATCGCCCTGACCCAGCGTGGAGCCATAACCGTCTGTGACAGCTGCGGCGTGCAGTCCCACCGCTCCGAGCCCGCGACCTGACGTCGTTCGTCTGGCCTTAAACTTCCGGTGTCACCCTGCTGGCGTCGATATTCGCCAGGATGCGTTTCAGAATGACCCCGACCGCCCGCTTCGCCGCCCTGGCCTTGAGCTTCGCCGTACTGGCGAGCGCCGCGCCGGCTCTGGCCCAGAGCGCCGGCCAGATCGCCCGCGTTCGAGGCGGCGCCAGCTGCCCGGGGTGCAACCTCTTTCAGGCTGACCTGTCCAGCCTGACCCTGCGCAGCGGCCTTAACCTGTCGAAAGCGCGCCTCCGCCAAGCGGATATGTCGACGGTGGTGATGAACCGCGCCAGCTTCGCCGGCGGCGATCTGCGCGACGTCAACGCCTATGGCGGCGTGTTCGGCGGCGCCAGCTTCGCGCGGGCCGACCTGACCAATGCCAGCTTCGTTGGCGCCTTCCTCGAAGGGGCCAATTTCGCCGGAGCCAATCTGACCGGCGTGAACTTTTCGGGGGCCGAAATGGACCGCGCCGCCGGCCTGTCGCAAGGTCAGCTGAACCGGGCTTGCGGGGACGATTCCACGCGTTTGCCGCGCGGGCTCTCCATCCCTGGTTGCCGTTAAGTTCCTGTCATTACCGCGATTTAAGTGGCGCCCTGCGGCTCGCGGGGCCAAATCGTAACTCGTGCAGTCGCGTATTGGCTGGTAGGAGATTTCGATGTCCCGCATGGGCGTTTCACTCGCGGTTCTGACGCTGGCCCTGACGGCCCTGGCCGGACAGGCCCAGGCCGGTCCCGAGGACAAGGACGTCGCCCGCCTGGTGTCGTTCGGCGGCATGTGCGTCAACTGCGAGCTGTCGGGCCGCAAGCTGACGGGCGCCAAGTTCACCGGCGCCAATTTCGACCGCGCCGTCCTGATCGGCGCCGACCTGCGGGGCGCGGCCTTCTATGGCTCCAACTTCTCCAGCGCCGACCTGACCCGCGCCGATCTGCGGGGCGCCGAGATGCGCGGCGCCAATTTCGTCAACGCCAATTTCACCGACGCCCGTCTGTCGGGTGTCGAGAGCAGCGGCGCCAATCTGGCCAACGCCAATCTGACCCGCGCCGACTTCTCATCGTCCGAGCTGCACGGCGCCAACATGGTCGGGGCCAATCTGAGCAAGGCCAATTTCTCCAACGCCGAGCTGACCGGCTCGAACCTGATCTCGGTCAACGCCCGGGGCGCCGACTTCCGTAACGCCGAGCTGAATCACGCCAACCTGACCGGCGCGCGGTTCGACCAGGCCAATATGCGCAATGCGGAGCTGACCGGCGCCACCCTGCGCGGCGCGATCTTCCACGGCGCCGACTTCAACGGCGCCGACCTGTCGGGCGCCGTGCTCGGCGGGGTCGACCTGTCGAACGTCCGGGGCCTGGACCAGGACCAGCTGGACGAGGCCTGCGGCGACAGCTCCACCCGCCTGCCGCGCGGCCTGACGGTTCGGTCCTGCCACGGCGACCGTCGCCAGATCCGCGTGGACATCGATTTCCACCGCGCCCAGGCCGAGGCCCATCGCGTGGCCGCCGAAGCCCGGGCCGCCGCCCACGCCAGCGTTCCCAGGCCGCCAAAGCCGCCCAAGGCCCCGCCAGCGCCGCCGGCCCCGCCCAAGCCGCCGAAATACTAGTCTCGACGCGTACCCTGAAAACTTCAAAGGCCCCGGTCGCGAGACCGGGGCCTTTTTCTGTGTCCTAGACCTTGATCGGAGGCGCCGAGCGGATGTGCAGTTCTTTGTACTGTCGCTCTGCGGCCTCGGCCGGAGCGTTCATCAGCAGGTCCTGGCCCTGCTGGTTCAGCGGGAAGGCGATGACCTCGCGGATGGCGACCTGCTCGGCCAGCAGCATGACGATCCGGTCGATGCCGGGGGCCAGACCGCCGTGCGGCGGGGCGCCGAAGCGGAAAGCGTTCAGCATGCCGCCGAACTGCTCTTCCACCACCTCGGCGCCATAGCCGGCCACTTCGAAGGCCTTGAGCATGATCTCGGGCTTGTGGTTCCGGATCGCGCCCGAGCACAGCTCATAGCCGTTGCAGACGATGTCGTACTGATAGGCGCGGATGGTCAGCGGGTCCTGGGTCTCCAGGGCCTCCAGACCGCCCTGCGGCATCGAGAACGGGTTGTGCGAGAAGTCGACGCGCTTTTCGTCCTCGTTCCACTCGAACATCGGGAAGTCGACGATCCAGCAGAACTTGAACTGGTTCTCGTCGATCAGCTTCAGCTCGGTGCCGACGCGGGTGCGGGCCAGGCCTGCGAACTTGGCGAACACGGCCGGGTCGCCGGCCACGAAGAAGGCGGCGTCGCCGGAGCCCAGGCCCAGCGATTCCATCAAGCCTTGCGTCGGCTCGCCCAGGTTCTTGGCGATCGGGCCGCCCCACGCGCCCTGGTCTTCGCTCCAGAACACATAACCCAGACCCGGCTGGCCTTCGCCCTGGGCCCAGCTGTTCATGCGATCGCAGAACGCCCGCGAGCCGCCCGTCGGCGCGGGGATGGCCCACACCTTGTTCTTGGGGTCGCTGCCGAGGATCTTGGCGAACAGGCCAAAGCCGCCGTCACGGAAGTGCTCGGAGACGTCGGCCATCTTGATCGGGTTGCGGGTGTCGGGCTTGTCGCTGCCGTACCACTTCATCGACTGGGCGTAGGTCAGGCGCTCGAAACCTGCGTGTTCCTGCGTCGCACCGAAATCGTTGGTGAAGGTGTGGGCGCCCGAAATCGGCGAAACCGGCTTGCCGCCCGAAAACTCCTCGAACACCCCGTGCATCACCGGCTCGATGGCCGCGAACACGTCTTCCTGGGTGACGAAGCTCATCTCGACGTCGAGCTGGTAGAATTCGAGGCTGCGGTCGGCGCGCAGGTCTTCGTCGCGGAAGCACGGGGCGATCTGGAAATAGCGGTCGAAGCCCGACACCATCAGCAGCTGCTTGAACTGCTGCGGGGCCTGGGGCAGCGCATAGAACTTGCCCTGATGCAGGCGCGACGGCACCAGGAAGTCGCGGGCGCCCTCCGGCGAGGAGGCCGTCAGGATCGGGGTCTGGTATTCCAGGAAGCCCTGCTCGACCATCCGGTGACGGATCGAGTGGATCACCCGCGAGCGCAGCACGATGTTCTTGTGCAGGGTCTCGCGGCGCAGATCCAGATAGCGGTGCTTGAGGCGGATTTCCTCAGGATAGTCGGGCTCGCCGAACACCGGCAGCGGCAGTTCGGCGGCTTCGCTCAGCACCTCAACGGCGGTGACGTGGATCTCGATGGCGCCGGTCGGCAGGTTGGGGTTCACGGCCGCGGCGTCGCGGGCCAGCACCTTGCCGTCCACCTTGATCACGCTCTCGGCCCGCAGGCGTTCGACAATGTCGAAGCCGGGGGTCTCGGGGTGCAGCACCAGCTGGGTCAGACCATAGTGGTCGCGCAGGTCGATGAAGACCAGGCCGCCGTGGTCGCGCTTGCGGTGAATCCAGCCCGAAACCCGGACATCGGCGCCGGTGTCGGAGGCGCGAAGGGCGCCGCAGGTATGGGTGCGGTAGGCGTGCATCGTGGTCATGACAAAGTCTTCGAAAATCGCGGGAACGCGTTGATTTGCAAGGCGCGGAAAGGCGCATGGGGGGGCGGCTATGTCAAGGATTCTGCGGTTGAGATCCTCCCCCTGAAGGGGGAGGCGGTCCGAAGGACCGGAGGGGGAAGCGTGCCTATCCGGCGAGGTCACGCCCCCCTCCGTCGTCCCTTCGGGCCGACACCTCCCCCGCTAGAGCCCTTTCCGACCTGATGGCTTCATCAGGGTCGGGCGAAAAGGGCTCTAAATCAGAAGTTTAGAGCATTTTTCGATCCGATAACCGTTTCACACTTATCGGAAAATGCTCTAGGGAGAGGATTTTGGTCACGACTTCGCCCCCTCGCGCTTTCGCTGCGAGGGTGATGGAAAGGGTCGCGGAGCGTCCGGACCACGTCCGGATGTGTGAGTAGCAAATACCGTTTCGACGAAGCCGTCCGCTCCGCGTCATCGTTATCCGTCGGCGTCCCGTCGGGTGGCCCTGTTGAGGCCTTACCGGGAGCCAAGCCGCTCCGTTTCCGGAACCGCTCGGCGGTCGAGGCGGGCGAGCCTGAAGGCTAAATCACACCCGTCTATCCTCATCCACGCCAACGGCGGGCGGGTCCTGCAACGCCAGGATCCCCGGACTGGTCGAGTATCCCCCTCGACCCCAGCCCCGCTCGATCACACCCCGCCGCCGCATCGGTCGCTGGCCTGGCGCCCTTTCCTCGCGACGAGGTGGGACGAGAATACGGGAGGTTTGAGCGCGGAGGATAAGTTTGCTGGACGCCCGTCTAGATCCTCCCCCTAGCGGGGGAGGTGTCGGCGAAGCCGACGGAGGGGGAAGTTCTGCTGAATCAATGCGGTCTTCCCCCTCCGGCCCCCATTGTCATGGGGACCACCTCCCCCGCTGGGGGGAGGATCTAGGGCTCAATCCCCATGCCTGTCCGGGGACGGCGCGATCGCAATCCCCATAGTTGGCCCCGTGGTCGCCCCCTCCTCCCGCATCCGGTAGGCCATCACCGCCGTCTGCCCCAGGCTTTCGACCAGCCGCCAGTTGACGATGGCCCCGACCGGCGCGCCGATCACGGGCAGCATCTGGGCGAGCTTCGCCAGGTCGATATGGTCGCGGTACTGCTGCTGGAAGGCCCGCCAGTCGAAGGCCTCCAGCGTATCGGGACGCTCGGCGCGGCGGGCGTCCCAGTTGTCCATGGCCGCCAGCACCCGGGCCCGATGGCCGGCGTCCGAGAAGGCCAGCTCGAAGATGTGCAGGATATAGAGCCGCTCATCCAGGTCGGTCCCGTCATGGCCGAAGATGGCGGCGATCTCGAACAATAGCTTGATCTTGAAGCTCATCAGCAGCGGGAAGTCGGCCGCCGCCAGCAGGAAGCCCCCGGCCCCGGCCACGCCGCCCTCGACGCTGGCGGTCTTCTTCCAGCCGTCGATGGCGGCGGCGGCCTTGGCGCGCTTCTCGTCCAGGCTCAGGCCGCGCTGGGGAGAGCCGGTGGCGAAGTCGGCGCCGGTCAGAATGCCCCGCGTCAGGCCCTCCATGGCCGTGGTGATCGCCGCGTGGATCTTCTCGGGGATGATCTGGTTGATCCTGACCTGCGCCTTGCGCGCGAGGCCGCCGAGGGGGCCCGCGGGCTTGGTCATTGCAGCGCGCCAGGCGGCTAGGTCGGGGGGTGGTGAGGTCATGGCCCTGAGATAACCCTTCTCCCCTTGCGGGAGAAGGTGGCGGCCGCAGGCCGACGGATGAGGGGTCGCACGGGCGGCGCCCCATCAGCCCGACCGCCCGTCGCGGCGGCCCTCGTCTTCAACCCCTCATCCGACCCCGGACTGCGCCGGGACCACCTTCTCCCGCAAGGGGAGAAGGAGCGCTAAACCGCCTCCGGCCTCAAATGCCCCCTGACCGCCATCGCCGTGAAGTACGGAGCGACTAAGGATGGCGCTTACGACACATTCCTGCCCAAGCGGGTCACGCGGTGGAGGTTCGCGGTGTTCGGGCCGGTGATCTTGCTGGGGTTTGGGTTGTTGGCGGTGCGGTGGGCCTTGCCATCGTAGGAAAACACAACAGTTACCGCTAAGCTTGCGCAGCGAAGGCGGGCGGCTCAATGGACGATATTGCTGAATCAACGATGGAGCCGTTCAAGCCCATTGAGCAGGAGATCATTGTCCTCAAAGCGGCCTGGGGGTTGATCTACGAGATGGTAAACTTCGAGATGTTCACGCCTATCAAGGCGGGCGCTGTGGAGGTTCACCCAACCGATAGCGTACACCAACGATTGTTCAACATTCTACTCATCGATTTTCTGGACAAACCAGGTGCGGAGACGTTCGACTTAATTAAGCCGACGAAGAGCAGCTCCGATGATTTCATATCCCATTTGAGTTATCTGCAGCAAATTGCGGACAGACCGATGATGAACACCGAGAACCCCGATCTACTGCGTAGACCTGTTACCGCCTTCAATGATTGGCTCAACACTGAGTTCACGGTTAGAGACGTGTGGCTTTCGACTATCGAGCGGAAAACTGATTTAACGCTACGTCGGGTCGAATACATCAAAATCTGCGGCAACATCGCTAAACACGGCTTCTCACGGCTCTCGTGGGACGTATCGATCATGCGAAAAATCCTGAAACGCAACGACGTGGCAATAGACCGCGATCAGGCATACATGGCGCTTCCGGACTTCTATGCTTGGTTCCACGACAATATCTTCAACTACCACATTGGTCAGATAGCTGCGCACCTCAACGATATCCGCTGGGGCATCTATGATTACCTCGCACCGATGTTCGCATGGGCTTACATGAAGCAGCCGCATCCAAGCATCCCCGATTGGTACGAGTATCGCTACCCGCCTGCCGTTACCCGTCTCCTGGCAAGATCGATGTTTTGGGACCTCATGAACGACGTGCGCTCTGAGCCATTCGTCCCGCGCTTCCACATCCATCCAATCCTGACGCAGAGGTACTAACGACCTCACTGCCCACTAGGAAATTCAGTCCCCCACAAGAGACTTGAGGACACAGCCCATCCACACCTCACCACCGCTAATCCCCACCTTCCCTCACCCGCACCGCTCGCGCTGACGCCCCACCCGGCCTATATCCTCACCAACCCAGTAACCACGCCGGACGCCGCCGACTTGTCCCGTCAGTTCAGACTGCCGCTGCACAGCCCGCCGTCGTTCGCGCGCGAGCACTTCGCGGCCTCGCCGACCAATGCCCAGGCGCTGGAAGCCCTCGACGCCTGGCCGCGCTGGGTGGATGGGCGCCTCGCCGTGGTCGGAACCGCCGGGGCGGGCAAGACCCATCTGGCGCGCGACTGGGCCCTGAAGTCGGGCGCCGTCGTGGTCGAGGCCGCCAATCCTCTTGAAAAGCCGCTCGACCTGCCGGCCCTGCGCGGCCGCGCGGTGCTGATCGACGACGCCGACCGGCGGGCGCAGGGCGGGCATCTGGACGACGAGACCCTGTTCCACCTGATCAACATGGCCGGGGTCGACGGCGGTACGCTGCTGCTCACCGGGCGCTCCGCGCCGGTGGCCTGGGACTGCGCGGTGGCTGATCTTCGCTCGCGGCTCAACGCCCTGCCCGTGGCCGTGATCGACGAGCCCGACGACATCGTGCTGGAGGCCGTGCTGAGGCGGGCTTTTGCTGAGCGCGCCATGACCCCGGCCGAGGAGGTTTATCCCTACCTGCTACGCCGCATCCCCCGCTCGTCGCTGGAGGCCATAGCGGCGGTGGACCTGCTGGACGAGGCCGCGGCGGCCCAGGGCCGGGCGATTACCCGGCTGCTGGCGGGGGAGGTTCTGGCGTTTGGGGAGGATGGCGAGGACTGAGGTCCTTCTCCCCCTGCGGGAGAAGGTGGCGCGAAGCGCCGGATGAGGGGTCGCGCCGACATATGACGCCGTTCGCGGCTGGTCCTGCCTTCAACCCCTCATCCGAGCCGCTGGCGCGGCCCACCTTCTCCCGCAAGGGGAGAAGGACGCTCACCTGTCTTGCCCCTGTCACCCGCTGCGTTCACCATGCGAGAACATAGTTCGCCTACGGTTGCTCCCCATGACTGACACCGCCACCCTGCCCGTTCCCGCCAATGAGGGGCCCGCCAACCAAGCCGCCGCCCCCGAGGGGTCGCGCGACGCGACCTGCCGCCTGGACAAGGCGTTGCTGGCCTCGCCCGAGCGGTTCATCAATCGTGAGCTGTCGTGGCTGGCCTTCAATGAGCGGGTGCTGGAGGAGAGCAGCAATCCGCGCCATCCGCTGCTGGAGCGCCTGCGGTTCCTGTCGATCTCGGCCAACAATCTCGACGAATTCTACATGGTGCGCGTGGCCGGCCTGAAGGGCCAGGTGCGCGAGGGCGTGCGGGTGGTCAGCCAGGATGGCCTGACGCCCGGCGAGCAGCTGGCGCGGATCAACGCCTCGGCCTTCGACCTGATGGTGGAGCAGCAGAAGATCTGGCGCGAGGTGCGGGCCGAGTTGTGGGCCGAGGGCCTGAAGCTGCTGGACGCCAAGGACATGGAGGGCGAGGACAAGGTCAAGGCCGAGGAGCTGTTCCTGACCCGGATGTTCCCGGTGCTGACGCCCCTGGCCATCGACCCGGCCCACCCGTTCCCGTTCATCCCGAACCTGGGCTTCTGCCTGGCCCTGAAGCTGCGCCGGATCGCCGACGACAAGCAACTGTATGCTCTGGTGCCGGTGCCCAGCCAGGTGCAGCGGTTCTGGGAGATCGGCTCGGTGACCACGCGCGGCAAGAAGCGCGAGCGACGGATTATGGCGCTGGAGAGCTTCATCATCCTGTTTTTGGGGCACCTGTTCCCCGGCTACGAGGTGGAGGGCCGCGGCCTGTTCCGCCTGATCCGCGACAGTGACCTGGAGATCGAAGAAGAGGCCGAAGACCTGGTGCGCGAGTTCGAGGCGCGGCTGAAGAAGCGTCGCCTGGGCCAGGTGGTGCGGGTCAAGATCCAGACCACCATGCCCCAGGACCTGCGCGACTTCATCGTGGAGGGCCTGCGCGCCGAGCCCGAGGACGTGATCCTGGTGGATGGCAAGCTGGGTTTGGCCCAGATGAACGAGCTGATCCCGCCCGACCGTCCGGACCTGAAGTTCAAGCCCTACAACGCCCGCTTCCCCGAGCGGGTGCGCGACCACGGCGGCGACTGCTTCGCGGCGATCCGCGAGAAGGACATCCTGGTCCACCACCCGTTCGAGAGCTTCGATGTGGTGGTGCAGTTCCTGCGACAGGCGGCGCGCGATCCCAATGTGCTGGCGATCAAGCAGACCCTGTATCGCACCAGCAAGGACAGCCCGATCGTGGCGGCCCTGATCGAGGCGGCCGAGAATGGCAAGAACGTCACCGCCCTGGTCGAGATCAAGGCGCGGTTTGACGAAGAGAACAACCTGAAATGGGCCCGCGATCTGGAACGCGCCGGCGTCCACGTGGTGTTCGGCTTCGTCGACTGGAAGACCCACGCCAAACTGTCGGTGGTGGTGCGTCGCGAGGGCGAGGCCCTGCGCACCTATTGCCACTTCGGCACCGGCAACTATCACCCGCAGACCGCGCGGGTTTATACCGATCTTTCCTTGTTTACGTGTGACGGCCCGCTGGGCCGCGACGGCGGCAAGCTGTTCAACTTCATCACCGGCTACGCCCAGCCGCACGGACTGGAAAAGCTCAGCTTTTCGCCAGAGACGCTGAAGCCCGACCTGCTGAAGATGATCAGCCTTGAGGCCGCAAATGCTCGCGCCGGCAAGCCTGCGGGGATCTGGGCCAAGATGAACTCGGTGGTCGATCCCCAGATCATCGACGCGCTCTATGCCGCCAGCCAGGCCGGGGTGATGATCAATCTGGTGGTGCGCGGCATCTGCTGCCTGCGGCCGGGCGTGAAGGGCCTGTCGGAGAATATCCGGGTGAAAAGCATCGTCGGACGGTTCCTGGAGCACGCCCGCATCGTCGCCTTCGCCAATGGCGCCGCCCTGCCCAGCCCCCAGACGCGGGTCTTTATCAGCTCGGCCGACTGGATGCCGCGCAACCTGGACCGCCGGGTGGAAACCCTGGTGCCCGTCGAGAACCCGACCGTGCATCAGCAGGTGCTGAGCCAGATCATGGTGGCCAACCTCAATGACGAGGCCCAGAGCTGGAACCTCGACAGCGAGGGCGGCTACACGCGCGATCCGGCCTGGGAGAGCAAGGGCGCCTTCTCGGCCCACGACTATTTCATGACCAATCCCAGCCTGTCGGGCCGCGGCCACAAGGTGAAAGACCTGCCGATGGCTTTCGATCACGTCGGTCCTCGTCGCACCTGATGGGCAGGGGTTGAGGCGCCTCGCGTTTCTGGTGGTTCTCGCGCTGGCCGGCTGCGGGCCGAGCGCCGCCGAGCAGGCCGAGATCTGCGCGATCCTGGCCCAGCCCGGCGCGCCCGGCGTCGACCGGATCGGCGACGCGGCGGGCCTCGCGCCGGTGGATCGGCAACTGCAGGCCAGCGGGCGGATCTACGGCCCGGGCCTGCGGCTGGGGCAGATCCGCTCCTGGGGCTCGTGCCCCAAACACGCCCCCAGCGTCGAGATGCTTCTGCTCGACGGCGACCACGCGGCGACCAAGGGCGGCCTTCGTGCGAACGGGGGTCAAAAGACTTTCGGCACCTGCTTTTATGTGAGGACCGAAACAGGCTGGCGCTTGCTGGCCTGCCGGATTAATGGCGCGTCCTGACGCCCCGCAACGATTCTCGTCCGGCCCCGCTTTCTCCCGCGTCCGAATAGGCTAAACCAAGCTCATGCCCTTTTCGGCGCCGCGCGACGCGGCCGTGATCGATATCGGATCCAACTCGGTGCGCCTCGTGGTGTACCGGCTGGAAGGCCGCGCCATCTGGACCGTGTTCAACGAGAAGGTGCTGGCGGGGCTGGGCCGCGACCTTGGCGACAATGGCCGGCTGTCGCCTGACGGCGTGCTGCAGACCCTGGCGGCCCTCAAGCGCTTCCGCGCCGTGCTGGAGGCCGTGGCCCCGGCCGAGACCTTTGTGGTCGCCACCGCCGCTGCACGCGAAGCCACCGACGGTCCAGCCTTCATGGCCCGGGTCAAGGCCGAGACCGGCCTGACCGTGCGGGTGCTGACCGGCGAGGAAGAAGCCCGCTACGCCGCTCTGGGCGTGCTGGCCGGCGCGCCGCACGCCACGGGCGTCGTGGGCGACCTTGGCGGCGCCAGCCTCGAGCTGATCCGCCTCGAAAGCACCGGCGCCGGCATCGGTGTCACCCTGCCCCTGGGGCCGTTCAGTCTAGGCCTGTCGGAGGGCTTCGACGCCGAGCACGTGCGCCGCCTGTGCGCCCAGCGCCTGGCGCCCGTGGCCAGCGCGTTCAGGACAGACAGCTTCCACGCCGTGGGCGGCGCCTGGCGCAACCTGGCTTTGCTACACATGCGCCTGTCGGGCTATCCGCTGCACGTCGTCCACCAATACGAGATCACCGCCAGCGAGGCGCTGGACGCCGCGCGGCTGGTCTCGCACCAGTCAAAGGCTTCGCTCGAGCGCATCGAGGGCATGAGCAAGAAGCGCTCCGAGACCCTGCCCTACGCCGCCGTGGTGCTGGAAAGCCTGATCGAGAGTCTGGCCCTCAAGCGCATCGAGATCTCGGCCTATGGCGTGCGCGAGGGCCTGCTGTTCGAGGCCATGCCGCCCCGCATACGGGGCCTGGATCCGCTGATCGAAGGCTGCGCCTCGCTGGGCGCCCGTCAGGGCGTCGCCGACGACCTTGGGGCGGGCCTGGAGGCCTGGATCGCCCCAGCCTTCGCCACCCTGCCTTCGCTGTTCGGCGAGCGCGATCCGGTCCTGACCGCCGCCGCCTGCCGTCTGGCCGATCTGGGCGCACGCCTGCACCCCGACCATCGGGCCGACCTGGTGTTCGAGCAGGTCCTGCGCGCACCGATCGCCGGCCAGGGCCATGACGAGCGCGCTTTCCTGGCCACCGCCGCCTACGCCCGTCACTCGACGGCGTTCAATCCGCCGGAGCTTGAGGTTCTGGAACGCCTGCTGACCCCTGCCCGCCTCAAACGCGCCCGGGCCCTGGGCGCCGCGATCCGACTGGGCTGCGACCTGTCGGGCCGCAGTGCGCCTCTGCTGGGCCGCTCGCGCCTGACCATCGACAAGACCCAGCTGAGCCTGACCGCCGAGCCCGGCTATGCCGACATGTTGCTCGGCGAACAGACCAGCAAGCGCGCCGGCACGGTGGCCCAACTGCTGGGCCTGAAACTGAAGGTCTCGACATCCTAAACGAGATGTTGTTCAGGCATAGACATGCTTAATCTAGTCTAAATCCACCCGGTTTGAGCTTGAGATTAAATCTCTCGGCCATAACGACGCTCGACGAGCACAGTTTGTTAGCTTGATCACTCTAGTGTCCTTTGAACACACAAGGGGGTCACTGATGCAACAGCGTAAAGTGGACTATCTGGACGCCATCGCGCCGAACACGCGCAAGCGCCCGGCTCTTCGTCTCGCCAATGACAATGACGCGCCGGTGCAGAGCGCCGCGCACAGCCTGCAATACGAGATCAACCGCGTCTTCGCCCAGGAAAACACCTGGTCGGTGCGCCGCACGGTGGCGATCGGCATCGTCTTCCATCTGGGCGTCTTCTGCGCGCTCGGCCTGGCGGCCAGCGGCGCGATCCTGCCTCACTAAACCAGCCGCCCTCGCCCTTTCCCCCAGAAGGGAAAGGGCCTGAGCTCCGTACCCATAGGGCTGGCAGCAGAACGGCCGCGCTCTCGCGCGGCCGTCTGTTTTCAGCGATGGTCGTTGAGCCTAGAGCATTTTCCGATAAGTGTGAAACGGTTATCGGATCGAAAAATGCTCTAAACTTATGATTTAGAGCCCTTTTCGCCCGACCCTGATGAAGCCATCAGGTCGGAAAGGGCTCTAGAGCATTTTCCGATAAGTGTGAAACGGTTATCGGATCGAAAAATGCTCTAAACTTCTGATTTAGAGCCCTTTTCGCCCGACCCTGATGAAGCCATCAGGTCGGAAAGGGCTCTAGATCTCGGCGTCAGCCTTGGGCGCGCGACGAACCTCGACCACCCGAACCCGCGCGCCGTCCAGCACCAGGGCCAGTTCGCCGCGCTTGATCTTCAGGGCGTCGGCCCCGAAGGCGTCGCGACGCCAGCCGGTCAAAGCGGGTGTGCTGGCGTTGTCGTCGGCGGCGATCTTTTCCAGGTCCGAGACCGTGGCGATCAACTTGGAAGCCACGCCCGCTTCTTCGGCCCGCGCCTTCAGCAAGACCTTGAGCAGTTCGACCACGGCGCCGGCCGAAGCCGGCGGAGGAGGACCGGCCTTTTCCAGCACCGGCGCATACGCCTCCGGGTCGGCCAGGGCCGCCTTGATGGCCGCCAGCAGGTCGGGACCAAACTTGCTGCCGCCAAAGCCCTTGGGCACGCCGCGCAGGGTGTTGAGGGCGTCGACCGTGGTCGGGGCCTGGGTGGCCAGCTCGTCGATGGCCTCGTCCTTCAGGATGCGGCCACGCGGCTGATCGCGCTGCTGGGCGGTGCGCTCGCGCCAGGCCGCCACGGCCTGGAACACGGCGAGGTATTTTTGCGCCGTCTTGCGCGGACGCAGGCGACGCCAGGCCTTTTCCGGATCGACGTCGTAGAACGCCGGGTCGCAGAGCGCCTGCATCTCTTCCTCGACCCACGGCAGGCGACCGGCGTCGGCCAGCCGCTGGCGCAGCATCGGGAACAGCGAGGCCAGGTGGGTGACATCGGCCAGGGCATAGGTCAGCTGGGCCTCGGACAGCGGGCGACGGGCCCAGTCGGTGAACCGGCTGGACTTGTCGAGCTCGATCTTGAGCATCTGTCGGACCAGGGCGTCATAGGCGATCTGCTCGCCAAAGCCGGCGGCCATGCCGGCGACCTGGGTGTCGAACAACGGCCGGGGCATGGCGCCCAGGTTGTTGAAGATTTCGACATCCTGGCGGGCGGCGTGGAACACCTTCAGCACGCGCTCGTCGCGCATCAGATCCAGCAGCGGAGTCATGTCCAGGCCATCCGCGAGCGGATCGATAACAGCCTCGACATTGGGCGCGCCAACCTGGATCAGGCAGAGCTTGGGCCAGTAGGTCGTCTCGCGCATGAACTCAGTGTCCACGGCGACGAAGGGCTGGCCCTGCAACTCATTACAAAACGCCGCCAGTTCGGCGGTAGTGGTTATCGGCTTCATCGGCTGCTAATAGCCTCGCGCACCCCCGAGTCTGCAAGCGTCAAGCGGCGCCGGGGCGCAGATTTCCGCGAGTTGAAGGCGCGATTGCGTCCTCAAATAGACCAGAGCGAGCCAATGAGCGAACTGCAGAGCGGCCTCACCTATGCCGAGGCGGGCGTTGACATCGATGCCGGCAACGCCCTGGTCGAAGCGATCAAGCCCTTGGCCAAGGCCACCAGGCGCCCCGGCGCCGATGGCGGTCTGGGCGGTTTCGGCGCCCTGTTCGACCTGAAGGCGGCCGGCTACGACGACCCCTTGCTGGTCTCCACCACCGACGGCGTCGGCACCAAGCTGCGCATCGCCATCGACGCCAAGATGCACGCCACTGTCGGGATCGACCTGGTGGCCATGTGCGTCAACGACCTCTTGGCCCAGGGCGCGGAACCCCTGCTGTTCCTCGACTATTTCGCCACCGGCAAGCTGGACCTGGAGATCGCCAAGAGCGTGGTCACGGGTATCGCCGAAGGCTGCAAAATGGCCGGCGCGGCCCTGGTGGGCGGCGAGACCGCCGAAATGCCGGGCATGTACAGCGACGGCGAATACGACCTGGCCGGCTTCTCGGTCGGCGCGGTCGAGCGCGACGGCGTGCTGCCCAAGCTGGACAAGCAGCGGGCAGGCGACATCATCATCGGCGTCGGCTCTTCGGGTCCGCACTCCAACGGCTATTCGCTGGTGCGCCGCGTGGTCGAGCGCTCGGGCCTAGCCTGGGACGCCCCTGCTCCGTTCGCGCCCGGTCTGACCCTGGCCGAAGCCCTGATGGCCCCGACTCGCATCTATGTGAAGTCGGTCCTGCCGCTCCTTCAGTCGGGTCGGGTCAAGGGCGGCGCCCACATCACCGGCGGCGGCCTGATCGAGAACCCGCCACGCTGCATCGCGGCAGGCCTGGTTCCCGAGTTCGACTGGAACGCCTGGCCTCTACCGCCGGTATTCGCCTGGATGCAGGAAGTGGGCGGCATCTCCGACCACGAACTGCGCCGCACCTTCAACTGCGGCGTGGGCTTTATCCTGGTGGTCGGCTCCAGCGACGCCGAACCGGTGCTGGCCGCCCTGCTCAACGCCGGCGAGGACGCCTTCATCTGCGGCCAGCTGGTCGCGGGCTAGGAATTGTCCTTCTCCCGCATGGGGAGAAGGATTGGGTGGATCTGATGACCTCTAAGACCAAGGTGGCTGTCTTCATTTCCGGCCGCGGCTCCAACATGGAAGCCTTGGTCCGCGCCGCTCAGACCCCCGACTGCCCTTTCGAAATCGCCCTCGTTCTGGCCAACAAGCCTGAGGCCGGCGGCCTCGCCACCGCACAAGCGGCCGGCATCGAGGCGCTGTGCGTAGACCAGAAGCCGTTCGGCAAGGACCGCGAAGCCCATGAGCGGGCCATCGACGGCGCGCTGCGCGAACGCGGCATCCAAGTCATAGCCCTGGCTGGTTACATGCGGATCCTCACGCCGTTCTTGGTCGATGCCTGGGAAGGTCGGATGCTCAACATCCACCCGTCCCTGCTACCCGCCTATCCTAGCCTCGACACCCATTCCCGGGCCCTGACGGCGGGCGAGACAGAGGCTGGTTGCACGGTGCATCTGGTGACGGCCGGTGTCGATGAAGGCCCGATCCTTGGCCAGGCGCGCGTGCCGATCCTGCCGGGCGACGACGAACACGCTCTGTCCACGCGCGTTCTGGAGCAGGAGCACAGGCTCTATCCGGAAACCCTGGCCACCTTCTGTCGCGCTCTGCGCAGCTAAACAGGCGCGTTTCGGGCGGGACCGATTGTCGCGCCCAAAGAAATAACCATAGCAGGTCAGGGTCCTGTCACTTTTCACAGGCATTTTGCAATCCATGGAATCACTACTGCCGCAAATCACCGAGACGATCGCCCAGAACAGCCTCTGGGCGGGCCTGGCGCTGTTCGCCCTGACCCTGCTGGAAGCTCTGCTTCTGGTAGGGCTGTTGATCCCGATCGTGGCCGTGATGTTGATGGCCGGCGCTCTGGTGGCGCAGGGCGCCCTGCATCCGGCCGAGGCCATCCTGTGGTGCAGCGCCGGCGCGGTGGCGGGCGACGCCCTCTCCTACCTGCTCGGTCGAGGCATGGGCGCAAGACGCCTCTCCAGCGGCCTCCTGGCCGGACATCGCCGCCTGTTCGCCCGAGCCCGCCTGCTGTCGCGCAAGCACGGCGTGATCGCCATTGCGGCAGCGCGCTTCATGGGACCGGTACGGCCCTTCATTCCGATCGTCGCCGGCATGTCGCGCTCGCGCCCCTGGGCGTTCCAGGCGGCCAGCGCCCTGACGGCGCCTCTATGGGTGATCTCGCTGCTGGCCCCCGGCTATCTCGCCGCCCGCAACCTGCATCTTCTGCAGGCCGATCCGGTAACCGGCGCGGTCCTGGCGTTTGGCGCAGCGGTCCTCGGGATTGCAGGCTATGTGGGCTGGAAGCGCTTTAGACCCTTGTCAGCTCGTCCCGCTCGCCTGGCGGTTTGAGCCAGAAACTTGGCTGACAAGGCCCGAGTTCAGGCGGCCGGCAAGGCGTTGGCGCGCGTGAAGAAGATGGTCACTCGCATGCCACCTCCAGGCTCCGCGCCAACCTCGACCTTTGCGTGGGCGTTCTGGCGCAGCGACTGGACGATCATGTTGCTAAGCTTCCCGGGCCTGGGCCAGGCATGGGCCGGCTGTAGGCCGATGCCGTCGTCAGCAACCACCACCCGACACCCCTCGTGATCGACCAGGCTGTGCAAGGTGATCGTACCGCCCTCACGCCCCTTGAAGGCGTGCTTGAGGGCGTTGGTCAGCAGTTCATTGACGACCAAGCCTGTCGGCATCGCCACATTGATCGAGACCGGCCACGTATCGACCTGAAGATTGAGGTGGATGCCCTCCACCGCATGGGCCCGCATCACGGCTGAGGCGATCTCGCTGAGATAGACCCCCAGGTCGACGGTCTCGGCCTGCCCTTCTTCGGACAGCGAGCGATAGAGCAGGCCCAGGGCCTCCACCCGGCCGGCGAGCCGGCTGAACCGTTCGTCCTTGGCGTCCTCGGGCACATTGCGGGCCTCGATGCGGATCAGGGCCGTGATCATCTGCAGATTGTTGGCAACGCGGTGCTGCAGTTCGCGGAGCAGGACGTCCTTGTCGAGGATGCGCTGCTCGAATTCGCTGCGATCGGCGTCGCGGCTGGTCGCGCCGACCAGGGCCAGCATGCGAAACACTGGAGCGCCGGCTGCGTCCTGGATGATGTTCGACCAGGCGTCTACGGCCTCCCCGCCCTGGCTGTGGGCGAAGGAGAAGGCGCCGATATAGTCCTGATCTCCGACCACCGCGTCGCTCAGCGCGCCGTCGTCTTCCGCGTCCGCTGAACGGCCGAGCAAGGCCCTCCAGGACTTGCCCTCCAGATCCGCGCCCGTCTGGCCGCTAAGCCGTTCGAACTCGAGATTGGCGTAGACGATGCGCTCGACCGGGTGCAGCTCCGACACGGCGATGGCGATAGGCACCTGATCGAGGAACTGTCGAAAGTCGTCGCTTTCGAGGACACCGGCCAAATCTGGGGTATTGAGCAGTTGATCGATCTGCTCGACGTTTTCGCTCACGTGATGTGTACTCCGCCCTTTCGGTCTCCAGACGACGCCGGAAGAGCGGAAGACAGGCCTGTATACGCTGAAAGAGTGCTTCGGCATAAGAAAAGCGGCGTGACCTTGAGCCACACCGCTTCTCAAAACTTGTTCGGACCAGCCAAGCTTGCCGGGCCGAAGCCTTTAGCCGACGATGTCTTCATCCTTGAAGAACTGGGCGATTTCGATCGCGGCGTTCTCAAGGCTATCCGAACCGTGGACCGAGTTTTCGCCGATCGACAGGGCGAACAGCTTGCGGATCGTGCCTTCGGCGGCGTCCTTCGGGTTGGTGGCGCCCATGACGTCGCGGTACTTGGCCACGGCGCCTTCGGCTTCCAGGACCTGCACGACGACCGGCTCGGCGATCATCTGGCCGACCAGTTCGCCGTAGAACGGGCGCTCGGCGTGGACTTCATAGAACGTCTTGGCTTGGGCTTCAGTCAGCTTGACGCGGCGCTGGGCGACGATGCGAAGGCCGGCGGCCTCGATCACCGCATTGATGGCGCCGGTCAGGTTGCGACGCGTAGCGTCCGGCTTGAGGATCGAGAAGGTGCGTTCGGTCACGAAGATATCTCACACATAAAGTTGTGAATTGGGAGGTTGCGGGCTTATAGCCGGGCGCTTCCTCCCCGCCAACCCGCCGCGTAGTCGTCCTTTCAAATGCTCCAGATCAAAGACCTGACCTTCAACGCCTGGGGACGGAAGTTCTTCGACCGGGCCAGCGCCAGCCTGCCGCCCGGCGCCAAGGTTGGCCTGATCGGCCGTAACGGCGTGGGCAAGTCCACCCTGTTCAAGCTGATCCTTGGCCAGCTGCACGCCGGCGATGACGAGATCAGCCTGCCCAAGTCGGCCCGCATCGGCTCGGTCGACCAGGAACACCCCGCCACGCCCGTCAGCCTGCTGGACACAGTCCTTGAGGCCGACGAGGAGCGCCACAACCTGCTGACGCGTCTGGAAGACGCCGATCCCGAGGACATGGGCGAGATCTGGGCCAGGCTGATCGAGATCGACGCCGACGCCGCGCCGTCGCGCGCATCGGAAATTCTGTCCGGTCTGGGCTTCAGCCAAGAAGATCTGGCCCGCCCAATGGCTGAGTTCTCCGGCGGTTGGCGCATGCGCGTCGCCCTCGCCGCCGCCCTGTTCGCCGAGCCCGACATGCTGCTGCTCGATGAACCGACCAACTATCTCGATCTGGAAGGCGCACTGTGGCTGGAGGCTCGCCTCCAGAAATACCCGCACACCGCCCTGATCGTCAGCCACGACCGCGAGCTGCTCAACAACAGCTGCACCCACATGCTGCACCTGGCGGGCGGCAAGCTGGAACTCTATACCGGCGGCTACGACGACTTCGAGCAGCGTCGCGCCGAGAAGGCCCGCCTGCAGCTTTCGGCCAAGGCCAAGCAAGACGCCGAGCGCGCCCATCTGCAAGCCTTCGTCGATCGCTTCAAGGCCAAGGCCTCCAAAGCTGCTCAGGCCCAGTCCCGCATGAAGCGTCTGGCCAAGATGCAGCCGGTGGCCACCACGATCGAGGAGCGCGTCGCGCCCTTCACCCTGCCCTCGCCGCCGCGCCCCCTGGCCCCACCCCTGATCAGGCTGGAGCGGGCCAATGTAGGCTATGAGGAGGGTCGCCCGATCCTCAAGAACCTCAACCTGCGGATGGACCTGGACGACCGCATCGGCCTGCTGGGCGTCAACGGCGCGGGCAAGTCGACCTTCGCCAAGATGATCGCCGGCGCGCTGGGCGTGCAGTCGGGCGAATTCCACCGCGATCGGAAGATCAGGGTCGGCTGGTTCCACCAGCACCAGATCGAGGCGATGGACCCCGACGACACCCCGCTGGAGATCATCCGCCGGGCCTTGCCGGACGCGTCGGAATCCTCGCGTCGCTCGAAGCTCGCCCAGTTTGGCCTCGGCTTCGACAAGCAGGAGACCACGGTCGCCAACCTGTCGGGCGGTGAGCGGGCGCGCCTGCTGCTGAACATGGTGGCGATGGACGCGCCGCACATGCTGATCCTCGACGAGCCGACCAACCACCTGGACATCGACAGCCGCCGCGCCCTGCTGGACGCCCTCAACGACTACCAGGGCGCGGTGATCCTGATCACCCACGACCGCTCGCTGATGGAACTGGTCGCCGACCGCCTGTGGCTGGCCGCCGATGGCACCGTGAAGCCGTTCGACGGCGACATGGACGACTATGCCAAGTTCGTGCTGGACCGCGCCAAGCAGTCGGTGAAGCCGACCCAGGTGGCTCGCGAGCCGGCCAAGGCCGAAACCCCTGCTCCTGCGCCGCGCAAGACCGTCGCCATCGAGCCCCTGAAGCGCAAGATCGAGGCCGCCGAGCAGGTCGTCACCCGCACCACGCGTCAGGTGGCCGAGCTGGAAACCCAGCTGGCCGATCCGCAGCTTTACAAAAACCCGACCAAGGTCGCCGAGCTGACCAAGCGCCGCGACGCGGCCAAGGCCAAGCTCGACGAGGCCGAGGCCACGTGGATGGGGCTTGCGGAAGAGCTGGCGGCGGCGCAGGCCTAGGAGCCGCTCAGGCTTCTCTGCGTTCTCTCCCACGCCGACGGTCATCGTGAGCGCCGTCAGCGCGGGGGAGTGCATGTCTGGGTCGAAACTGAAGGTCGGCGTCGATGTTCCCTGGGTGACAAGCTGGAGCGACGAGGAAGTGCTCGGCGTGCGCCCCTGCCCCAGCATCAATGGCCGCCTCGCCGTTTGCCAGGCTGAGCGACCCGGCCAGGGTCGACCGCAATACTCGATGAACCACTTCCGTCGCCAGCGGGAGACCGTACGCCACATGCTGTGCCCGATGTGCGGCGAGCCGACGCCCGATGGCGATCGTTGGACCCAGATCGCCAAGCGAACAGCGGTCGGCGCGCTGCGAGCCAAGGGACTGAACGCCGCCTTTTCAGCCGACACGCGAGACGACCAGGTCGTGATCGACGCGGGCTCGATCGCGCCACTGCACGAAGCCTGTGTCAGACGTTCGCTCGAGCACTGCCCTCACCTGCGAGCCCATCCCGGCGTCGAGGTCATGGCCTTTCCCGCGCGCTGGATCGTCGCGCCGCTGATGGTGCGCGCGGCGCCGCCCGCCAGTGCGCTGGCGATCCTGGCCGCGCCCGGCATGCAAGAGGTCGCGGTCGTGACGTTCCTGCAGATTTTTGGCGTGACCGAAGAACGCGACAAGCGGTGGCGCCGGCTGACGCGCGCCGCTGTCTCCACCCGGAATGAATTGATCAGGCCGGCAGCAACTTCGAAATCGCGCCGATCAGCGATTCTACCGTCATCGGCTTTGACACCGAGCCGTTGAACACAGCGCCCGGCGATCCGGAACTGACATCGGCCGAGAAGGCGACAATCGGCGCGCCGGCGCTGGGTCCCTGCCCGGCCCGGATGCGCTGGGCCGCCTGCACGCCGTCCAGGCGCGGCATGCGCAGGTCCATCAGGATGATGTCGAACTGCTCGGCCTCGGCCGCGATCACCCCTTCTTCGCCATCGACCGCTTCGGAAACGTGAGCGTCGAAAGCCTCCAGCACAGTGCGCACCAGTTCGCGGTTGGCGGCATTGTCATCGACCACCAGCACCCGGCAACCGGTCGGCAGGCTGGGCGGCGGAGCCTGGTCTTCGGCCACATCCAGGGCACGGATCGGCGCGTACAGGTCGAAGAAGAACCGCGCGCCCTGGCCCGCCTGACTTTCGACGCCGATCTCGCCGCCCATGGCCTCTACCAGGCTCTTGGAAATGGCCAGGCCAAGACCCGTACCGCCATGCTGGCGACGGATCGTGGCGTCCACCTGAGAGAACCGCATGAACAGCAGCGTGCGGTCTTCCTCGGCGATGCCCTGACCAGTGTCGATAACGGCGACCCCGAGGCGTTCTCCGGCCGTGTCATAGGTCAGGCCGACGGTCACGCCCCCGGTCTCGGTAAATTTGACCGCGTTACCGATCAGGTTCAGCAGCACCTGACGCACGCGCTCCGGATCGAGCCACAGATTGGAGGGCAGGCAATCCAGCCCCTGACTGTTCAGGGTCAGGCCCTTGGCGGCGGCCTGCAGCGTGAACATGTCCAGGACATCGCGCACCAGATCGGCGACATTGACATGGCGCGGCCGGATTTCCATGTGACCGGCGTCGAGCTTGGAAAAGTCCAGGATGTCGTTGATCGTCGCCAACAGCGAGCGACCGCCATCGACGATCCGGCCGACATGGCGGCGGGTGTCCGCGGCCAGTTCCGGCTGGTTATCGACCAGATTGGCGAAACCGATCACCGCCGTGAGCGGCGTGCGCAGTTCGTGGCTCATATTGGCCAGGAATTCGCCCTTGGCGGCGGCGGCGGCTTCGGCGGTGGCGCGAGCCTCGCGAAGCTCCTGCTCCAGCACCTTGCGGGCGGTAATATCGCGGACCACGTCGGTGAGGCCGACCTTCTCGCCGCTGACGGGGTCCAGGGCCAGCGTCGGTCGCGACTCCAGCCAGATCAGCGAGCGATCCTTGCGATAGGCCAGATATTCGACGCGGTCGTGGAAATGGTCGCCCTGGCCGCTGACCTGAGCCTGGCTGATGGCGACCACCGCAGCCACATAGTCTGGATGGACGAATTCGACGGGACGTTCGCCCGTAAGCTCTTCGGCCGCATAGCCCAGCACAGCGAAAACGGACGGCGAGATATAGGTCACCCGGCCCTTGAGGTCGCTGTGCACGATGACATCCAGGGCGTTCTCGGTCAGCAGGCGATAGCGGGCCTCGCTGCGCGCCGCCGATTCGCTGGCTTGGGCCATTTGCGCGAGGATGTATCGCCTCTGTCGCTGGAAGGCGGCCACGGGCAGGCTGACGAAGATCGACACCGCCAGGAAGGTCTGCAGGACGATCGACTGTTCGGTCGCGGAACCCTCGATCAAGTGGATGGGACCGCGTCCCGCCATTGTGAAGAGCAGGACGATGGTCGCGACAAGCGCCGCGCCAACGACGCCGCCCAGAACTTCCTGTCGCGAGGCGACCAGCAGCATCATCGGCGGCACCAGGAACATCAGCGGATAGCGGTTTTGGCCAAACACCGCCGTCGTCACGACCAACAATCCAAGCAGGGAAAGCAGCCCGTCGCGTGTCGGGCCGCGCTCGGCCAGATAGGTCTTGGCCTTGACCAGCACCAGGAGGCACGGCGTCACCGTCAGGACGCCCAGGATGTCGCCAAGCACCCAGACCGTCATGTTGGCCCAAGGGTCTCCGCCCCGGATCGCGGTATGGAACAGCGAGGAGACCACACCCGTTACTAGGGGCGCGGCGAACCCGGCCAGGCCGACAAGGGCGACAATGTGCTTGGGTCGGCCCAGATCGATCTCGCGACCCAGGACCCGTCGCGTGGACCAGGCGCAAAGCCAGATCTGGAGAATATTGCCGGGCGTCAGCACGAAGTTGACCAGTACCGAGTCGCCCGCATGCGCGCCCGCCAACAGACCGCCCACCAGCGAAGCCGACAATATCCAGGACCAGCGCCGCGTATCGACGGCCAGCAGGCAGGCCACGACGAAGCCGTTGGACAGCCAGATCGGCGTTACCTGGTTATAGGCGCGGGGAATTTCGACGCAGACATAGGCCAGAAGGGCAAAGCCCAGCCCCGCGATCAGCGAGGCTAGCGCGGTGCGTGCGATGTCTTGCCGTTCTAGCCGCACTTGACCTCTTTCACCGTACCGGTGTCGGCATCGAACAATATGTTCAGGCGATCGGGTCGGAAGTCCATGGTCACCGGACACGTGGTGCAAGCGACGCGCCAACGGGTGGGATCGACGGCAGCGGGCAATTGAGTACGGTTCTTGCCGACATAGGCCCTGGCCTCGTCCATGCCGCACTGGTCTTTCGGTTGCGACGGGGCGATGGCCACGGGTGGCGGCGCGACGGGCGTTTCAGGCGCCGGCAAGGGGGCCGGCGGTGGCGTGCTGGAGCAGGAAACCACCAGAACGGCCGCGGCCAGCGCCGCGCCTGCTACGATCAGCGTCTTCATGCCTGTTTCTCCCATCCGCGTTCGGCGCCCTGGCGCCAGTACGACACCGGATGCCCGGCCTTTTTGAAACCCGCCCAACGACCGCGCGCCTGGGCCAGCGCCGACTCATCGCGGCCGTCGAACAATAGGACACAACGCGAGAAGCCGGCCAGATCGCCGGGCTCGGCGCCATCCAACAGGAACAGCGCGTCCCTGCCGGTCATAGTGTCCAGCGTGTCGGTGAGGAGCACCGGTTGCCGCTCAGCCATCGGTTCACTAGCCAGCCCGTGCGGCAGAAAGCTGTCGTCCCGATAGGTCCACAGGTGGCTATCCAGGCCTTCAAGCCGGCCCGGATCGCCGCCGCGCACCAGCGCTTTCCAGCCTCGCCCCAGGGTCTTCTCCAGCAGTTCGGGCAGCACCTGATCGGCGCTGCTTCGCTCCAGATGGTAGAACCAGACCTCGCAGGGCGCGGTGGTCATCTAAAACTCCCTGTCATCCCGGGCGAAGCGTAGCGAAGACCCAGGACCGCCGGAAGCACCGGCGTTCGCGGCGGTCCCGGCTCGGCGCGCCACGCGCTTGGCCGGGATGACAGTCACTAGGATTCGTAGGCGTCGGCGACCAGACGGTTGAGCAGGCGCACGCCAAAGCCCACCGCGCCGTCCGGCACGGTCGGGTCGGTCGATGGCTTGCGCCATGCCACAGCGGCGATGTCCAGGTGAGCCCACGGCACACCGTTGACGAACTTCTGCAGGAACAGGCCGGCTGTGATCGAACCGGCGGGGCGACCGCCGATATTCTTCATGTCAGCGATGGGGCTGTCGATCATCTTCTCGTAGGCCACCGGTAGCGGGAGACGCCACAGGTTCTCGCGTTCAGCCTTGCCCGCCGCAAGAAGCTTCTCGGACAAACCATCGTTATTGCTGAACAAACCCGCATAGTCATGACCAAGAGAGATAATGATCGCGCCGGTCAGGGTGGCCAGGTCGATCATGAACTGCGGCTTGAAGCGTTCCTGCGTGTACCAGAGGGCGTCAGCCAGCACGAGGCGGCCCTCGGCGTCGGTGTTGATGACCTCAATGGTCTGGCCCGACATCGAGGTGACCACGTCGCCAGGACGCTGGGCGTTGCCGTCGGGCATGTTCTCGACCAGGCCCAGAACGCCGATGGCGTTGACCCTGGCCTTGCGCCCGGCCAGGGCGTGCATGAGGCCGGTCACGGCCGCCGCGCCGCCCATGTCCCACTTCATGTCTTCCATGCCGTCAGCCGGCTTGATGCTGATACCGCCGGTGTCGAAGGTGACGCCCTTGCCGACGAAGGCGATGGGTTGGGCGGTTTTATCGGCCGCGCCGTTCCAGCGCATGATCACCAGCTGGCTCTCGCGAACGCTGCCCTGGCCCACGCCCAGCAGGCTGCCCATGCCCAACTCGGCCATCTGGGCCTCGCCGAGAATCTCGACCTCCAGGCCCAGGCTCTCCAGGCTCTTGGCGCGCGCGGCGAATTCTTCCGGGTGCAGGATATTGGCGGGCTCGGAGACCAGATCGCGGCTGAACAATATGCCCTCGGCCAGGGCATCGAGGCTCTCGTACACCTTGGCGGCCTTGACCGGATCGGCGGCGGCGACCTTCACGACCGTGACCGAAGGCTTCTTCTCGGCCTTCTCGGTCGTGCGGTACTTGTCGAAACGATAGGCGGCCAGCTTGACGCCGAAGGCGGCGCGGGCGGCGGTCTCGGCGTCGGCGCCCAGCTTCAGGACCAGTTCAGTGACGCCCGACGCCTTCACCGCGTGGAAGGCATGGGCGGCGGCGGCTTCGACAGCCTCGGGCTCGACCGCGCCGACGCCATCGACGCCGACCAGCACGACCCGCGCGGCTTCCAGGCCATGCGGCGCCACCAGATCGAGGATCTGGCCCTTGGCGCCCGTGAACCGCCCGCCGGCGATGGCGCGGGCCAGGGCGCCGCCGGTGGCCTCGTCGATCACCCGGGCTTCGGGCGAAAGGGCTGCGGCCTCGTAGGCCAGGACCGCCACGGCGGCCGTGGCGCCGGCATGAAGATCGGCGGGGACGAACTCGATACGCATCGCACGCTCCTAAATTGGCTTGGCGCCTTAACGTCCCGAATCGCATGCGACTCGGGACGCGGCCCTTCGACCGACCGCCTCGCCTTGATCAGGCGGCATAGTCCAACCCTCGTCGAGAGAAAAGGCTTCCGGCGTCGCACCCGGCGCGGTCTTCGGTTGTGCGGTGGCGAAGCGCCCGTGTAGAACAGCCCTCTTCCCCGGGGTTCGCCGTTTTCGAATCCGCTCGCCCGAACCCCCTTTTTAATGCGCCTGATCGAACGCTATCTCTTCCGCCAATTGCTGGGTCCGACGCTCTTTGCGGCGGCGGCCCTGGCGGCGCTTGCGCTCCTGGCCCGTAGCCTGTCGGAGTTCGATATCCTGGTGACCCAGCGCCAGAGCGCGTTGGTTTTTCTCAAGATTATCATGCTGGCCCTGCCCCAGCTGCTCAACATCGTCCTGCCCATCGCCCTGTTCGTGGCCGCCCTGGTGGCCCTCAACCGGCTGCATACCGAGCAGGAGATCGTGGTCTGTTTCTCGGGCGGCATGAGTCGCTGGCGGGTAATCTCGCCGGCCATGCGACTGGCGGTGTTCGCGGCCCTGTTCTCGCTGTTTCTGGGACTATGGGTGCAACCTTGGGCCGCCCGTCAAATTCGCGAGACCGCCTTCGCGGTGAAGACGGACGTGGCCTCCACCCTGGTCCAGCCCGGACAGTTCACCGAGCCGGGACCCGGCCTGACTGTCTACGCCCAGTCGATCGATCAGGATAACCTGATCCACAACCTGTTCATCCACCAGGAACGGCCGGACGGCGGCGCCTCGACCTATTCGTCGCGTCAGGCCGTAATCGCCACCCGCAACGGCGCGCCCGTGCTGATCATGCTCAAGGGCTCTAACCAGCAATTTTCGACCTCGGGCGTCCTGCAATACACCTCGTTCGAGGAATATACATTCGACCTGTCGTCGCTATTCCAGAGCGACGAGCTGCTGCACTACAAGATCGCCGACCGCTATCTGCACGAGCTGTTCTACCCCGACATGACCCAGGAATGGGAGCAGAAGAACCGCGTCGGCCTCATTGCCGAGGCCCATTCGCGCTTCGCCAGCCCCCTCTACAACATCGCCCTGATGGCCATGGCCCTGGCGGCCGTGATCGGCGGACAGTTCAGCCGCATGGGCTATGGCAAGCGCATCGCCGCCGTCGGCGCCGCCGCCGCCGTGGTCCGCATTGTCGGCTTCGGCGTCCAGGCGGCGTGCGAGGACAACGCCTGGCTCAACATCTTGCAGTACGCGGTGCCCCTGGCCGCCCTTTGGTGGGGCATGGCCCAGATTTTCCGCCAGAAGGTGTCACGCCACGTCGCCATCAGTCGCCGCAAGGCCGCCTACGCCGTCCACGCAGGTGCGGCATGAGCTTTGGCGTCGGCATGGTCGAACGCTACGTCCTGAAGCAGACGATGGCCTCGCTGGGCGCGGCTCTGGCCGTGCTCGGCTCGATGGTGATGCTGATCGCCTTTGTCGACATCGCCCGCAATGTCGGCACCCGCGCCGATGTCGACTTCTTCCAGCTGCTGTACCTGACCATCCTGCAGGCGCCAGCCACCATACTGGTGCTGACGCCTTTCATCTTCCTGTTTGGCACCCTGGGCGCCTTCGTCGGCCTGAACCGGCGCAGCGAGCTGATCGCCATGCGCGCGGCCGGCGTCTCTGCCTGGAGGTTCATCCTGCCGGCGGCCGTCGCGGCTTTCGTGATCGGGGGCCTGACCATCACCCTGCTCAATCCGCTGAGCACGGCCATGACGGCGCAGTACGAGACCTCGCGCGACGCGATGATGGAGAACTATCTGAAGGCCGCGCCCAAAGGCACATGGCTGCGCCAGGGCGACGACAAGACTCAGATCGTCATCCGAGCCCGGGCTCGCGACCAGATCGACGGCTCAGTGCGCCTGCGGGGTGTGTCGCTGTTCGTCTACACGCTCAACAACAAGGGCGTGATGGACTTCTCGCGCCGGATCGAGGCGAATGAGGCCCGGCTCGAGCCCGGCTTCTGGCGCCTGCTCGGCGTGCGCGAAGCCACCCCCGGCGCCGGAGCGATTCGCTCCGAGAGCCTGTCGATCCCGTCAAATCTCGACGACCGCACCGCCTCGGAGCGTTTTAACTCGCCCCAGGCCGTGGCCTTGTGGCGCCTGCCGACCACGATCAAGCGAACCGAGGACGCCGGCTTCTCGGCCACGCCGTTCCGCCTTCGCTATCACCAGATCCTGGCCACCCCGCTGCTATTTGCCGCCATGTCGGTGCTGGCGGCGGCGTTTTCTCTGCGCCTGATGCGCCTGGGGGGGCTTGCCGCCCTCGCCGGATCGGGCGTCGCATTGGGTTTCGGATTTTTCTTCTTCAACGAGCTATGCAGCGCGCTCGCGAAAGCCGACGTTCTGCACCCGGCGGTCGCCGCCTGGACTCCCCCGCTCGTCGCGCTTTTGGCGGGCTTCACTCTGCTTTGCTATACCGAGGATGGTTGAGTCCGTGTTTCCGAGGTCGTTCATGAAGGATCAGCGTCAAGGCGCGTCGTCCCTGCCGGGTCGTTTGCGTCTGCTCGCCGGTGTCGCCTCGCTGGTGCTGGCCGCCACGACAGCGCACGCTCAGCAGCCGCTGGCCAGCGTCCCGTCCGTGCCAGTGGTCAAGGCCCCGCCGTCCGACGGTCTTGGGGAAGAAGGCTATTATCTCGAATCAGACCTGCTGATCCGCGACGACAAGAGCGAGATCCTGACCGCGCGCGGCGACGTGGAGGCCCGCTATCAGGGCCGTACCCTGCGCGCCGACGAAGTCGTCTATGACACCAAGGCTGGCGTCATCAACGCCAAGGGCCACGTCCAGCTGATCAACGGCGACGGCACGGCCCAGTTCGCCGACGAGATGACCCTCGACAAGGACCTGAAGGCCGGCTTCGCCCTGGGCTTCTCGGCCCGCATGGACAAGAACGTCAAGATCGCCGCGGTCTCGGCCATCCGACGCAACGACAACATCCAGGAGCTCAATCAGGCGATCTATACGCCGTGCGAGATCTGCGCCGAAAAGCCGACCCCGACCTGGTCCGTCGCCGCCGACAAGGTGGTTCAGGATAAGGACCGTCAGCTCGTCTACTACAAGAACGCGGTCATTCGCCTGTGGGGCGCGCCGCTGATGTATCTGCCGGTGTTCTGGCACCCGGACCCGCAGGCGACCCGTAGCTCCGGCTTCCTGACGCCCAAGCTGGGCGCGTCCAAGCGGCGCGGGATGTCTTATCAGCAGCCTTATCTGTACGTGATCTCGCCATCTCAGGATATCGTCCTAAGTCCCCAGATTAACTCAAGTGTTAACCCGTTTCTGAACGTCCACTGGCGCAAGCGCTTCTATTCCGGCAGCGCTGAGGTACGGGCGGGATTTACCTACGAAAAGGACATCGACGACCGCGGCGAGCGCTTCGGCGAGTCCACCCCGCGCAGCTACATCCTGGCCAGGGGCCTGTTCGACATCAACGACAAGTGGAAGTGGGGCTTCAGCGCTGAGCGAACCTCCGACAAGCTGTTGTTCGACAACTACACGATCAACGATGTCTACCAGCAGCGAGGCCTGTTCACGAGCGAGGACCGCCGTCTCAGCTCGCAGATCTACACCACCCGCCAGGACAAGCTGTCCTACCTGTCGCTTTCGGCCGTATCCGTCCAGGGCCTGCGGGTTTCGGGCATTGATGCGGTCACGGGCCTGGCCAGCTTCGAAAATAGCGACGTCTTCCCGCTGATCGGTCCGCTCGTGGAAGGCCGCTGGCAACCGGAAGCGCCGGTGCTGGGCGGACGCCTGCGCCTGCAGGGCTCCGGCGTCGTCCTGACCCGCGCCGAGTCGCCTTATGGGGCGACCCTGGACGGAGTGGACAGCCAGCGCGGCAGCCTGAACGCCGACTGGCGCTCGACCCTGACCCTGAAGTCGGGCGTGCGGGTCTCGCCCTTCGTCCAGGCGCGCGGCGACGCCTATCGCGTCTCCGACCTGCCTGGGACCGACGACAGCCAGACCTATTCGCGCGCCTTGGGCGTGACGGGCGTCGATTTCAGCTACCCCTTTTTCAAGGCGCTCAAGGGCGGCACGGTCGTGCTGGAGCCCCTGGCCCAGGTTGCCGCCGGCTCTGAAAGCCGGCGCGTGCCTATCGTGGTCGGAACCAGCGGGGCGACGACCTATCTTTATAACGAGGACAGCACCTCGTTCGAGTTCGACGAGACCAACCTCTTCCGCGCCAACAAGTCGCCTGGTTTCGACCTCTACGAGGGCGGCCAGCGATTGAATGTCGGCGCGCGCGCCACCGTCAAATACAATGACACCCGGGGCGCCAGCATCCTGGTTGGCCGCAGCTTCCGCTCCGAATTCGATCCCCTGCTGCCCGCCCGTTCCGGCCTTCAGAAGAAGTCGTCGGACTGGATCGTGGCGGCGACGGTCACGCCGGTGCGCGGCGTCAACGCCTTCGTCCGCACGCGTTACGCGCCGGATCTGGCCAGCAACAAGTTCCGCCGCATCGAGGCGGGCCTCGACGCCTTCCACAAGGTCGCCAATGGCTCGGTTCGCTATATCAAGGACCAGCAGGACGCTGGCGGCTTCCCGCTGGAAACCTTCGAAATGCGGGGCCAGTTGAACCTGACCAAGAAGTGGGGCGTCACAGCCTATGGCCAGCAGGATCTGGTGGCCGGCGTCTGGCGCCGTCGCGATCTGGGCGTGGTCTATGCCGATGACTGCATCCGCATCGACGTTATTTACCAGAACGAAGACCGTTTCAGCCAAGCCTCAACTGGCGGCCTAAAGCTGCAGGCCGACGAGTCTATCGTGTTTCGCCTAACCCTCGCCACATTGGGCGATACAGGGTACAGCCAGTAAATTGATCCCGCGCCGCCACCGGTGCGCGTGATTTTCGCGCGCGTGATCGGCACGTCGCGCCTAAAGGAACGACCCTACCCATGCGGCCTGCGCGTAGCGTGAAGACCCTTGCCGCGGCTGGAGCCGCGTCCCTTATCGCCCTGGCCACGGCGAGCTTTGGCGCGTCCGCCTTCGCTCAAGACGCAGCGCCCGCCCAAGCCGCCCCGCCTCGTGTGCCGATGGCCCCGCGTGGCCTGTCGGAAAGCGTCGCGGCGGTGGTCAATGACGACATCGTTTCCAGCTACGACCTGATGCAGCGCATGCGCCTGCTGATGGTCAGCTCCGGCGTGCAGCCGACCGAGGAAAACCTGCCCCAGCTGGAGCAGGAAGCCCTCCGTTCACTGATCGACGAGCACGTCCAGCTGCAGGAACTGCGCCGGGTCGAAAAAGCCCAGAAGATCACGATCATCTCGACCGACAAGGAAGTCGACGAGCAGATCGACGAGATCGCCAAGGGCAATAACGCCAACATGACTGGCGCCCAGCTGCTGGCCCAGCTGTCCGCGCAAGGCGTCGGCGCCGAGACCTTCCGCTCGCAAATCCGTATCGACAGCAGCTGGCAGAACTGGATCAGCGGTCGCTATGGCTCGCGCCTGCGGGTCGGCGAAGACCAGATCAAGGCCTTCCAGCGCCGCGCGGCCGAATCGGCCAGCAAGCCGCAGTATCAGGTCAGCGAAGTGTTCATCGACGCCACCCGCGTCGGCGGCATGGAAACGGCCGTCAGTGGCGCGACCCAGCTAGTCGCCCAGATGCAACAAGGCGCGCCCTTCCCGGCGGTCGCCCGTCAGTTCTCGTCGGCGGCCACGGCGGCCAATGGCGGCGACGCCGGCTGGATCGGCCCGGGCGAAATGCCGCCCGAGGTCGACGCGGCGCTCGAAGAGCTGCGCCCCGGCCAGCTATCGCGTCCGATCCCGGTTCGCGACGGCGTCTATATCATCTACCTGCGCGAGAAGCGCTCGGGCGCCAAGACGGCCCTGGTCGACCTCAAGCAGGTGGCCTATCCGCTGGCCGCCGACGCGACGGCCCAGCAGATCCAGGCCGCCAACAGCGCCCTGCTGGCGCTGAAGCCGCAAATCACCAGTTGCTCGACCCTGGAAGCCGCCGCCGGCAAGGTAGACGGGCTGGTCGCGGGCGACCTCGGCGAGGCCGAGATCACCGACCTGGCGCCGGCCTTCCAGGCCGCCGCCACGGCCCTGGATATCGGCCAGGTTTCGGATCCGATCCGCACCGAAGCCGGCCTTCACTTGATCGCCGTCTGCGGCAAGCGTCAGTCGGGCGGCGGCGCGCCGTCGCACGACCAGATCGAGAACCGCTTGCGCGGTCAGCAACTGGCCCTGATCTCTAAGCGCTACCTGCGCGACCTCCGCAACTCGGCGACCATAGAAACCCGTTGAAGACAAAGCCCCTGGCCCTGAGCGCCGGCGATCCCGCCGGCGTTGGGGCCGAGATCATCGCCAAGGCCTGGGCGGCGCTCCGATGGGAGGGGCCGCCCTTCATGGTCGTGGGCGATGCGCGGTTGCTGGCCTCGGCGGGCTCGGGCGTCAAGGTCAAGACCGTCACCGGTCCGGTCGAGGCCCTCGACGTCTTCCCCACCGCTCTCCCCGTGCTCGATCTTCCGCTGCTGAGCCCCGTCGTCTCGGGCCAGCCTTCCAGCGCCCACGCCGCCCAGATCGTCCGATGCATCGAGACCGGCGCCGGCCTGGCGCTATCGGGCGCAGTATCGGGCCTCGTCACGGCGCCCATCGCCAAGGCGCCGCTCTACGACGCCGGCTTCACCTTTCCGGGCCATACCGAATTCCTGGCCGAACTGACCGCCGGAGCGCCTCAAGAGGGCGTTCGCGGCCCGGTGATGATGCTGACGGCCGGCGGCCTGCGCGCCACCCTGGTGACGATCCACAAGGCCCTGAGCGACGTGTCGGCCGCCCTGTCGGTCGAGGCCATCGTCACGGCCGGAATGGTGACCAACCAGGCCCTGAAGCGCGACTTTGGCGTCGCCCGGCCTCGCCTGGCGCTGGCCGCCCTCAACCCCCACGCGGGCGAAAGCGGGGCGCTAGGTCGAGAAGAGATCGAGATCATTGAACCAGCCGCCCGAGTGCTGCGCGATCTGGGCGTCGATGTTCTGGGGCCATCGCCCGCCGACACCCTGTTCCATGTCGAGGCCCGCGCCCGCTACGACGCGGTGCTGTGCATGTATCACGACCAGGCCTTGATTCCGGTCAAGATGCTCGACTTCTGGGGTGGGGTGAACGTCACCCTGGGCCTTCCCATCGTCCGCACCTCTCCCGACCACGGCACCGGCTTCGACATCGCTGGACGGGGCCTTGCCCGAGCCGATAGCTTGATCGCCGCCATCAAGCTGGCGGCACAGATCGCCGCCCGCCGCGCGGCCTAAATCTTTAGTCTAAAGAACCGCCCCTTTCGAGACCGACGACCATGAGCCTGGCCGACATGCCGCCGCTGCGCGACGCCCTGGAGCGTCACGACCTTCTGGCCCGCAAGAGCTTTGGTCAGCACTTCCTGCTGGACCTCAACATCACCCGCAAGATCGCGCGGCTGGCCGGCATAGGACCCGAAGACGTGGTGGTCGAGGTCGGTCCCGGCCCCGGCGGCCTGACCCGCGCCCTGCTGGAGACCGGCGCCCGCGTCGTGGCCATCGAGATGGACACCCGGTTCATGCCGATCCTGGCCGAGCTTTCCGAAGCCGCTGAGCAGCGGCTGGAGGTCGTGCAGGGCGATGCGCTGAAGGTCGATGCATCAAAGGCTGTCGGCGGCGTCCCGGCTCACATAGTGGCCAACCTGCCCTACAATGTCGGCACCCAGTTACTGATCAACTGGCTGACCGGCCCGTTTCTGCCCGTCTCGATGACCCTGATGTTTCAGAAAGAGGTCGCCGAGCGCATCGCCGCCCGGGTCAATGACGACGCCTATGGCCGCCTGGCGGTGATCTCCCAGACGGTCTGCGAGGCCAAGGTCATCATGGACCTGCCGGCCCGCGCCTTCACACCGCCGCCCAAGGTCAATTCGGCCGTGATCCGCCTGATCCCCCGCGCCGTCATCCCGCCGGCCAACGAACTGGCCGCCCTTGAGCGCGTGACGGCGGCCGCCTTCGGCCAACGCCGCAAGATGTTGCGGTCCAGCCTCAAGGCGCTGGGCGGCGGAACGCTTTGCGAGAAGGCGGGGATCAGCCCCGACATCCGCGCCGAAAACGTGCCGATCGAGGGGTTCTTGGCGCTGGCGCGGGCGACGCTGACCGGTTAGGCGCCGCCGGCGGGCACCGAGTGCGGCCAGCCCGGTTCTCCCCAGCCCACGGCGTTCCGAAGCCGGACGCCGCTAGCGTGAAGGGTCGAGTTCCAAATCGGCCTCAGGCTCGTCAGCCTCTCCAAAGGACGAAGTTCGACGTCGTGCTCGGCAAGCTGCGCCGGAAGATTAGCCAATGCCTCGACGCCAGATGGCCGGACAGCACTTCTGGAAGCCCACATTCCAATCTCGCGAGTATCCTCAAAGCCATCTGGCGGCATGGCATAGCGGTGGATCACCGCCCTTTTAAGGCGATCCATCCAACTACTCTCCACATAGGCTACGGCCTGCGCACAGGTCTCGCCCATCCAAGTCAGACGGTCCTCCTCGGTTGTCTCCGGCGTCGGCCAGACGACTATGCGAGGGCACTCTCGCGGAAAGAGGTAGAGAATGCGATGGGGCTGATCGATCGCCCAGACGAGCGGACCGTTTAACCAATCCTGGCCAACAGGCCGATCCACGGCGACGCGCACCGGGCGCGGTTCGAAGAGCCCGATATTCGGATCATCGCTGAAGTGAGCAAGTTGCACTGCGCGGCCAAACCTATACGCGGCCTTCGACGTTTCCTTGCCGTCGCGCTTCGGCGAGAAGATCGCTCATCGAGTGAGTTCCCGCTTCACCGGCCAAGGCTGCATCGACCAGCCGTTGCATGGCGCTGATCTTCTCCAACCGCTCCTGCGGGAGCGGGACATTGATCATCACCATCGAATTCTCTCCCGCCAGTCGCCTCACAGAGCGGCGCCGAGTATCAATCTTCAACCACGAACGCCGAAATCGCGAAGAACGCCTCGCCTAGATTTCTTCCGCCAGCAGATCCTGCACCAGTCCGCCGATCCACGGGTTGCGCACCCGCTTCTGGCGCTCGGCGTGGTAGATGTGGGCCAGGTCCGAATAGGCGCGGTCGAAGTCGTCATTGAGGATGACATAGTCGAACTGCTCCCAGGCGGCGACCTCGTCCTTGGCGCGGGCCAGGCGGCGGTGGATGACGTCTTCGCTGTCCTGGCTGCGGGCGTGCAGGCGCCGGCTCATCTCGGCCAGGGACGGCGGCAGGATATAGACCAGCACGCTGTCGGCGCCGGCCTGCCTGTGGACCTTCATCGCGCCCTGGAAGTCGATGTCGAACAGCACGCTCTCGCCGCGATCCAGCGCCTCCATGATCGGGGCGCGCGGACTGCCATAGTGATTGCCATAGACCTCGGCCCATTCGAGGAAGGCGTCTTCCCCGATCATGCCCTGGAACCTGGCGTGATCGACGAAGTGATAGTCGCGGCCGTCGTGCTCGCCCGGACGCGGCTCGCGCGTGGTGGCGCTGATCGACAGGTGCAGATCGCCGTGGTCGGCGACGAGGCGGCGGGTCAGCGAGGTCTTGCCGACGCCCGAGGGCGCGACGACCATCAGCAGCAAGCCTCGGGTCTTGTGGTTGGGCTTATTCAACGTTCTGAACCTGTTCGCGGAACTGCTCGATCGTGGCCTTCATCTCCAGGCCGATCGTGGTCAGGCTGCTGAGCGCCGATTTCGAGCAGAGGGTATTGGATTCGCGCATGAATTCCTGGGACAGGAAATCCAGACGACGGCCGGCGGCGGCTTCGCCGGTCAGCAAGGTGCGGGCGGCGGCGACGTGGCCGGCGAGCCGGTCGAGTTCCTCGCGGACATCGGCCTTCACGGCCATGGCGGCGGCTTCCTGAACGATGCGCTCGTCCGAGGCCGCCTCGCCCAGCAGTTCGGTCATGCGGCGCGCAAAACGGTCCTTCAGCACGGCTGGCTGACCGGCGGCCTCGACGCCCGCCTCGGTCGTCAGGCGCTCGATGGTATCGACCTGGCCGTTGAGCACCGGTGTCAGAGAAGTCCCCTCTTCCAACCGAGCAATCTTAAGGGCGTCGAGCGCCTGGCTGATCGAAACGGCCATGGCGGCCTCGACAGCGGCGCGGGTCTCGGCGTCATCATCTTCCTCGCGGACCTCGATGACGCCGCGAAGGGCCAGCAGGCCGTCGAGGGTGGGCTTGGCGACCATGCCGGTGGCGACATAGGCGCTGCCGGCCTTCAGATAGCGCTCCAGGGTCTCGACGCTGACCTGGGTCTGGCCCAGGGCCTCGGCGCGCTTGCCTTGGACGTTGAGCGTCAGCTGGCCGCGCTGGAAGCGGGTCTGGGCGCCGTCGCGGGCCACGCGGTCCAGGCTGTCGAAGCCTGGCGGGCCGCGAAAGCGGGTCTCCAGGTTGCGGCCATTGACACTGCGGGCCTCCACGGCCCAGGACCAGGCCCCGTGCGCGCCCTCGACGCGTGCGAAGCCCGTCATGCCCGACAACGCCACCTCAGCCCCCGCTCAGCGGAGCGGCGGCCGGCTTCTTGGCCGCGCGGCTACGCTCGACTTGCCGCCATTTGACGACATTGGCGTTGTGCTCTTCCAGGGTGCGGGCGAACACGTGGCCACCGGTGCCGTCGGCGACGAAATAGAGCTCGTCGGTCTTGGGCGGATCCAGAACGGCGGCGATAGCGGCGCGGCCTGGATTGGCGATGGGCGTCGGCGGCAGCCCGTCGATCAGATAGGTGTTGTAGGCCGTCTGGCGCTGCAGCTCCGACAGCAGGATGCCGCGGCCCAGCGGACGGCCCCGGGTCAGGCCGTAGATGATGGTCGGGTCGCTGCCCAGGCGCATGCCGGTGCGCAGGCGGTTGACGAACACGGCGGCGACGCGCGGACGTTCGGAGGCGATGCCCGTTTCCTTCTCGACGATGGAGGCCAGGGTCATGGCCTCGTTCCGGGTCGAGAACGGCAGGCCCTTCTGACGTTGCGGCCACAACTCGTCGAGCAACTGATCGCGATCGTCCATCATCCGCTGCAGGACGGCGGAACGGTCCTCGCCGCGTTCGACCTGATAGGTCTCGGGCAGGATTGCGCCCTCCGGCGGGGTCGGGGCCACGCCGGTCAGGATGGGCGAGCGCATGAGGATCTCGATGGCCATGTCCGAGGTGACGCCCTCGGGAACGGTCACGAAGTGGCGAACCACCTTGCCCTTGCGGATGGCGTCGAGCACCTCGGCCATTGAGGCTCGGTTCTTGAACTCGTATTCGCCGGCCTTCAGCGACCGCGCCGCGCCGGTGACTTGGGCCGCGGTCATGAAGATCGAGGACGAGCGGATCACGCCGCCGCTTTCAAGACTGGCGGCGATCTCGGGCACGCTGGCGCCCCGGCGCAGGACCACGGAGGTAATGTCGCCGCTCTTGGCCGCCGGACCTGGCCCTTGATAGAGCCAGATCGCGCCGAACACGAACACCATGCCAATGACGACCAGGGTGGCGCCGGCGGCGAAGATCATGGCGATCAACCGACGTCCGATGGACGCCAACTCGGGCTTGCGAGCCTTGCGCGGCGGGGCGGCTTTGCGGCTCACGAGATTTTACGGAATACGACGGAGGCGTTGGTGCCGCCGAAGCCAAAGCTGTTGGAGACGGCGACGTCGATCTTCATCGGCACGGCCTTGTGAGGCGCCAGGTTCATGGCGACGTCCACATTGGAATTGTCGAGATTGATGGTCGGCGGGGCGATCTGGTCGCGGATGGCCAGGATCGAGAAGATGCCCTCGATGGCGCCGGCGGCGCCCAGCAGATGTCCGGTCATCGACTTGGTCGAAGACATCACCACGTTCTTGGCGTGATCGCCCAGGAAGCGCTCGACGGCCTTGGCCTCAATGCCGTCGGCCATGGTCGAGGTGCCGTGGGCGTTGATGTAGTCGATGTCCGAGGGCTGCAGGCCAGCGTCCTTGACGGCCGCCGACAGGGCCCGGAAGCCGCCGTCACCGTCCTCGGAAGGCGCGGTGATGTGATAGGCGTCGCCCGACAGACCATAGCCTACGACCTCGGCATAGATCTTTGCGCCGCGCGCCTTGGCGTGCTCGTACTCTTCCAGAACCAGGGCGCCGGCGCCCTCTCCCATCACGAAGCCGTCGCGGTCCTGGTCATAGGGGCGCGAGGCCTTTTCAGGCGTGTCGTTGAAATCGGTCGAGACGGCGCGGCAGGCAATGAAGCCGGCGATACCGACCTTGCAGACGGCCGCTTCGGCGCCGCCGGCCACCATCACGTCGGCGTCGCCATACTTGATCAGGCGAGCGGCGTCGCCGATGGCGTGGGCGCCCGTGGCGCAGGCCGTAACCACCGAGTGGTTGGGTCCCTTGAAGCCATAGCGGATCGAGACCTGACCGGAGATCAGGTTGATCAGGGCCGAAGAGATGAAGAACGGGCTGACCTTGCGCGGGCCCTTGGCCTCAAGCTCCAGCGCGGTGTCGGCGATGGTCGACAGGCCGCCGATGCCCGAGCCCATGATCACGCCGGTGCGGTACTTGTCTTCCTCGGTTTCCGGAACCCAGCCCGAGTCCTTCACGGCCTCATCGGCGGCGGCGATGCCGTACAGAATGAAGTCGTCGACGCGCTTCTGGTCGCGCGGGCTCATGGTCAGGTCGGGGTTGAAGGCGCCTTCGACATCAGGGCCGCCGCCGCCACGTCCATCGACGCGCGGAACCTCGCAGGCCACCTTGCAGGCGTATTCGGTAGGATCGAAGGCCGAGATGCGGTTTGCGCCGGATTTGCCGGCGAGGATATTCTTCCAGGATATCTCGACGCCCTGACCCAGCGGGGTCAGCAGGCCAAGTCCGGTGACGACAACTCTACGCATGGATCACTCCCAACCTTCGTAGTCGCGGACATATGGGGATGAGCGGACAGATCCGACGCCTCCCCAGGCCGCGACTCTCGGCCACATACGAAAACCGCCGCGCGCACGAAGGCAAGAGCCCGTGCTGCGCGGCGGTGATAGCCTGTTCGCCTCGGAGGCGAACCTGACGCCTTAGGCGCCGGTCTTTTCCGTGATGAACTTCACGGCGTCGCCAACCGTCTGGATGTGTTCGGCGGCGTCGTCCGGAATTTCGATGTCGAACTCTTCTTCGAACGCCATCACCAGCTCGACATTGTCGAGGCTGTCGGCGCCCAGGTCATCGATGAAGCTGGCCTTCTCGGTGACCTTCTCGGGATCGGCATCCAGGTGCTCGATGACGATCTTACGCACGCGCTCGAGAATGTCGGACATTCTGTTAGTCCCTCAGTTTTGAATCTGTTGTCCGCCAACGGTTTGGCCGAGGCCTCGCCATTCACGGGAATTGTCGGGCCACCGCCTATCACGTTCTTTTTCGGGTGACCAGCGGGTCGCCCTTGAAGAAACGCGAGGCCCCCGAGCCTTTCCGAATGGAAAGGCTCAAGACTTATATGATGGCGCGCCTCCTTGTCGCCAAACCGGTTTCCACTTTGGCGGGAGGCGCGCTAGATCATGGCCATGCCGCCGTTCACGTGCAAGGTCTGGCCAGTCACATAGGCGCCCTCGTCGCTGGCCAGGTAAACACATGCAGCGGCGATATCGCTACCTTCGCCGAGACGGCCGGCCGGAATATTGGCCAGGATGCCGGCCTTCTGGGACTCGTTCAGGGCGTCGGTCATCGGGCTGGCGATGAAGCCGGGCGCAACGCAGTTGACCGTGACGTTGCGGCTGGCCAGTTCCTGGGCCAAGGCCTTGGAAAACCCGATCATTCCGGCCTTTGAGGCCGCATAATTGGTCTGGCCGGGGTTGCCGGTCACACCGACCACCGAGGTGATGCCGATGATCCGACCCGAGCGGCGCTTCATCATGCCCTTGGCGGCGGCGCGCGACAGGCGGAAATAGCCCTCCAGGTTCACCTTGATGACGGTGTCCCAGTCCTCGTCCTTCATCCGCACGATCAGGCCGTCGCGAGTGATGCCGGCATTGGCGATCACGATGTCCAACGGCGCGCCGGCTGCCTCCTCGGCCTTGGCGACCAGTCCGTCGACGGCTGCGGCGTCTGAAAGATTGGCCGCCACGGTCGAGACGCGCTCGCCGAACTGGGCCTTCAGCTCGGCCAGGGCCGATTCGCGGGTGCCGGAGAGCACGACATGAGCGCCTCGCGCATGCAGGGCCTTGGCGATGGCGCCGCCGATGCCGCCCGTAGCGCCGGTGACGAGAGCAGTCTTGCCGGTGAGATCGAACATGGTTGGGTCTCCCAATCCAGATTTGTCATCCCGGCCGGAGAGCCGGGACCGCCGGACATGCCGGCGCTTGTTGTGGTCCCGGGTCGGCGCCCTGCGCGCTTGCCCGGGATGACAGCCTTTAAAGAGACTTGGCGAAGGCTTCGAGGTCAGCCGGGCTGTTCAGCGGCGTCGCCTCGGCGTCGGGCGCGATACGCTTGGCCATGCCCGACAGAACCTTGCCGGCCCCGGCCTCGGCGAAGCGGGTGACACCGCCCTCGCCGGCCAGCCAGATCATGCTTTCGCGCCAACGGACTCGGCCGGTGACTTGCTCCACCAGCAGGCCGCGAATGATGTCGGGATCGTGGACCGGACCGGCGGTGATATTGGCCACCAGCGGCGCGCGCGGCGAGACGATTGTGGTGCGGGCCAGGGCCTCGGCCATCTCGTCAGCTGCCGGCCGCATCAGCGGGCAATGGAACGGCGCCGAAACGTTCAGCGGAATGGCGCGCGCGCCCAGTTCCTTGGCCTTCTCGATGGCCTTGTCGACGGCGGCCTTGTCGCCCGAGATCACCACATTGCCGTTGTTGTTGTCGTTAGCCACGACGCAGACGCCGACTTCCGAGCCGGCGGCGGCGGCGGCTTCGGCAAGCGCCAGGTCGGTCTTGGGGCCGATCAGCGACGCCATCGCGCCCTCGCCCACCGGCACGGCCCGCTGCATGGCCTGGCCGCGCAGCTTCAGCAGGCGCGCGGTGTCGGCCAGGGTGATCGAGCCGGCCGCGGCCAAGGCCGAATATTCGCCCAGCGAATGGCCGGCGACGAAGGCGGCGCGGTCGATGCCGATTCCGAATTCCTTTTCCAGCACGCGGGCAACCGCCAAGCTGACGGCCATCAGGGCCGGCTGGGCGTTTTCGGTGAGGGTGAGGTCGCTTTCGGGACCTTCCTTCATCAAGGCGAAAAGCTTCTGGCCCAAGGCGTCGTCGACCTCCTGGAAGACCTCGCGGGCGGCGGCGAAGGCCTGCGCGAGATCGGCGCCCATGCCGACCGACTGGCTGCCCTGTCCGGGGAAAATGAAGGCGATGCTCATTGGAAGCTCGCTCCGTGCTAGAGATTCAATGCCGTACTTGGGGCCGGAGCGTTAGGGGAAAGCCCCCTGACGGGCAAGAGCGACAGCGCTTTGCTTGCATTCCCGCAGAGTGCGTCCAAATTGCAGACCAACCCGTAGCTCGGGCGACGAAAACCGATGGAGTCTTTCATGAATCGCCTGACCGCCGGCCTCGCGGCTATCGCCGTACTCGCCGCCTCGCCCGCCTTTGCCGCGCTTAAGCCGGGCGCCAAGGCCCCAGACTTCACCGCCCCCGCCGCCCTGGCCGGCAAGGACTTCAGCTTCACCCTGTCAAAGGCGCTGAAGAAGGGTCCCGTGGTGCTCTACTTTTTCCCGGCCGCCTACACCGCCGGCTGCACAGCCGAGGCTCACGAGTTCGCCGAAGCGACCCCGGACTTTGAAAAGCTGGGCGCGACCGTGATCGGCGTGACGGCCGGCAATGTCGACAAGATCAAGGCCTTCTCCAAGGAGCACTGCCGCGACAAGTTCGCCGTGGCCGCTGCGCCGGACGGTCTGGTCAAGACCTATGATGTCGCCCTGCCCATGCCCGGCGGCTGGTCCAACCGCACATCCTATGTGATCGCCCCCAACGGCAAGATCCTGATGGCCTATACCGATGGCAACTTCGCCGGCCATGTCACCAAGACCATGGACGCCGTGAAGGCCTACAAGGCCTACAAGGCCAAGAAGTAGCGAGACCTTTACGGTTTCGGCCAGCCTCGCGGCTTGAGGGTTGCGAGGCTGGCGAGGATTATCGGCCATGACCGATCCATCGCAACTCGAGGCCGTCGTCCGGGGCGTCGCCATCGGCGGCTTCGCGGCGGCGGGCCTGGCTCTCGCGGCCACGCCGCGCCCCACCCCGACCCGCTGGCTGGGCGCGATCTTTTTCATCTGCGCCATCGCCCATGTCGTCACGGGCTGGCGGCCTGAACTGCAGAGGTTTGATCCGGTCTGGGCGGCCTCGGTCGTGGGAACGGGTCTTTTCTGGATGTTCGCCCTCGACTTGCTGGAAGACGCTCCACATCCCCCGGCCTGGCGACTGATCGCGCCGGTCGGCGCGTTTCTGTTTTGGCTGGCAGCCCAGGTCGCGCCGAAGGCGTGGTGCCCGCCGATCTGGTCCGTCTACATCTTTCTCCAGATCCTGCTGGTCGGACATCTGCTGGTGGTGGCCTGGCGCGGCTGGCGCGGCGACCTGGTGGCCCAGCGACGGCGCCTGCGACCGCTGCTTGCCGCCTCGGCCGGCGGCTATGTGCTGGTGGTCGCGGCCAAGGACATGGGCTGGCTGCCCTTTCTGCCAACCGGGACGATGGGCGTCGTCCAAGCCGGCGCCTTGGCGATCCTGGCTCTCGGCACGACTCTGGCGCTGCTGCGCGCTGAACCACAGCTTGTCGAGGCCCAGGCTGACACCTCCGCCGCGACCGCGTCGGCGCCACCGTCGATGGATCTCGGCCCCGCCGATCGTTTGGTTCTTGTGCGCCTCGAGCGAGCCATGACCGAGAACGAGGTCTGGCGCGGTGAGGACCTGTCGATTGGCGCCCTCGCCGCCCTGGTCGGCGCGCCCGAGCATCGTCTGCGCAAGCTGATCAACGGCGTGCTGAGCCATCGCAACTTCGCCGACTACGTCAATAGCCACCGTATCGCCGCGGCCAAGGTCGCGCTGGCCGACCCCGAACAGGCCCTGAAGTCGGTATCCGCCATCGCCTTCGATCTCGGCTTCGCCTCCCTGGGTCCGTTCAACCGCGCCTTCCGGGCCGAGACCGACTCGACCCCGACCGCCTGGCGCCAGCGGGCCTGCGCCGCCGCCCCCTCGAACAGCCCTCGCCTCCGGCTGGTCGAAACCGGTGATACGCTGCCGAATTCGAACAAGTCGGCCTGAATTCCAGTTTCGGCGCGACCACGCTGTGGCTACAGGCTCTCCTGCCCCCGTCAAAACGAGGAGCACCCCATGGACCTTCAGATCATCCAACCCTTCCTGGACAGCTGGTTGCAGGCCACCCGGGTCGATGTCGCTCGCTACGTGACCTTCGCCGTCGGCGTATGGTTCACCCTGTGGGTGCTGCTGGCCGCCCCCCTCGCCAGCCGCAAGATCCGCGGCGAGCGGCCTCCCGCCCGCCAACTTCTGATGGAATTCGCCTGCTCGATCCGTTCCATCATGATCTTCTCGACCGTGGGCCTTCTGACCTTCAGCCTGTTTCGCGCCGGTTTGATGCCAGGCCCCTACATCGCGCGAGAACTTGGGCCTGTCTGGTTCTGGAGCAGCCTTGTCCTGATGATCATCGGCCACGACGCCTGGTTCTACTGGACCCATCGCCTGATCCATGACCGCCGACTGTTCCGAGCCTTTCACCGGCGGCACCACCGGTCGCACAACCCGTCGCCCTTTACAGCCTACAGCTTCGATCTGGGCGAGGCCGCGATCAACGCCCTGTTCGTGCCGTTGTGGATGATGATCGTCCCGACCCAGTGGCCGGTGGCGGGCCTGTTCATGCTGCACCAGATCGTCCGCAATACTCTTGGCCACAGCGGCTACGAGCTGTTCCCCGCTCGCAAGGACGGCCGGCCGCTGCTGCCTTGGCTGACGACCGTAACCCACCACGACCTGCACCACGCCCAGGCGGGCTATAATTACGGGCTCTATTTCACCTGGTGGGATCGCCTGATGGGCACCGAGCACCCGGATTATCTGGCGAAGTTCGCTGCCGTGACGGCTCGCAAGCAGAGGGCTACCAGCTCGCCTTCACCAGCTTGACCATGACGCGACTATCTTGGACGCGCCAGTCTTCGCCGCCATTGGTCGCGGCGGCGCGCAGGCTGACAGTGAACTCGGCGGGGATGTCGAAAGGGCGCGTGAAGCTGACATCGACACCCTCGTCGCCCATCGAGCCGCCGCCCAAGGCGATGGAACCGACCGGCTTGCCGTCCAGCGTCAGGGCCGAGCGCAGATTGGCTCGCGCCACCGGGATCTGGCCCGGAATGGCGATGGCGCGGCTTGCGTCCATATCCATCGAGACGCTGACATAGTTGGCGCGCGGCAGCAGACCGAAACCGAACGCCCTGGACAGCGACGAGCGCAACCTGGCCTCACGATCGTTCCACGATGCGCCCAGAGCCATGGATCGCTTGCCGAAGCGCTCGGCGTCCGGCTTGCGGATCAGGTTGAAATCAAGATCGTAGGTGGGGTTCTCAAGCGAACCCGCCACCTTGGCGGTCAGCCTGGCGGCCTCGGTATCGGTCGAGACGTCGAGTGGTAGGGTCGCCGAATAACCGGTGAAATGGCCGTCATTGGCCGAAACCGACAGGTCCGGCTTCTGAATGGCCTGGGCCGCGCCTGAGCCGGCGAAGGTCACCGACAGCGCGAAGGCCCCAAGGGCGCTTATGACAGCGCTAGACTTCATGTAAGAGTTACCTAGCACGGCCTGCCGTTGCGGCAAGGCAAAGCTAGTCGCTTCGCGCGACGGTTTCCGCAGGCCCGCGCCGGCGCCGAAAAATGCGGCGCTGGCAAAGCATTCTTGCTTCTCAGGCCCTTCTCCTGTACTAGCGCGCGCTCTCACGGATGGCGGTCTTTGGCGCAGCCCCTCAGGGGTCGGGATTTCCCGGTCGCGCTCAGGATCCATCGGGGATGTCGGACTTCCGCCGACGTTCACGCCGCCCTCCAAGCCGGAAGAAGGAAAACATGGCGTTCTACGAACACGTGGTCATCGCGCGGCAGGATATCTCGCCGCAACAGGCCGAAGCTCTGAATGAGCAAATCAAAGCCCTGATCGAAGAAGGCGGCGGTCACATCGCCAAGATCGAATACTGGGGCCTGCGTAACCTCACCTACCGCATCAAGAAGAACCGCAAGGGCCACTATTCCCTGCTCGCCATCGACGCTCCGGCGCCGGCGATCAAGGAAGTCGAGCGCCAGCTGCTGATCAATGAAGACGTTCTGCGCTTCATGACGATCCGCGTTGAAGAGCTGGACCTGGAACTGTCGCCGGTTCTGGCCCGTCGCGACCGCGAACGTAGCGACCGTCCCGAGCGTTCGGACCGTCCTGATCGTCCCCGTGACGAATTCGCAGCCGCGTAAGGGAGAAGAGAGATCATGACCGATACCACTGCTCCCGAAGCCGCAGCCGGCGCGCCCGCCGCTGGCGGCGCCCGCCGCCCCTTCTTCCGTCGTCGCAAGGTTTGCCCGTTCTCCGGCGCCGGCGCTCCGAAGATCGACTACAAGGACGTCAAGCTCCTGCAACGCTACGTTTCCGAGCGCGGCAAGATCGTTCCGTCGCGCATCACCGCGGTGTCGGCCAAGAAGCAACGCGAACTGGCCAAGGCCATCAAGCGCGCCCGCTTCCTGGCTCTGCTCCCCTACGTCGTGAAGTAAGGGAGACACCACGATGAAAGTTATCCTGCTCGAACGCGTTGAAGGCACTGGCACCCTCGGCGACGAAGTCACCGTGAAGGACGGCTTCGCCCGTAACTTCCTGCTGCCGCGTCACAAGGCCCTGCGCGCCAACGCTGCCAACCGGAAGTCCTTCGAAGTTCAGCGTGCTGAAATCGAAGTGCGCAACGTGAAGAACCGCGAGACCGCCGGCGCTGTCGGCGAGACCCTCGACGGCACGCAATACGTGATGATCCGTCAGGCTGGCGAAAGCGGCCAGCTGTACGGTTCGGTCGCGGGTCGCGACGTCGCCGACGCTATCAAGGCCGAAGGCGGCAAGGTCGATCGCTCGATGATCGTCCTGGACAAGCCCATCAAGAACCTGGGCGTCCACGAAGTGAAGGTGAAGCTGCATGCTGAAGTGACCGTTACGGTCACCCTCAACATCGCGCGCAGCGCCGACGAAGCCGAGCGTCAAGCGCGCGGCGAAAACGTCATCGCCGCTCAATTCGAAGAAGACCGCGCGGCTGACGCCGAAGCGGCCTCGGACATGGCCGCCGGTGGCGCCGGTTCGTTCGAAGGCGATCACTACGAGTCCTGATCTCTTCGAGATCGGTGATTTATCGAGAAACGGCGCGGAGCAATCCGCGCCGTTTTTTTCTGCATTCCAGCCAAGAAATGTTCAACTTGTAGGCAGCCCAGAACGCGACCATGGTTCTCCCGAGGGGTGAAAAAACCTCCGCTTCCGGACCAAGCTGGCCTCGCGCCGGTCCCGGTAATCGTAACGAGGGGAACTACAGTATGACGCTTCGCACCGCGCTTTTCGCCGCCGTCTCGCTTGCCGCCATCGCGGGATCGGCCCAGGCCCAGACAGCTTCCGCCCCCGACGACACCGCCGTAGAACAGGTCGTCGTCACCGGCACACGCACCGCCGGCCGCACCCGGCTCGACACCATCGCGCCCGTCGATGTGATTACCAACCAGGCGCTCGCCCGCCAGGGCAGCGGCGCTGAACTGGCCCAGGCGCTGTCGAATCTGACGCCCGCCATCGACTTCCCGCGCCCCGCCATCACCGATGGCACCGACCACGTTCGTCCTGCCACCCTGCGCGGCCTCGCGCCCGACCAGACCCTGGTCTTGATCAATGGCATGCGCGGCCACGTCGGCGCGCTGGTCAACATCAACGGCTCGATCGGCCGCGGCTCGACCGCCTTCGACCTCAACTCCATCCCGACCGTCGCCGTCGACCGCGTCGAGGTCCTGCGCGACGGCGCCTCGGCCCAGTACGGCGCCGACGCCATCGCCGGCGTCATCAACCTGCGCCTTCGCGAAGCCCGCAGCGGCGGCGGGGCGACCATCAACTGGGGCAACTACGACACCAAGGTGAAGACTGCGCGCGGCACCCGCGACGCCAATGACGGCATGACCCTGTCGGTGTCAGGCTGGCAGGGCTTACCGCTGGGTCCGGAAGGCTTCCTGACGGTGTCGGCCGAATATGTGAACCGCCACCCGACCAACCGTTCGGACTATGTCAATCTCGCCTCCGCGCCCAACTATGGCCGCCCGATCGTCCTGGGACGCTACGGCGATCCCAAGCTGGAAAGCAAAGCGCTCTATCTGAACGCCGGCGTCCCGGTGAACGAGATCTGGTCGATATACGGCTATGGCGGCTATCAACACCGCGACACCGAAGCGGCCGCCACAGCGCGCACCTACAACAACCCCAACAACGTCATCGCGGTCTATCCTGGCGGCTTCCTGCCGATCATCGCCACCAAGATCGACGACTACAATCTGGCCGGCGGCATCAAGGGCGAGTTGGGCGGCTTCACCACCGACCTCGGCGTCACCTACGGCAAGAACTCGCTCGAATACACGATCAAGAACACGATCAACTCGACCTTCGGCGCCGCCTCGCCTCGCAACTTCAAGGCCGGCGGCCTCGACTACGACCAGTTCCTCGTCAACTTGAACGTGACCAAGGGCTATGACCTCGGTCTGGTTGAGCCCACGAACCTCGCTTTCGGGCTGGAATACCGCAAGGAGACCTTCCAGGTTCACCAGGGCGAGCCGGCCTCGTACACCAAGGGTCCGCTGCCCGGCGCGCCGTTGTCCCAGGGCTTTGGCGGCTTCCGTCCCAGCAACGAGGTCGATGTCGAGCGCAACAACGTCTCGGCCTATGTCGATCTCGAAGGCAAGCTGACCGAGCGCCTGTCGTTCGACGCCGCCGCCCGCTACGAGGACTATTCGGACTTCGGCTCGAAGGTCACCGGCAAGCTGGCGGCGCGTTTCGACATCGACGAGGCCCTGGCCATCCGCGGCGCGATCTCGAGCGGCGTGAAGTCGCCCGCCCTGCAGCAGCAATATTTCAGCTACACGGCGACCAATAACGTGGCGACGCCGACGGGCTCGATCCTGGTCGAGTCGGGCACCTTCACGGTCAACAGCCCGATCGCCATCGCCCTGGGCGCCAAGCCGCTCAAGCCCGAAAAGTCGATCAACTTCTCGGCTGGCATCGTTTTCCGAACGGGCGCCTTCGAACTGACCGCCGACGCCTATCGCATCGAGATCGAAGACCGCATCGTGCTGTCGGAGAACCTGCCCAACCCGTCGACCCCGGCGGCGACCGCGGCGGTGATCAACGCCCTGCTCGCGCCCTATGGCGTCAGCGCGGCGCGGTTCTTCCTCAACGGCGTCGAGACCACGACCATGGGGGTCGACATCGTCGGCCGCTATCGCCTCGATACCGAAGCGGCCGGTCGCTTCGACATGACCCTGGCGGCCAACTTCAATGGCACCGATGTGACCAAGACGCCCGGTTTGCCGAGCATCACCTCGGTCAGCCAGCCGCCGTTCCTGTTCGACCGCGGCAACGTCAAGACCTACGAGCAGGGCACGCCGGAACGGAAGTTCGTCTTCAACACTGACTGGAGCCTGGGCAATTTCGGCGCGACAGTGAAGGCGACCTATTACGACAGTGTTCTGGTGCCCAACAACAACCCGGCGCTGGACTATGAGACCGGCCATCGCACGGTGGTCGACGCGGAAGGACGCTACAAGCTTGGACCGGCGGGTCTGGCTCTGGGCGTCAACAACCTGTTCGACCAGTATCCGCGCGAGACGCCGGCCCTGATCAACTCGCCCAGCGGGTCGATCGGCTTCCCCAGCTACTCGCCGTTCGGCTTCAACGGTCGGTTTGTGTACGCCCGCGTCAGCTACAACTGGTAGGCTGGACCTACGTCACTTTCGGACGGCGCGGCGAGCGATCGCCGCGCCTTTTCCTTGCGCGGCGCCCGTCTCAGAACATACACAAAACATCCCCGTTCATCTTGAGCGCGCGCCCTCTCGACACGCGCGCAAGAAGGGCCCGCACGTTAACTAGTGACCATGTCTCTCGTCCCCGCCCTGGATCTGCGTCCGCCTCATTCGGACGTCGTCATCGCTGTCGCGCCGCACAATCTGGAAGCTGAGCAGGCGCTGCTCGGCGTGCTGCTCTATGATAACGCGGCTTATGAGCGGCTGACCGACGCCCTGAACGGCCGTCACTTCTACGAGCCCTTCCACCAGCGGCTGTTCCAGTCGATCGAGACCCATATCCGCAAGGGCCAGCTGGCCGAGCCGATCCTGCTGGCTGACGAGTTCAAGAAGGACCCGGCCTTCGACGAGCTGGGCGGCCTGCGCTATCTGGCCGACCTCGTGGACCGCGCCCCGCCGGCGGCCAATGTCGGCGACTACGCCCGCGCCGTCTTCGACCTGGCGCTGCGCCGGGACCTGATCCGCATCGGCGGCGAAATCTCGACCTCCGCTCACGGCGGCGGCGACGAAATCCGGCCCGCTCGCGACCAAATCGAGGCGGCCGAGCAGCAGCTCTACACCCTGGCCGAAAGCGGGACAGCGTCGTCTGGCTTCATCACCTTCGGAGACGCCCTGCGCGGCGCGGTCGAGATGACCGCCGAGGCCTATAGCCGTGACGGCGGCATGTCCGGCGTCGCCACCGACCTGACCGACCTCGACCAGAAGATCGGCGGCCTGCACCCCTCCGACCTGATCGTCCTGGCCGGCCGTCCGTCGATGGGCAAGACCGCGCTGGCGACCAACATCGCCTTCAATGTCGCCCGCAAATACGCCTACGAGATCCAGCCGGACGGCACGAAGAAGACCGTCCAAGGCGGCGTCGTGGCCTTCTATTCGCTGGAAATGAGCGCCGAGCAACTGGCCCTGCGGATGCTGGCCGACGCCTCGGGCGTCTCGGGCGACCGGCTCCGCAAGGGCGAGATCGACGCCTCCGAGTTTGGCCGGGTCCGCGACGCGGCCATGGATCTGCAGGAAGCGCCGCTCTATATCGACGCCACCGGTGGTATCTCCATCGCCAAGCTGACCGCCCGGGCCAGGCGCCTGAAGCGGCAGGTGGGCCTGGATCTCGTGGTCGTCGACTATCTGCAGCTGGTCACAGGGTCAGACCTCGGCTCCAACGCCAACCGCGTGCAGGAAGTCAGCCAGATCACCATGGGTCTCAAGACCCTGGCCAAGGAACTCGGCTGCCCGGTCATTGCTCTCTCGCAGCTGTCGCGTCAGGTCGAGCAGCGCGAGGACAAGCGCCCGCAGCTCTCCGACCTTCGTGAATCCGGCTCGATCGAGCAGGACGCCGACATGGTCTGGTTCGTCTATCGCGAGAGCTACTATGTCGGCCGCGCCGAGCCTCGCGAGGGCACGCCCGAGCACCTGACCTGGCAGGAAGACATGGACCGACTGCAAGGCCTGGCCGAAGTGATCATCGCCAAGCAGCGTCACGGTCCCATCGGCACCGTGCGTCTCTCGTTCAACAGCGACACCACCCGCTTCGGTAACCTGGCCCGCGACCACTATTTCGCCCAGGCGCGGAATATTCCGTCGGACGAATAGTCTCGTTAGAGTGTTGATATCGTTGGGGATTTCGAATTCTGCGTTAAGCGCTGTGCTACGCTACAGATCCGATGATTATCGATAGCTTTCGTCGGACTTTGACGCAAGTCTCTATGGTAAGAAATTCGCCCCGACTGTGTGCCAAGGGCCCAGCGGCTGCGCTGGATATCCGAAAACTTCCAAGCGCCGAAAGTCTGCTAAGCTGAGCTTTACTTAGCGGGCGCTGCAGATGAACGGATTGCGCGCCTTTTGGGATGCCGGGGCGGCGCGTTGGGTCTCCACGGCGTACAAAGTCACCTGCAGCCCGATCGGCGCGTCGACCCTCGAACATCGGCGCTTGCAGCACCGCAAAATCGCCGCCTAGATGTTTGGTCCCGGACTTTGATGGTGCACTGTTTTCCGATGGTTGGAAGGATGCGTTATGGGGCAGGTACACCACGGGAGCGCCACAACGACAGCGGCGGTCCGTCGAGCGATACAGCATAGTCAAGAGAGCCTGAGGGGCCTGGCGAAG